>NZ_DASUFR010000212.1:0-20702 GCF_036274455.1 Nocardioides sp. | reverse complement strand
CTCCCCACTTTGCGGGTCCTGCGCGGGGAGCAGGCCGAGTCGGCGGGCCTTCGTGACGGCCTCGTGCCGGTTCGCCACGCCGAGCTTGGCCAGCACAGAGGAGACGTGGTGGTCGACGGTCTTGGCCGAGATCACCAGGCGCGCCGCGATCTCCTCGTTGGTCTGTTCCTGGGCGAGCTCCTCCACGACCTCCTGCTCGCGGCGGGTGAGGCCGTGCGAGTGCTCCCGGGTGGTGCGGCGTGGTCCGACCGGTACGCCGCGCGCACCGGCCTCGCGCAGCTTCCGCCGTGCCAGCCGGGCGGTCGCCTCCGCCCCGAGCGCGTCCAGCCTGGTCACGGCCTCGCGCCAGTGGTCCTCGTGGGGGCTGTCCAGAAGGGTCAGCGCGGCGTCGTACGGCGCGCCCAGCGCGTCCCAGGTCGAGACGGCCTCGTCGACGTCGCCGCTCAGCTGGACGGCGTACGCCGCCTCGACGGTCAGGCCCAGCGGCTCGAGGCCCAGCCGCGCCAGCCAGGTGTCGACCATGCCGCGGGTGGCGGGGTCCACGTGCTCGGCGGTGGCTGCGGCCAGCCGGCACTCGGCGACCGCGGCCGACGTGTCGCCCTCGAGCCAGTAGGCCTCCGCCCGCGCCAGATGGATGGGCGCGAGGTACTGCGCCTCACCGAGGGCCGTCCCGTCGGCCAGCGCGGTGTCCAGCTGCTCCCACGCTTCAGGGTTGCCGCGCCGGGCCAGGATCTTCCCCACGGTGAAGTGGGTCGACAACCTGTTGACGGGGGAGAGCTCGGCAGCGGCCATCCGGCCGAGCCCCAGCGCCACGGCCTCCTCGAACCGCCCGGTCGCCTCGAGGTTCACGACCCGGCCGCCGAGGAGGCAGTTCACGTAGGTCGGCATGTCGTGGGTCTCGCAGTACTCGAGGCCCTCGTCGTAGATCCGCTCGGCCAACGAGAAGTCCAATGACGCGGTCGCGCTGGCCTGGAGGTTGGCGTAGGCGCGGCCGGCGGCGCTGTCGGCGCCGGCGTCCAGCGCGACCGCCAGGGAGCGCTCGAGCGCCTCCTGCCAAGGTCTGCGAAGGTGCTGCTGGATGCAGGCGATGGTGTTGAGCACGTCGCTGACGACGTCGAGGAGACCGAGCCTCTCGGCCATCGGCAAAGCCCGGTCGGCCACGCTGAGCGAGACCTCGTAGTCGCCGGCCATCGCCGTCGTCGACGCCTCGCCGGCCAGCGCGCGGGCCAGCTCTTCGGTCTCGCCGAGTGGCTCCAGCAGCTCCACGGCCTGCCTGCTCGCCGCGTCGGACTCCTGGCCTCTGCACAGCCGCCAGTAGGCCGTCGAGAGCCGGCGGACCCCGTCGCCCTCGCGCAGCCCGTCACCCACGGTCCGCCAGAGCTCCAGCGCGGTCTCCCGGGTCTCGAGGGAGTCCTCCCACCGGTCGAGCAGGCCGTACTCGTCGGCCAGTCCGTCGAGGAGCAGGGCCCGGGTCCGGTCGTCACCGGCACCCGCCCAGCGCAGCGCGCGTTCGTACTGGGCCGCCGCCTCGCGGTGCGAGCCCAGCGCGGCGGCGTACTGCGCGGCCAAGGTTGCGTGAGCCTGCGCGGCAACCGCGTCCGAGGCTCCTTCGGCGTGGTAGGCGAGTCGGGCGTCGTCGTCGACGTCCTTTGCGCGGAGCAGGGCCAGGATCCGCCCGTGGAGCGGGGCGCTGCGATGCGGAGGCAGGCCGTCCTCGACGGCCCGCCTCGTGATCTCGTGGCGGAACCGCAGGTCCGGCCCGTCCGGCACCAGCAGCCCGCTGTCGACCAGCTCGTCGACCGCCTCCGGGCTAGGGTCCGCCACGGCGTCCAGCAGCTCGAGGTCGACGCGGGAGCCGAGCAGCGAGGCGACCTCGAGCGCCCGGCGGGCGGGTCGGGTGAGCGCGTCGACGCGGCCCAGCACCGCCTCGCGGGCCGAGGCAGGCAGCCGGCTCCCTCGGTCGTGCAGCACCTCGGTCAGGAAGAACGGGTTGCCCCCGGTCAGGTGGTGCAGCTCGTCCGCGGGCCGGCCCGACCCGGCCGCCAGCACCCGCACCGCCGATGCGGTGAGCCGGGGTACGTCGACCCGGCGCGTGCTCCGCTGGGTCGACAGCTGGGCCAGGCAGCGCCGCAGCGGATGGCCGGGGGCGACCTCGTCGTCCCGGTAGGTGACGAAGACCAGCACCTGCTGGGTGCGCAGCCGCTTCCCGACGAAGCGCAGCAGGTCCAGCGTCGCCTCGTCGGCCCAGTGCACGTCCTCGAAGACGAGCGCGGTCAGGTCGCGCGAGCCGGCCAATGCACCCAGCAGCGCCTGGAAGATCTCCTCCCGGGTCGACCCGCGAGCGATGGTCTCGCGCAGTGGGCCACCGAGCTGCCCCGCGATGTCGAGCAGCGGTCCGAGCGGCCGCGGCGTGAACAGGCCGTCGCAGGCGCCCCAGCCCCACACAGCGTCGGGCTCGCGGCGCTCGAACTCCTCGACGAGCGCCGACTTGCCGACCCCGGCCTCGCCGGAGACGAGCACCAGCCGGCCCTCACCACGCCGCGCGTCGGCGGCGTACTCGTCCAGGGTCGCGAGCTGGAGCTCGCGTTCGAGCAGCATGCGTCGATTCTCCGCTGGTCCGGGGCAGCGGCCCATGGCCCATACGGGCCACTAGAACCGCTGCTCGAGCAGCCCGGTGTCGACGTCGTAGACGAAGCCCCCGACCCGGACCGAGTCCGGGATCAGCGGGTGCGAGCGGATGGCCTGGATGTCGTCCTCGAGCGCGGCCAGCTGGTCGGTGACGACGCTGAACATCTGCCAGTCGGCCGAGACGCCGGCGGACTCCGCGATCCGCTGGCGCAGCTCTCGCTCGGAGGCGGCGGTCATCGCGCACCGTGTGTGGGGGACCACCAGGATCCGGCTCACGTTGAGCAGGTGCACCCCGAGCACGAGCGCCTCCAGCGCCTGCTCGGTGACCCGGCCGCCGGGGTTGCGGAAGATCTTCGCGTCGCCCGGCCGCAGGCCGACCATGGTAAGCGGGTCGATCCGGGAGTCCATGCAGGTGACGATGGCGACCCCCGCGTGCGCGATGCCGTCGAAGCCGGCGAGGTCGAAGGTCGCGGCGTACGCGCGGTTGGCCGCCAGCAGGTCGTCGAACCCGGTCTCGTCCTCGCCCACGTCTGCGAACGCTAACGGGTCGGCGAGGCCAGCCCGACCTCAGCCCACGGAGCGGAGCGCCTCGGCGGCATCGACCGAGCGGGTGGCCGCGTGCCGGAAGAGCACCAGCGCGAGCACGCCTGCCGCGACCGCGCAGAACACGGCGCCGAGGAAGACGGTCTGCTCCTGAGCCACGCCGGCGGCCTTCTGCAGGTCGCGGTAGGCCCCGCACATCTTCGGTCCGCCGCACACCTCGGCGACGCTCTGGAGCGCGTCCTGCTTGGCGTAGTAGCGGTGCAGCCCGATCGTGGTCAGCGCCGAGATGCCGACGAGCATGCCGACCATCCGGGCGACCACCACCATCGCGGTCGCGACGCCGTGCACCTCGGCCTCGGTGGCGGCCAGGACCGCCGCGTTGACGGGCGCCAGCGCCAGGCCGAAGCCGAAGCCACAGATCACCAGGGCCACGTTGGACGAGGGGTCGTGCAGCGTGTCGACGCCCCAGCGCGACATCAGCCCGAACCCGACCGCGGACATGGCCATGCCGGCCGCGGCCACCACCCCGGCGCTGCGGGTCCGGATCAGGTAGCCGCCGACCACGGCCCCGACCGGCAGCGCGACCAGGAACCGGACCAGCACTAGGGCGGCCATCAGCTGAGAGCTGCGGTAGACGGTGGTCCGGGCGTAGATCGGGATGTCGATGAGGGCCGCGATCAGTGCCGCGCCGACGAAGAAGCTCACCACGACGGCGCCCCAGGCCGGCGTACGACGCAGCGCACCGCGGGGGAGCAGGGGCGCCTCGGCCCGGCGCAGGTGCAGGACCAGGGCGACCGTGGCCACCGCGGAGCCGAGGAGGTACCACCACCCCTGGTCGGAGAAGACCTGCACCGAGGGGTCCGCGGTAGCGAAGGCGAGGATGATGCCGCCGAGCGCGATCGCGAGGAGCAGGGCGCCGGTGAGGTCCGCCTCGCGCGCGCTGCGCCCCCAGCCGCGCAGGTCGACCAGCGGCCGCTTCGCGGTGGCGCAGCGGAGGAGGAACAGCAGCAGCCCGGCCATCGCGACCACGCCGACCGGGGTCAGCCAGCGGCCCTCGCCGGCGAAGGGGATGAAGTACTCACCCCAGGTCAGGTCGCTGACCAGGCTCGACGGGCGGAGGAGGACGATCCCGCCGACGACGAGGGTGACCAGGAGGAGGACCAGCCCGATCAGGTCGGGCAGGTGCCGTCGCTGCGGTGGTCTCGGAGGCTGCCCGGTGACCGGCTCGGACCCTCCGGTCGCGCGGATCGCCGCGGCCAGCACCAGGCCCACCGCGAAGTTGATGAGGAAGATCTCCGGCCAGTCGGCCAGCGCGAGGACCACCGCGCCGAACAGCGGGCCGACGACCGAGCCGAGCTCCTGGACCGCCGAGACGACGCCGAGGGGTACGCCGCGTCTGTCAGCTGGGTAGAGGTCGGCGACCAGGGCGAGCGTGGCCGGGACCAGGCCGCCGCCGCCGACGCCCTGCAGGAACCTGCCGACCACCATGCTGGGCAGGTCGTAGGCGAGGGCGGTCACCAGCGAGCCGGCCGCGAAGACGACCAGCGCGGCGGTCAGGACGGGCAGCCGGCCGCGCAGGTCGGCGATCCTGCCGATCAGCGGCAGCATGGCGACGTAGCCGAGCAGGAAGCCGGAGACGATCGGCGCCGCGCGCTGGAGCTCGTCGATCGGGACGCCGACGCTGCCCATCATCTCCGGCAGTGCGAGCACGACCACGTAGGTGTCTGCCGCGGCGAAGGCCACCGCGACGGCAGCGAGGGTGAGGAGGACCCGCGGCGAGCGGGGCCTGCTCACCTCCGGGACCTGGCCGGTCACGGCGCCGTGATGTCCTTCTGGGTGCCGTAGTCGTCGAGGGTCAGCGTGTAGGTCACGTCGCCGTGCTCCTCGCCGTAGAAGGCGCCCTTGAGCACCGCCCCGCGGAGCTCGTCGTCCTCGCTGATCGTGTAGGTGAACTCGAAGTCACCCTCGGCGGACGGGATGAGGGCGCTGACGGCGTCGCTGGCGATGGTCCCGGTGTACTCGGTGAGGATCTCCTTGTTGTCCTCGCCGCCGCGCACGGTGTCGCCGGTCTTGACGTCCTCGGCCGCCGACAGCAGCCCGGAGAACCCGCCGTCGGGGTCCATCAGCTTGGCCGGGTCGGGGGCGCCGTAGTCGGCGGGGTCGATCGGCGTCCAGTCGGGCAGCAGCAGGGAGTTCTTGGCGTAGGTCTTGCCCTCGACCGCGATGACGTCGGCGTCGGCGGGCAGCCCGTTGACGCTCAGCTTGAAGGTGCCCTCGAACGCCGAGGGGTGGACGCCCGTGCCCTCGGCGGCGGTGATGCCGGTGACGCCGTTCGGCAGGTCCTTCGTCGACATCTCGATCTTGACCCCGCTGGTCTCGTCGAGCGTCCGCTTGGCCGCGGCGAGCGCCTCCTCGGGGTCCTTCTTGCTGCCACCGTTGTCGTCGCTGCACGCGTTCAGCGTGACCAGGGCCAGTCCGAGCACCAGCGGAGCGGCCAGCCGGCGCGCGCGGACGGCCACGGACAGCATCACGGGGTCAGCCTCGCACAGGCCCCGCTCACGACGGCGGTGACGCGAAGCGGCCGAGCCGGGCGCCGACCGGACCCGCCACCGCGGCGATCGGCTGGCTCCCCGGGGTGCCGGACCCGTCGCGCTTGCCGGTGGCGTCCGGCAGGTCGACCGGGGCGCCGCTGGCCGCCGCCGCCCGGGCCGGCGCGTCGCCCGCCCACGCCGCGACGAGGGTGTCCTCGCCCTTGAGGAAGCGGTGGCACCGGACACCGCCGGTGGCCCGGCCCTTGCCGGGGTAGTCGGAGAACGGCGTCACCTTGACCGCGCCCGGCTCCGTGCCGGGCAGCGCGGTGGACGAGCCGGAGGCGGTGACCACGACGTTGCCGTCAGCGGCGCCGGCGAGCGCGCCGAACCACACCACCCGCTCGCCCGGAGCCACGCGGATGCCCGCGATACCCCCGCCGGACCGGCCCTGCGGGCGCACCGAGCCGGCACCGAAGTGGAGGAGCTGGGCGTCGCTGCTGATGAAGCAGAGCGTCTCGGCACCCGTGGCGAGCTCGACCGCGCCGACCACCTCGTCGCCGTCGTCGAGCCGGATGACCTCCCACTCGTCCTTGGCCAGGACCTCGGGGTTGACCCGCTTGACCACGCCGTACCTGGTGCCGAGGGCCAGCCCGGGCCCGGCCTCGGTGAGGCTGCTGAGGGCCAGCACGCGCTCGCCCGGCTCGAGGGCGATGAGCTCGCTGACCGGCAGGCAGCCGTTGAGGTTGGGGTGGTTGGCCGACGGCGGAACGATCGCGGCGGTGAGGTCGAGCACGTCGAGCTTGATCAGCCGGCCCCGGGAGGTGACGAGCCCGACCTGCCCGCGGGCGGTCGCCAGGACCGCCGAGACGACGACGTCGTGGTTGGCCCGGTCGCCCCCCTCGCCGACCGGCTCGTCGCCGTCGGTCCGGGCGAGGAGCCCGCTCGAGGAGAGCATGACGAAGCAGGGGTCGTCGGTGATCTCGGCCGGCGCCTGGGTCATCGTGGGCAGGGTGCCGCCGAGCAGGACCGTACGGCGCGGGGTGCCGTAGGTCTTGGCCACCTCGGCCAGCTCGTCGGAGACCACCTTCTTCAGCAGCGCCTCGTCGGCCAGGATCGCCTCGAGCTCCTCGATCTCGCGGCGCAGCGTCTCCTGCTCCTTCTCCAGCTCGATCCGGCTGAACCGGGTGAGCCGGCGTAGCTGCATCTCGAGGATGTAGCTCGCCTGGGCCTCGGACAGGTCGAAGACGCTCATCAGCCGCTCGCGCGCGGCCGCGGCGTCGTCGCTGCCGCGGATGACCTGGATGACCTCGTCGATGTCGAGCAGTGCGATCAGCAGGCCGTCGACCAGGTGCAGCCGCTCGGCCTTCTTGTCGCGGCGGAACGCCGAACGGCGGCGTACGACGTCGTAGCGGTGCTCGAGGAAGACCTCGAGCAGCTGCTTGAGGCCCAGCGTGCGCGGCTGGCCGTCGACCAGGCAGACGTTGTTGATGCCGAAGGACTCCTCCATCGGGGTCAGCTTGTAGAGCTGCTCGAGGATCGCCTCGGGGACGAAGCCGTTCTTGACCTCGATGACCAGGCGGGTGCCGTTGGCCATGTCGGTGAGGTCCTTGACGTCGGCGATGCCCTGGAGCTTCTTGCTCTGCACCAGCACCTTGATCCGCTCGACGATCTTCTCCAGGCCCACGGCGTAGGGGAGCTCGGTCACCACGATGCCCTTGCGCCGGCCGACCGTCTCGACCCGGGCGGTGGCGCGCATCCGGAAGCTGCCACGCCCGCTCTCGTAGGCGTCGCGGATGCCCTCGAGGCCGACGATCTTGCCGCCGGTGGGCAGGTCGGGACCGGGGATGAACCGCATCAGCCCCTCGACGTCGGTGCCGGGGTGCGAGACGAGGTGGCGGAGCGCCTGCACCACCTCGACGAGGTTGTGGGGAGCCATGTTGGTGGCCATGCCGACCGCGATGCCGGTCGAGCCGTTGACGACCAGGTTGGGGATCGCCGCGGGCAGCACGACCGGCTCCAGCTCGCGGCTGTCGTAGTTGGGCTTGAAGTCGACGGTGTCCTCGTCGATGGAGGCGGTCATCGCGACCGCGGCCGGCGTCATCCGGCACTCCGTGTAGCGCATCGCCGCGGGCGGGTCGTCGCCGCCGGGGGAGCCGAAGTTGCCGTGCGGGTCGACCATCGGCAGCCGCATCGACCAGGGCTGTGCCATCCGGACCAGGGCGTCGTAGATCGCGCCGTCGCCGTGCGGGTGCAGCCGGCCCATGACCTCCCCGGCCACGCGTGCGCACTTGACGTGCCCGCGGTCGGGCAGGAGCCGCATGTCGTTCATCGTGTAGAGGATCCGGCGCTGCACGGGCTTGAGCCCGTCGCGGGCGTCGGGGAGCGCCCTGGAGTAGATGACGGAGTAGGCGTACTCGAGGAACGACGACTCCATCTCCTGCCTGATGTCGGTGTCGAGGATGTGCTCCTCGAAGTCGTCAGGGAGGTCCTGCTTGGTGCTGCGCCGTGCCATGGCCCCATCCTCTCCCGCGGCTGTTCGCGATCCGGCGGTGGCACGCCGCGGATCCCCGTCGTTGAGGGGTTTCTGGCTTCTGACGGCTGCGTTGGGATGGGGCCACCGCTGGTCGAGCCTGTCGAGACCGCCGCAGCCCGGGCTGGATGCCTGACCGGCGGCCATCTCGACAGGCGCGATGAGCGGTGGTGGGCCAGGTGGCTTCGCTGCGGCCGCAGCTCACCCCCGTGCCTCTCATACGATGAAGCCCGTGAGCGGCTCGGAGCAGGCGACGGCGGTGGAGCCGCCGCGGCACTGGGAGGCCGACGTCGTGCTGCGCGACGGCAAGACCGCGCACATCCGGCCGATCCGGCCCGAGGACGCCGAGCTGCTCGTGGAGTTCTACGGCCGGGTCTCCGACCGGTCGAAGTACTACCGGTTCTTCTCGCCGATGCCGACCCTGTCGGACCGGGACGTCGAGCGGTTCACCCACGTGGATCACGACCACCGGGTGGCGTTCGTGCTGACGCTGCAGGGCCAGATGATCGCGGTGGGGCGCTACGACGTGGTCTCGCCCGGTGAGGCCGAGGTCGCCTTCCTCGTCGAGGACCAGCACCAGGGGCGGGGGATCGCCCAGATCCTGCTCGAGCACCTCGCCCAGGCGGGCCGGGAGCGCGGGATCGAGCGGTTCGTGGCCGACGTGCTGCCCGACAACCAGCGGATGATCCAGACCTTCCGGGACGCCGGCTACCGCGTGGTCAGCGCCTACGACGAAGGAGTGCTCCAGCTGGAGTTCCCCATCGAGCCGACCGACACCGCGATCGGGATCATGCAGGGCCGCGAGCACGTCGCCGAGGCGGCGTCGATCCACCGGTTCCTCAACCCCCGGTCCGTCGCGGTGATCGGCGCCAGCCGGCGGCAGGACACGATCGGCCAGGCGCTGGTGCGCAACCTCGTGACCGGCGACTTCACCGGTCGGGTCTACGCCGTCAACCCCAGCGCCCGAGCCGTGTCCGGCCTGCCCACCTATACCAACGTCAGCGACATCCACGACGACGTGGACGTCGCGATCGTCGCGGTGCCGGCCGAGTCGGTCGAGGACGTCGTGCTCGACTGCGCCGCCAAGGGCGTGCACGGCCTGGTGGTGATCTCCTCGGGCTTCGCGGAGACCGGTGAGGAGGGGCGGCAGCGGCAGCGCCGGCTGGTCGGCCTCTCGCGCTCGTACGGCGTCCGGCTGATCGGCCCGAACGCCCTCGGCATCATCAACACCGACCCCGCGGTCTCGATCAACGCCTCGCTGGCCGGGCTGATGCCGCCACGCGGCCGGGCCGGGTTCTTCTGCCAGTCCGGTGCGCTCGGCTCGGCGATCCTCGAGAAGGTCAACGCCCGCGGCCTGGGGCTGTCGACGTTCGTCAGCGCCGGCAACCGCGCCGACGTGTCGGGCAACGACCTCCTGCAGTACTGGGAGGAGGACGAGTCGACCGAGGTCGTGATGATGTACCTCGAGTCGATCGGCAACCCGCGCAAGTTCTCGCGCATCGCGCGCCGGGTCTCGCTCCGCAAGCCGATCATCGCGGTCCGCTCCGGCCGCACCACCCAGGGCATCCCGATGGGCCACTCGGTACGCAGGATCGCCGCCCCGCCGCAGGCCGTGGACGCGATGTTCCGCCAGGCCGGGGTGATCCAGGTCGACACCCTCGACGACCTGTTCGACGTCGCCCAGCTCGTCGCGCACCAGCCGCTGCCGCGCGGCCGGCGGGTCGCGATCGTCGGCAACTCCGATGCGCTCGGGCTGCTCGCCGCGGACGCCGCGGCCGCGGTCGGGCTGGTCGTCAACAAGCAGGTCGCGCTGAGCGCGGAGCCCACCCCGGAGGACTTCGAGGACGCCCTCGACGACGCGATCGACGACCCGGACATCGACGCGGTGGTCGTCGTCTACATCCCGCCGCTCAACGTCGCGGGCGAGCAGATCGCCAACGTGCTGGCCGCCGTCGGCGAGCAGTCCGACAAGCCGCTGGTCTCAACCTTCCTCGGGGCCGAGGGCATCCCGGAGCTGCTCCGGGTCCCCGACGTCGCGGGCTCCACGGCCGGCCGCGGATCGGTGCCGTCCTACCCGGCCGTCGAGGCCGCGGTGCGGGCGCTCGCCCGGGTGGTCGAGTACGCCGTCTGGCTCCGCACCCCCGACGGCGAGGCAGCCGACCCGGAGGCGGTCGACCTGGCCCGGGCCCAGCAGGTCATCGGCCGCGCGCTCGCGGCGCAGCCGGACGGGGCCGACCTCGACGACGCGGCACTGACCGAGCTGCTCGCCGCCTACGACATCCACCTGTGGGAGAGCCGCCCGGTCACGACCCTGCGCGCGGCGCAGAAAGCCGGCCGCGAGCTCGGCTGGGACGTCGTCCTCAAGGCCACCGCCGAGCGGGTCCGCGAGCGCCCCGACCTGGCGCACGTCTGGCGCAACATCGACTCGCCGTCGGAGATGCGCGACGCCTGGGAGAGCCTCCTGGAGGTCGTCGGCGAGCCGGACCAGGCCGGGTACGTCGTGCAGAAGAACGCCCCGCCCGGCGTACCGATCGCCATCCGCAGCCTCGAGGACCCGCTGTTCGGCCCGGTCGTCTCCTTCGGCATCAGCGGACCGGTCATCGAGCTGCTCTCGGACGTGTCCTACCGGATCCCGCCGCTCTACAAGCACGACACCGCTGCGATGGTCCGCGAGGTCCGCTCCTCGCCGATGCTGTTCGGCTACCGCGGCAGCGAGGTCGTCGACGTCGACGAGGTGGAGCGGCTCATCCAGCGGGTCGCGCAGCTGCAGAACGACCTGCCGCAGGTCCGCTCGCTGGAGCTGTCGCTGGTGCTGGCGGGGGCGACGGGCTCGACGGTGCTCACCGCCGCGGCCCGGGTGGAGCCGGTCACCGACCCGCGCTCGGACTGGTTCGTGCGCCGGATGCCGTCGGTGCCGGGGGACACCGCCCCCGGGTGAGGCAGACAGGCTCGTGCCAGACTCCACCACATGCCTCTCCGCACCACCGACGACCAGGACCGCAGCCTCGAGCTGCGGGACGCGATCGACCGCACCGGCTACTACCCCGAGGTGGTCATCGACAGTGTCTCCGCTGCGGTCGCGGGGGAACGGGTGGTCTCCTACTACGTGCACCACGAGCCGACCTTCGACCGCGACGAGGTGCGCCGTCACCTCTCGGTCATGGTGCTCACCCCGAGCCGCCTGATCATCGTCCACACCGACGAGCACGCCGGTGACGACCTGCTGCCCGAGCCCTACACCTCGACGTCGTCCGAGGCGATCCGGCTCAGCTCGGTCACCTCGGTGGTCGTGACCAGGATGGTGGCCAACCCGACCAAGGGCTCGGCCCCGCCGGCGGAGGCCGTCATCACCCTCGGCTGGGGCGGCGTCGGCCGCCTGGACCTCGAGCCGGCCGCCTGTGACGACCCGCAGTGCGAGGCCGACCACGGCTACACCGGTGTGCTGGCCTCCGACGACTTCTCGCTGCGGGTGTCGGCCGCCGCCGACGGCGAGGACGCGGTGGCCGGGCTGTTGTCGTTCGCCGAGCAGCTGTCCGCCCGGACCCACTCGAGTTGAGCGGTTTCGTCGAGCCCGCCTACGGCCGGCGCGGGCTCGGGGACGTCGTGCCCGCCGTCGGCCGCGCACTCGGCACCGACGTGCTGCCGCCCCCGTCGGCCCTGGAGCTGCCCGCGGCGCCGGCCTACGTCGTCTTCCTCGTCGACGGCCTCGGCTCCCGGCTGCTGCAGAAGTACGCCCACGCCGCGCCGTACCTCTCCTCCCTGCTGGACGGCGTCGAGCCCGGCACCGCCGGCGTCCCGTCGACCACGGCCACCAGCCTCACCTCGCTCGGGACCGGCCTGACGCCCGGGACGCACGGCGTGGTCGGCTTCACCAGCCGGGTGCCCGGGACCGAGAAGCTGCTCAACGCGCTGTTCTGGGACAAGTCGGTCGACCCGCTGGAGTGGCAGCCGCATCCGACCGCGTTCTCCCGGCTGGCCCACGCCGGGGTTCGCGTCGACGTGGTCAACAAGCGTGAGTTCGACCGCAGCGGCCTCACGGTCGCGGCCCATCGAGGAGCCGGCTATATCGGCGCGGACCGGATCGGCGAGCGCATCGCCGGTGCGGTGGCCGGGTCGGCGCACCGTCCCTCGCTCACCTACCTCTACGACGGCGACCTCGACTGGACCGGGCACCGCTACGGCGTCGACTCGGCCCAGTGGCTCCAGCAGCTCGCCGCGATCGACGCCGAGACGGTCCAGCTGCGGGAGTCCCTGCCGGACGAGGTGCGGCTCGTGGTCGTGGCCGACCACGGGATGGTCGACGCGACCGATCCCGCGTCCCGGCTCGACGTCGACGACCACGACGAGCTTCGCGACGGGCTGGTCCTGCTCGGGGGCGAGGCGCGGTTCCGGCACCTCTACTGCGCGGAGGGTGCCGCCTCGGCGGTGGCCGGTGCTTGGAGCGAGCTGCTGGGCAACCGCGCGGTGGTCCTGCTCCGCGAGGACGCGATCGAGCGTGGCTGGTTCGGACCGGTGACCGAGTCCGTCCTGCCGCGGCTCGGCGACGTGGTGGTCGCCGCCCGCGGCGACGTGGGGATGTTCTCCCGCCGCGACTTCGGCTACGAGATGAGCCTGATCGGGCTGCACGGGTCGCTCACGCCGGATGAGATGCTGATCCCGATCCTTGTCGGCTGAGCTCCCCGGCGGCACGATGCGGCCATGGTCGGAGTCCCGCTCACCGTGCGCTGCTTGGTGGCCACCGGCGCCGCCGCGGCCCTGATCGGCTGCTCGCCCGGCTCCGACACCGGCTCCGACACCGGCTCCGACCCCGCATCCGGCCCCGCATCCGGCCCGCGGCCAGAGTCGGCAACGAGCTCGGCCGCCACGACCGCTGCTCCGGCCGTCGACCCCGGGAGGCAGGCCTACCTCGACGCGGTCAACTCGCTCTGCGACGCGCTGCTGCCGAAGGTCGTCGAGGCCACCCGCGGCGGGAGCACCGACGTGCCCGCGACGGAGTGGGTCACGACCTGGCCCGCCCACAAGGCGCTGCTGGACGGGTTCGACGCCGACCTCGCGAAGGTCACGGTGCCACCGGCCGCGAAGGACTCCGCCGAAGTGATGGCGGCGTACGTCGTCTGGGCGAACGGGATCGACGAGCGCCGGATCACGGCCGCCAGGAAGGGCGAGAAGGCCTGGCAGGCCGAGCTGGCGGCCGAGGTCGGCATCGAGAGCACCCCGGCCCTGACCGCGCTCGGCCCGGCCGGCTTCTCGCAGAACTGTCAGGCCCGCTGAGCTGCCGGCTCACTCGGGCTGGTTGCCGGGCTTCCCGCCGACGCGGAACGACGAGTCCACCCCCGTGTACATGAGGTGAGCGACCAGCCCCTGCTGCGCGTGCGGCAGGTTGTGGCAGTGGTCCATCCAGATCCCCGGGTTGTCGGCCACGAAGGCGATCTCGAAGGTCTCACCGTCCTTCACCTCCAACGAGTCGATCCACCACGGGCTGCCCGTGGCCGGCTCGCCGTTGCGCGACAGGACCACGGCGTGGTGGCCGTGCAGGTGCATCGGGTGGTTGTCGCCGCTCCCGTTGTCGATGGTGAAGACGACCACGTCGCCCTCGGACACCATGTACATGGGCACGTCGGGGTACAGGTGGCCGTTGACCGTCCACCAGAGGCCGGGCCGGCCGTCGAGGAAACCGGGCCGACGACCGATGCGGTAGTCGAAGCGCCGGTCCGCGTCCGCCGGGTCGAAGCCGAGGTCGGCCGGCTGCCCGTAGCCCAGCAGGTCCACGAAGTCCTCGGGCGCGCGCGGCTCGTCCCCATCGGTCGGGTCGCCGCCGAAGACCATCGTGTTGCCGGCGCCGAAGTCGACCCGGACGCCGTCAGGGGGCACGACGAAGCCCAGGTCTACCCGTCCGCCGGCGGGCACGGGGTACTTCTCGTCCTCTATCGGATCGGGCTCGTTGACGTCGCGGCCGTCCACGGCGACGACCTGGTAGGGCGCACCGGTCACCCACAGCGGGGCCAGCCCGTTGTCGGTGTTGATGACCCGCAGCCGCACCTGGTCGCCGGGCCGGGCGTCGACCTCGCTCGTCCCCTCCTCGCCGTTGATGGTCGGCGTACCGCCGTAGCGGTGCAGCACGGCCAGCTCCTCGTGGACCCCCGCCACCTCGGTGTCGGGATGCACCACCAGGGCACCCAGGAGGCCGCGCCGGACCTGCTCGTGCGAGACCTGGTGGGAGTGGTACCAGTAGGTGCCGGCCTGGTCGGGGACGAACCGGTATACGAACTCCTCGCCCTCGTCGACCGCGTCCTGGGTGACGCCGGCCACCCCGTCCTCCGCGTTGGGCACATCGACGCCGTGCCAGTGCAGGGTGATGCCGTCGGGGACGTTGTCGTTGACCAGGTGGATCTCCACGAGCTGACCGACGGTCACGTCGATGGTCGGGCCGGGGGAGGTGCCGTTGACGGTGTAGTCGCCCCCGTCCCGCCGGACCGTCAGCGTCTCGGTGAAGTCAGCAGGGCGGTCGGTATCGGCCACGAGGTCCTTCACCGGGGTGCCGTGGTGCATCCCGTGGTGCTCGTCGACCGGACCGCCGCCCCAGTCGGGGTAGCCCATCTCTGCCATGTCGTAGCTGTCCGGCAGCAGGCTCGACTGCCACATCCACGCCAGCGGCACCAGCACCACCAGACTGGCAACGACCGCGATCCACGTGCGCGGCCGGGCACGAACGACGCCGGGCAGCCGGGCTCGCCACCCGGCCCGGTGAGGTACCTCGGTCACCCCGTCAGACGGTGGGCGCCGCCGGGCTCGGCACCGGCTCGCCCGAGGCGAGGGCGGCCGACGCCCGCTGGCCGGCCATGATCGCCACACCCATCAGCACCAGGGCGTTGATCCCGTGCAGGGCGCCGAACCCGGACCCGACGGAGCGGGAGAGCCCCGGCAGCACCAGGATCTGCAGGATCACGAGGACGACGATCGTCGCTGCGAGGACCACGCCCTTCGGCACCTTGGCGAAGAAGGAGACGATCAGCAGGGTCAGGGAGACCAACGGGATCAGGATCAGCCCGTTGAAGAACATGTGGATGGCGAAGCCGGTGTCGGCGCTACCGATCGACTCGCAGTCCTCCGTGCAGTCGAGGAACTCCTGGTCGATCACCCCGCCGTCGTCGATGAAGTTGGTGACACCGAAGAAGCCCCACGCGATCGCTCCTGCCTGCACGACGACGAGCACCGCGATGGTGTAAGCCAGGATTCGATAAGCCTTCACTGCGTTCCCCCTCAGAGTCACGTGTCTGCCCCGTCGCGGACACCCCGGGTACCGGGTCGGACCCGAGCATTCCGATGCGGTGGCGCCGGGGGCAACCGCCCGACCGGGCCAGATTGCGACCACTTCTGCTTGACAGTTCAACCAGAAGTCAGCTGAACGGCAGCGGCTCGGCGCCGAGCGCCACGGCGTGGGCCCGGGCCGCGGTCATCCTCCGGCGGTGGTGCATCCGGCACAGCACCTCGTAGGCGACCTCGGGCGGCCCGCCCTCGGGGGCGTCGCCGCCCGCCTGCTCGACGTCGCCCACGACGATGACCTCGCCCTCGACGACCATCGCGCCGTCCTCGGTGCGGGCGTTGTGGGTGGCCCGGCGACCGCACCAGCACAGCGCCTCGACCTGGAGCACGTGCGTCCGGTCCGCCAGCTCCACCAGCCTGGCGCTGCCCGGGAACAGCTCGCTGCGGAAGTCAGTGAGGATGCCGAAGGCGAACACGTCGAGCTGCAGGTCGTCGACGACCTTGGCGAGCTGATCGACCTGGTCGCGGGTGTAGAACTGCGCCTCGTCGCAGATCAGGTAGTCCACCCGGGCGCCCCGGGTGAGCTCGTCGACGACGTACTTCCAGAAGTGGAATGCCGCATCGACCTCGATCGCCTGGTGCTGGAGGCCGAGCCGGCTCGAGAGCATGGCCGTCCCGGCGCGGTCCTGGCTGGTGAAGATCCGCCCCACCAGGCCGCGCTGGGCCCGGTTGTGGTTGGTCTGCAGGGCCAGCGTGCTCTTGCCGGAGTCCATGGTCCCCGTGAAGAACTGCAGCTCGGCCACGGGCGCCACCCTAGGTGAAGCGCGACCCGGTCAGGGGTGGAGGCGAGCCCCCTTGACCGACCTGTCGACGCCGTTGCGCGGCCCGAATACCGCGATCCCCACCAGGTCGAGGTCGTCGCGAGGCACGGCGCGGACCACCGAGCGGTTGGCCTCGTCGTGGCCGGTCGTGAACATCTCCCCGGTGTAGATGCTCATCGGCAGCTCCCGGGACAGCGCCCGGGTGTGGGCGGCCTTCAGCGTGGCCGCGTCCGCCTCGAGCACGACGACCGGCTGGCCCAGGAGGGAGAGGTACGTCGTGCCGTCGGCGTCCTCGTAGGGCTCGCCGATGACCTGCGGCTGGGAGGCGGCGATCCCGCTGACCACGAACGCGGTCACGTTGAGCCGCTGCCAGGTCTCGAGGTCGTCGCGGACGAGCACGGCGATCTTGGTGTCGAACTTCACCGCGCGAGCGTCCCCTGCCGCGTTGCCCCCGGTCTTGTACGTTCCTGACATGACCGGAGCGCCGGAACGGGTGCGGGCCTGGCGGCCGCCGGTCCCGGGGCTGTCCGAGGTGCTGCACGCGCACTTCACCGAGCACGCCTACCCCTCGCACGTGCACGGTGAGTGGACCGTGCTCCTCGTCGACACCGGTGGCGTGGACTACCTGCTCGACGGCGTCGGGCAGCAGGCGGTCACCCGGCAGGTGACGGTGCTGCCGCCCTACGTCTCCCACGACGGGCGCTCGGCCGCCCCGGGTGGCTTCGACAAGCGGGTGCTCTACGTCGACGGGCGCTGGCTCCCCGAGCAGCTCACCGGAGCCGCGGTGCGGTCGCCGTCGCTGCGCGACGCCGAGCTCGTCGCGGCGGTCTCGGCGCTGCACTCCCGGCTCGGCGCCGGCGCCGACCCCCTCGAGGCCGAGTCCCGGCTGGCGATGGTGGCCGAACGGATCGCGCTCCACCTCTCGTCGGTCCCGGCCCCGTCGCCGGACCGCGACCCTGGGCTGGCGCGGCTGGTGCGCACCCGGCTCGAGGAGGACCAGCCGACCCTGGAGTCGCTCGCCGGTGAGCTCGGCACCCACCCCTCGCACCTGGTGCGGGTCTTCCGCCGCGAGTACGGCCTGCCTCCGCACCGCTACGTCGTCGGCCGCCGGCTGGACCGGGCCCGCAGGCTCCTGCTCGACGGCCGGCCCATCGCCGAGGTGGCCGCCGAGACCGGGTTCCACGACCAGTCGCACCTGACCCGGCACTTCCGGGCGCTGCTGGGCACCACCCCTGGGGCGTTCCGGAGCGCGGCCTGATGTGCAGGATGGTGGGGTGACCTCCCCGCTGATCTCCGCCACCGAGCTCCGCGGGCGGCTCGCCGAGGTGACCGTCCTCGACGTGCGCTACCGCACCGGCGGACCGGCCGGGCTCGAGGAGTACGCCGCCGGGCACGTCCCGGGTGCGGCCTACGTCGACCTCGACCGGGACCTGGCCGCGCCGCCGGGCCACCCCGACGGCCGGGGCGGCCGGCACCCGCTGCCCGAGCCGGACGTGTTCGGGGCGGCGATGCGGCGGGCCGGTGTCGCTGCCGGCCGCCCCGTCGTGGCCTACGACGACTGGGGCGGGCAGGCGGCGGCCCGCGGCTGGTGGCTGCTGCGCCACCACGGCCATGGCGACGTGCGGGTGCTGGACGGTGGGTGGCGGGCGTGGCGGGAGGCCGGCGGGGAGGTCGAGACCGGGCCGGTGGAGACGGCCGAGGGCGACTTCGAGCCCGGGCCCGGGTCGATGCCGGTGGTCGAGGCCGGCGGCGTGCTCGACGTACCCGCGCTCGTCGACGCCCGGGCGCCCGAGCGCTACCGCGGCGAGAGGGAGCCCATCGACCCGGTGGCCGGCCACATCCCGGGCGCCCTCAACGTGCCGACCGGCACCAACCTGGCCGTGGACGGCCGGTTCCGCGACCCCGCGCAGCTTCGGGCGCTCTACGAGGCTGCCGGCGTGCCGCTCGACGGCACCGAGGTCGCGGTCTACTGCGGCTCCGGGGTGACCGCGGTGCACGACCTCCTGGCGCTCGAGCTGGTTGGTGTCCGGGCGGCGCTCTACGCGGGCTCGTGGTCGGACTGGATCAGCGACCCCGACCGGCCGGTCTCCCGGGGGTGAGACCGGTTACCGGTAGGCCGTGCCGACGAAGATCGACAGCCTGCTGGTGCTGGGCGCGGACGGTGACCTGACCAGGCGGCTTCTGTTGCCCGGCCTGGCGGCCCTGCTGGCGAGCGACTGGGCGCCGCGCCGCACCCTGCTCGTCCTCGGCGCCGGGCTGGGCCAGCTCGGCGAGCGTGCCTGGCGCGACCGGGTCGCCGAAGCCTTCGCCGAGGGCGGGCACGGTAGGCGCGTGACGGAGACGGCGAAGAAGAGCCGCTACCGCACCTGCGACGTCACGTCGGTCGAGGAGCTCCGGGGCTTGCTCGAGGAGTGCGAGGGGACCCCGGCGATCTACTTCGCGCTGCCGCCGTCGGTGACGGCGCGGGTCTGCCAGGCACTCCGACTGATCGACCTCCCGGAGGGGACCGTGCTGGCGATGGAGAAGCCGTTCGGCACGGGGCTGGAGGAGGCCCGAGCGCTCAACGAGCTGGTCGGGACCCTGGTGCCGGAGCAGCAGGTCTTCCGGATCGACCACTTCCTCGGCCGCAGCGACGTGCTCAACATCGTGGGCGTCCGGTTCGCCAACCGGCTCCTGGAGCCGGTGTGGAACAACCAGCACGTCGAGTCGATCGAGGTCGTCTACGACGAGGCGCTGGGGCTCGAGGGCCGGGCCGGCTACTACGACAAGGCCGGTGCCCTCGTCGACATGGTGCAGAGCCACCTCCTGCAGGTGATGGCGCTGCTGATGATCGACCCGATCACCCGGGTCGACGAGCGCGAGCTCCGGTCCGCGAAGGCGGAGGTGCTGCGCGCGACGAGGCTCAAGGGCAGCCCGCGCACCGCGGGTCGCCGGGCGCGGTACACCTCGGGCACCCTGGGCGGACGAAAGCTCCCGGCGTACACCCGCGAGCCGGACGTCGACCCGAGGCGACGGACCGAGACCCTGGCCGAGCTCACGCTGGAGGTCGACTCGTGGCGCTGGGCCGGCGTGCCGGTGACCCTGCGCTCGGGGAAGGCGCTCGGACGGGCCCGCAAGGAGGCCGTGGTCACGTTGCGGAGCACGCCGCACCTCCCGGACGGGCTGCGGGGCCACAACACCCGGGACCGCATCACCATCGGCTTCAAGCCGGCCCGGCTGGCCCTGCACCTCGACGTCAGCGGCCCGGGCGACCCGTTCGAGCTGGACTCCGCTGTGCCTGCGGCCGAGCTGCCCGACGGCGACCTGCCGGCGTACGGCGAGGTGCTGGCCGGGCTGCTGGACGGCGACCCGCTGCTCGCGGTGCGCGGCGACAACGCCGAGGAGTGCTGGCGGATCATCGAGCCGGTCCTCGACGCCTGGCACGCGGACGAGGTGCCGATGGACACCTACGCCGCCGGGTCGGACGGCCCGCGAAGCTGGACGTAGCCGGGGACGAGACTCAGCTCACCAGTGCACGCCCTTGAAGACCCTGGCCAGCATGATCTGCTCCGACTCGCGGGTGCCGCTGGAGACCTGCTCGCCCTTGGCGGCGGCCGAGTCGGGGAAGACGTGGTAGGCGAGGTTGAGCACCCGGAAGGCGAGCTTCGGGGCGACGGTGTGGGCGATGGCGCCGAGGTTGCCGAGCGCGGTGTTGATCTCGTGCGGCCGCTCGACCATTGCCTTGATGACGAGGTCGGCAGCCTGCGCCGGCGAGATGGTCGGGAACTTGTCGTAGATCTTGGTCGGGGCGATCATCGGCGTTCGCACCAGCGGCATGTGGATGCCGGTGAAGGTGATCCCGTCGCCGACCAGCTCCGAGGCGACGACGTTGGACCACGAGTCGAGCGCTGCCTTCGAGGCGACGTAGGCGGAGAACCGCGGCGGGTTGGTCTGGACGCCGATCGAGCTGATGTTCACGATGTGGCCGCGCTTCTGCTTGCGCATCGCCGGGAGCAGCCCCATGACCAGGCGGATGGCGCCGAAGTAGTTGAGCTGCATGGTGCGCTCGAAGTCGTGGAACCGGTCGTGCGACAGCTTGAGCGAGCGCCGGATCGACCGGCCGGCGTTGTTGACCACGAAGTCGATCGAGGGCACCTGCGCGGTGATCTCCTTGCACAGCGTGTCGATGGCGTCGAGGTCGGAGAGGTCGCAGGGGAAGACGAGGGCTCGGCCTCCGCGCCGCTCGATCGTGGCCCGGGTCTCCTCGAGCTTGTCCCTGCCGCGTGCGACCAGCACCGGGATTCCGCCGCACTGCGCGACCTTGAGCGCGGTCACCTTGCCGATCCCGGACGACGCGCCGGTGATCACGACGTACTTGCCCCGTAGCGCCTCGCGGTTCTTCGGGTC
>NZ_DASUFR010000211.1:0-10151 GCF_036274455.1 Nocardioides sp. | reverse complement strand
CTGCGACGGGTGCGCCGACCCGGACCGTCAGCGTGCGGCGTTCCGGTGGCTTCGCCGGGCTGACCGCCGACGGCTCGGTCGACCTCGACACCGCCGACGCCCGGGCGAGCGAGCTGCAGCAGCTGGTGGACCGGATCGACCTGCGCGAGGTCCCCGGCGGCATCCCCAAGCCGGACATGTACATCTACGACTTCGACCTCTGCGGCGACTACGCCACCGTCCCCGAGCAGCACCTCACTGACGACCTCCGTCGCGTCGCCGAGCTGGTGCTGGGCGGCTGACCCCGGCCCGCCGCGATACTCCGTGACGTAATGGCTGGCCGAACACCGTTCTCCACAGCCATTTCGTCACGGACTACCCCAGCGCGCGGTCCAGGGCCGCTTCCACGTGCAGGGTCGTGCACGGGAAGACCGGGAGGTCGACGTCGGCCTGGTGGATGAGGAGCTCGAGCTCGGTGCAGCCGAGCAGGACACCCTCGGCGCCGGCGTCCCAGAGCTGGTGGATCAGCTGCACCACCCTGCTGCGGGTGCGGTCGAGGACGGCGCCGTGCACGAGCTCCTCATAGATCGCGGTGTTGAGCCAGTCGTGCTCCGAGGCCGGTGGCACGAGCACCTCGAGGCCGTGGCCGGCCATCCGGTCGGTGAAGAAGCCGTCGGACATCGCCACGGTGGTGCCGATGAAGGCGAGCCTCTTCACGCCGGCGGCGATGCACGCGTCGGCCACCACGTCGGCCAGGTGGAGCAGCGGGATGTCCACCGCGGCGGCGACCTGGTCGGCGACCTTGTGGAACGTCGTCGTGCACAGCAGCAGGAAGTCCGCACCGCCCCGCTCGACGCTGCGGCCGGCATCGGCCAGCAGCGCCCCGATCTGGTCCCAGCGCTCGGCGTCCTCGAGCTCGGTCAGCTCGGCGAAGTCGACGGTGCTCATCACCAGCTTGGGCGAGGCGAGCCCACCGAGCCGCTTGCGCACGCCGAGGTTGAGGTCCCGGTAGTAGACCGCGCTGCTCTCCCAGCTCATCCCGCCGACCAGGCCGATGGTCTTCATGTCGCTGTGCGAGGCCATGGGCTCACTCTTCCACGCCGGCTCGGAGTGCACTCACTCCGACGAGGGCTCGCGGTGCACCTTGTGCTGCGCCGCCTGTCGCCGGGGCCGGATGACCAGCTCGTCGACGTTGACGTGGGCGGGCCGGGTGGCCATCCAGGTGATCGCATCGGCGATGTCGTCGGCGGTGAGGGGATCGGGTACGCCGCGGTAGACCGCCTCGGCCTTCTCCTGGTCGCCGGCGAACCTGACCAGCGCGAACTCGTCGGTCTTCACCATCCCCGGCGCGATCTCGCAGACCCGCACCGGCTGGTCCCAGAGCTCGAGCCGGAGGGTCTCGGTCACGACCTTGGTGCCGTGCTTGGCCGCGGTGTAGCCGGCGCCGCCCTCGTAGGCGATCCGGCCGGCGGTCGACCCGACGTTGAGGATCATGCCGTCGCCGCTCGCGATCAGGGCGGGCAGCAGGGCCCGGGTCACCTGCTGGAGCCCGATCACGTTGACGTCGTACATCCGGCGCCAGTCGTCGGGGTCGGCCTGGCCGACCGGGTCGGCGCCGAACGCGCCGCCGGCGTTGTTGACCAGCAGGTTCAGGCTCGGCCCGACTGCGTCGGCCAGTACGGCGACCGACCCCGCGTCGGTGACGTCGCAGGTGACGGGCGTCCCATCGATCGCGTCGGCGAGCTCCGCGACGCGGTCCGCTCGGCGAGCCGCGCAGAACACGTGGAAGCCCGCTCCGGCGAGCATCCGGGCCGTTGCCGCGCCGATGCCGCTGCTCGCCCCGGTCACCACCGCGGTCCGGCTCTGGTGGGACGGGCTCGGGGGACTCTCGGTCATGGCCGACATTGTGGTGGCAGACTCTTCGGTCGTGACAGCGACCACCCTCGTCCGGCTCGCCGGGGTCGCGGGGGGCCTGTGCTGGATCGCGCAGGCCCTGCTCGACAACGGCGACGGCCCTGCCTCCGTGATCGACGCGCTGCACTACGGCGGGCTGGTGCTGCTGGTCATCGCCCTGCTCGGCATCGGCGCCGGCCTGGTGACCGGGCTCGTCGCGCTGCGCGTGGTGGTGGCGCTCTGCCTCGTGGCGCTGGCCTGGGCGGTGACCTCCTTCCTCCACAACCAGTACTCCGACCGCGCGGTCGACGGCGTCCTCGGGGCGCTGATGGTCGTCTACTGCGTGGCCGGCATCCTGGCCCGCCGCGGCCACGAGGACGACGGCGAAGCACGTTCGGCGCACCGGTCCCGGGGCTCGCACGCCGCCTGACGCAGAGCTCCCGCCCACCGCGGCCGGGAATGACCTGGGGCACCGGCTGGTTCAGGTCCTGGGGCAGTACGCCCCCACCGGCACTCGGTCTCCAGGAGGTAGTGCGTGGATCCGCTCGAGCGGTTGGCGATGATCAGCCTGCACACCTCGCCCCTCGACCAGCCGGGGACCGGCGACGCGGGTGGGATGAACGTCTACGTCATCGAGCTGGCCAAGCGGCTGGCCCGGCGCGGCGTCGCCGTCGACATCTTCACCCGCTCGACCAGCTCGGTCCTCGATCCCATCGTCGAGGCCGGGGACGGCGTCACGGTCAGGCACATCCACGCCGGCCCGTTCGAGGGGCTGACCAAGCAGGAGCTGCCCGCCCAGCTCTGCGTCTTCGCCCGCGAGGTGCTGCGGACCGAGGCGGCCCAGCCCGTCGGCCACTACGACCTCGTGCACAGCCACTACTGGCTCTCGGGGCAGGTCGGCGCGCTGGCGCGCGACCGCTGGGGCGTCCCCCTCGTGCACTCCATGCACACGATGGCCAAGGTCAAGAACGACGCGATGGCCGACGGTGACACCCCCGAGCCCGCGGCGCGGGTGATCGGCGAGGAGCAGGTGGTCGAGGCCGCCGACCGGCTGATCGCCAGCACCGACACCGAGGCCAAGCAGCTCATCGAGCTCTACGACGCCGACCCCGGCCGGGTCGATGTCGTACACCCCGGCGTCGACCTCGACGTGTTCCGCCCGGTCCCGGAAGCCGCGGCCCGGGCGGCGCTCGGGCTGCCGGTGGACGCCGACGTACTCCTCTTCGCCGGCCGGATCCAGCCGCTGAAGGCCCCGGACGTCCTGCTCCGCGCGGTGGCCGCACTGCTCGCGCGCGAGCCCGGCCGCCGCTCCCGGACCGTCGTGCCGATCGTCGGGGGCCCCTCCGGGTCGGGCCTGGACAAGCCGCAGGCCCTCGCCGACCTCGCGGCCGAGCTCGGCCTCACCGACGTTGTCCGCTTCGTGCCGCCGGTCTCCCAGGCCGAGCTGGTCCAGTGGTACGCCGCCGCGACGCTGGTCGCGGTGCCGTCCTACAACGAGTCCTTCGGGCTGGTCGCCGTGGAGGCCGAGGCGACCGGCACCCCGGTCGTGGCCGCGGCCGTCGGCGGCCTGACCACGGCCGTCCGCGACGGGCACAGCGGCCTGCTCGTCCCGACCCACCGCACCGAGGACTGGGCCGACGCGCTGCACCGGGTCCTCGCCGACGACGCGCTGCGCGGCCGGCTCGAGGCCGGCGCCCGCCGGCAGGCCGCGCTGTTCTCGTGGGACGCCACCGCCGAGGCCACCCTCGAGGTCTACGACCGCGCCCGGGCCTCGCTTGCTACAACGGTGGTGTGACGGACGGCGCGGAGCGGCTGCGGGCCTACCTCGAGGCGAACGGCATCGACTACGACGAGCCGCAGCCCGGACAGTTCTCCTTCGCGCTGCCCGGCGAGAAGAAGCTGCAGACCCCCGTCCGGCTCGACGTCGGGAAGCACGCGCTCGGCGTACACGCCTTCGTCTGCCGCCGACCGGACGAGAACCACGAGCGCGTCTATGCATGGCTGCTGCAGCGCAACCTCAAGCTGTACGGCATCGCCTTCGCGATCGACCGGCTCGGTGACATCTACCTCGACTGCCGGCTGCCGCTGTCGGTGCTCGAGGACGACGACGAGCTCGACCGGCTGCTCGGTGCGGTGCTCACCACCGCCGACGAGTCGTTCAACCCGATCCTGGAGCTCGGCTTCGCCTCCTCCATCCGCAAGGAGTGGGAGTGGCGCAACCTGCGCGGTGAGTCGACCCGCAACCTCGAGGCCTTCCGAGGCTGGCTGGAGGCAGGCTCAGGAGACGAGGACTAGGACGAACCCGACCAGCGCGGGCAGCGCCTGCACCAGCAGGATCCGGCGGCTCACGGTCACCGCGCCGTACGCCCCGGCCACGATGACGCAGGCGAGGAAGAACAGCTTGACCTCGTCGCGGTCGGACACCAGCCCCCACACCAGTCCTGCCGCCAGGAAGCCGTTGTAGAGCCCCTGGTTGGCGGCGAGGGTCCTGCTCTCCGCGGCGAAGGCGGGCTCGAGCCCGAAGGTGCGGTGCCCGGTCGGGGTGTCCCAGAGGAACATCTCGAGCACCAGGAAGTAGACGTGCAGCGCCGCGACCAGGCCGACGACCACGTCCGCGACGATGTCCACGCAGCGGATCTTGTCAGGAGACCGGCGCGGGCGTCTCCTTCGCGAGGGTGCGGGGCTTGCGCCGGGCCACGGCGACGCCGACCAGCGCGAGGACACCACCGACGTAGGCCATCGTGGGCGGCGTCTCGTCGAGGAACAGCCAGCCCATCACGATCGTGATCGGCGGGACGAGGTAGGTGGTCACGCCGAGGTTGCTGGCCGACATGTGGCGCAGCGCGTAGGCGAAGGTCGTGAACGCGATCGCGGTCGGGAAGACACCGAGGTAGACCACCCACCAGACGTCGGAGGCCGAGGCGTCCCGGGTGTCGTCGACCAGGCGGCCGGCGAACGGCAGGCACACGATCGCACCGATGGTGCAGGCCAGCCAGGTCACGTGGATGGCGGGCAGCCGGGCCACAAGCGGCTTCTGGAGCACCAGGCTGATCGAGTAGGCGACCGCGGCGACCAGGCACAGCACGACGCCGAGCACGCTGCGGTCACCGCTGGAGTCGCCGGAGGCGGTGGCGATCAGCCCGACGCCGGCGAAGGCGAGCGCCAGCCCGAGCCCGAGGTAGAGCGTGAACCTCTCGTGGAGGAACGTCGCGGCCAGCAGCGCCACCAGCACCGGGGAGACCTGGATCAGCATCACCGCCGTGCCGGCGTCGACGTGCTGCTCGCCGGCGTTGAGCGCGACGTTGTAGACCCCGAACCAGAGCACGCCGATGGCGATGATCGAGAACCACTGGCGCCCGGTGGGCCTCGGCAGACCGCGGCCCACCGCGACGACGCCCAGGCAGATCGCGCCGACCACGAGCCGACCGAGCGAGAGCGAGCCGGGGGAGAACGTGCCCGCGAGGTGGCGGATGGCCACGAACGCGGACGCCCACAGCAGCAGGGTCACACCGACGGCTGCGAGGGGCAGCCAGGCCGGCACGGAGGATGCGTCGGGCTCGATCGCCTCCTCGGCTGGAGTGGTCGCGGTCACGGGTCCAAGCCTAGGTACGGGCACCGACAGAGCACACGCGGATATCGGACCTCTGAGCACGACTTCCGGCCACGGTCTCCGGCCACCGTTCCTGGCGACCGTTTCCGGCCGTCGTCGGGTGCCCGCAGGATGGGACCGTGACCGACAGGCTGCCCGGCCTCCTGATCCAGCTCTACGCCGCCGAGGCGGACGCCGTCCGAGGGCGGCCCGAGGCCGACTTCCACCGTCCGACCAGGACCGACTGGACGGTTCGTGAGCTGCTGTTCCACCAGCTGCTCGACGCCCAGCGGACGCTGGTCGCCCTGGCGTCGCCGGCGGTGCCCGGGAAGGAGCCCGACGTCGACTCGGTGACCTACTGGCGGCCGTTCTTCCCGGACTCGGAGTGGAACCAGCCGCATGCCGAGTTCGTCCGGGTGGCCGCCTCGGCGTACCCCTCGGGCGCGGTCCTCGTCGACCACTTCGCCACCACGGTCGACGCGGCCGGCCGCGCGGTGGCCGCGGCCGACCCGGCGTCGCGGGTCCGGACCCAGGGCCACGTGATCACCGTGGCCGATCTCGCCTCGACCTTGGTGGTCGAGGCGACCACGCACCTGCTCGACCTGACCGTCGACCTCGCCGGCGCGCCGCGGCCGCCGGTGGCGGCGCTGGCCGAGGCGCGTCGGGTGCTCGAGGGGCTCAACGGCGCTCCGCTGCCCGACCGCTGGGACGACGTCGAGGCCGTGCTCAAGGGCACGGGCCGGAGTCCGCTGACGACGCGGGAGCGGGCCGTGCTGGGGGACGAGTGGCGGCCCCTCCTGGGCTGAGGTTGGACGCCGTACAATCTGACAGTTACTATCAAAATAGAGTAACCACCAGATTGGAGTGACTGTCATGACCGAGCCCTCCGGGCGCTGGTGGGCGCTGGGGGCGACCGCCCTGTCCCTTCTCGTGGTCGGTCTCGACATGACCGTCCTCAACGTGGCGCTGCCCGACATCGCCACCGACCTGCACGCCTCGACCTCGCAACTGCAGTGGTTCGCCGACTCCTATCTCCTGGTCCTGGCCGCCGTCCTCCTCCCTGCCGGGATGCTCGGTGACCGGATGGGCCGCAAGGGGCTCACGATCGGGGCGCTGCTCATCTTCGCCGCCGGCTCCCTGTGGTGCGCCTACGCGGACAGCCCCGCCTCCCTGATCGCAGCCCGGTGCGTGCTGGGGCTCGGCGCCGCGACCCTGATCCCGCTGGCCATGTCGGCGGTGGTCGTCATGTTCGAGCCGCACGAGCGGCCCAAGGCGGTCCTGGTGATGAGCCTGTCCACGATGGTCGGACTGCCGCTCGGCCCGATCGTCGGAGGGGCGCTGCTCCAGTCGTTCTGGTGGGGGTCGGTCTTCGTCGTCAACGTCCCGGTGATCGCCCTCGCGCTGGTCGCGGTGGCGAGGTTCCTGCCCTCGGGACGGGTGGAGCAGGAGAGCCGCGGCTTCGACGGGCCCGGCGTGGTCCTCGCGGCGACCGGGCTGGTCGCGCTGACCTACGGGGTGATCGAGGGCCCGAACCGCGGCTGGACCGACCCGGTGATCCTGGGCTGCCTGGCGGGGAGCCTGCTCCTGCTCGCGGCGTTCCTCGTCTGGGAGCGGCGGCTCACCGGTGCGATCCCGGTCTTCGACTACGCGGTGTGGGCGCTCCCGGCGTTCCGGTGGGGCTCGATCACGGCCACGGTCGCCAGCATGTCGCTGTTCGGCGTCTTCTTCACCCTCCCGCAGTACTACCGGCTGGTGCTCGGTGCCGACGCCCTGGGCACCGGGCTGCGCACGCTCCCGATGGTCATCGGGATGCTCGTCGCGATGCAGCTGTCGAACCGGTTCGGGAGCCGGGTCCCCGCCGCGCCGCTCGCGGCGGTCGGGTCACTGCTGGTCGCGGCCGGCATGGCCTACGGCGCGACCACCGGGCTGGACGACGGCTTCGGCAGGGCCTCGGTCTGGACGGCCGTGGTCGGGCTCGGCTTCGGTGCCGCGCTCTTCGCGGCGCAGACGGCAGCGCTGGTCAGCCTGCCCCGGACCCGCGCCGGCGTCGGCTCGGCGCTGGTGCAGACCCTGCGTCAGGTCGGCAGCGTGCTCGGCGTCGCGGTGCTCGGCGCGGCGCTCAACGCTCGCTACTCGGGCGTCGGTGACAGCCCGGAGCACTTCGTCGAGGGCATGGACCTCGCTCTGTGGATCTCCGTCGGGGTCGCGATCCTCGGCGCCGCGATCGCCGCGGTGAAGCTGCCCCGGAAGCCGCACGAGGCAGAATCGGAGCGTGTCGACCTCGCCCGGGCTGCGTGAGCGCAAGAAGGCGCGGACCCGCGCGACCATCCAGCGCGAGGCGCTCAAGCTGTTCCAGCGCAACGGGTACGCCGCCACGTCGGTCGAGGCCATCGCCGCCGCGGCCGAGGTCTCGCCGAGCACGTTCTTCCGCTACTTCCCGACCAAGGAGGACGTGGTCCTCTCCGACTTCGTCGACGAGACGACGATCGAGAGGTTCGTGGAGGCGCCGCCGGAGCTGTCGCTCACCGAGGCTCTCACCTACGCCGTACGCACCGGGATCGCGTCGCTGCCCGAGGAGGACTTCGAGCTCGAGCACCTGCGCAACCGCCTGATCCGCGAGGTGCCCGAGCTCCGCCGCGGCTTGCTGGCCGAGATGATGCGGCCGATGGAGCTGCTCGCCGATGGGATCGGCCGGCGGCTCGGGCGGGAGGTCGACGACGACGTCCGGATGTACGCCGGCGCCGCCATCGGCGCCCTCACGCTGCTGGAGCCGAGCTACCACGACGTGAAGGACGCCGACCCGCGCGCCCTCCTCGACGACATCGTCGAGCGCACCAAGCGGCTGGAGCGCATCCTGGTGCTGCCCGACCCGGACTGAGCATGTAACTCTGTGTTACGACCACTAGGTCGGTGTTCTACCACCGTCATAGTGGTCGTAACACAGAGTTACAAGCGGCGGGCGGCCCGGGTCAGAGGTCCAGCTTGTAGCCCAGGCCGCGCACGGTCACGAGGTACTTCGGCTCGCTCGGGTCCGGCTCGAGCTTGGCCCGCAGCCTCTTGACGTGCACGTCGAGGGTCTTGGTGTCGCCGACGTAGTCCGAGCCCCAGACCCGGTCGATCAGCTGGCCGCGGGTCAGCACCCGGCCCGGGTTGCGCAGGAACATCTCGAGCAGCTCGAACTCCTTGAGCGGCAGCTTGGTGTCCTCGCCGTTCACCGTGACGGTGTGCCGCTCGACGTCCATGCGCACCGGGCCGGCCTCGAGCGTCGCAGGGGCGAGCTCGACCTCCTGGCCGCGGCGCAGCACGGCGCGGATCCGGGCCACCAGCTCGCGCGGGGCGTAGGGCTTGGTGACGTAGTCGTCGGCGCCCAGCTCGAGGCCGACCACCTTGTCGACCTCGGAGTCCTTCGCGCTGACCATGATCACCGGCACGTTGGAGGTCTGCCGGATCCGCCTGCAGACCTCGGTGCCGGGCATGCCGGGGAGCATCAGGTCGAGCAGCACGATGTCGGCGCCGGCCTTCTCGAACTCCGCGATCGCGTCGGGCCCGGTGGCGGCCATCGAGACCTCGAACCCTTCCTTGCGGAGCATGTAGGCCAACGCATCGCTGTAGGACTCCTCGTCCTCGACGACGAGCACTCGGGTCACGGGTTTGCCTCCAGGTAGGTGGTGCTGGTGTCAGAAGGTGCCGGGTCGGACGTCGTACGGCGGGGCAGCGACAGGGTGAACGTCGACCCCTGGCCCTCGACCGACCACACGGACACGTCGCCGCCGTGCGAGGCGGCGACGTGCTTGACGATCGAGAGGCCCAGGCCGGTGCCGCCGGTCGACCGGTGCCGGGCCGGGTCGACCCGGTAGAACCGCTCGAAGATCCGGTCGATCTCGTCGGCGGGGATGCCGATGCCCTGGTCGGTCACGGCGATGTCGACGCGCAGGTCGTCCGGCCTGGCCGCGACGACGACCCGGCTGTTGTCGGGGGAGTAGGCGACGGCGTTGGAGACCAGGTTGCTCAGGGCCAGGGCGATCTCGTCGGTGCTCCCGAGCACCTCGAGGCCCCGCTCGCCGTCCTGCACCAGGTCGATCCCGCGCGAGGCGGCATCGATCGAGCTCTGGTCGAGGGCGCGCGCCACGACGTCGTCGACCTGGACTGGCTTCGGGACGTCGAGCGGGTCGTCGCCCTGGAGCCGGGACAGCTCGATGATCTGCTGCACCAGGCGGGTCAGCCGTGCGCTCTCGGTCTGCATCCGCCCGGCGAACCGGGTCACCGCCTCCGGGTCGTCGGCCGCCTCCTGGACGGCCTCGGCGAGGAGGTTGAGCGCGCCGACCGGCGTCTTCAGCTCGTGGGACACGTTGGCGACGAAGTCGCGCCGGATCGACTCGATGCGGCGCTCGCGGGTGCGGTCCTCGAGCAGCGCGAGCACGAGCCGGCTGTTCAGCGGGGCGATGCGGGCGGTGACGTGCAGCGGTGGCCCTGCCGGCCGGCGCAGGGTCAGCTCGGTCTCGCGGATCTGGCCGTCACGGCGTACCTGCCGGACCAGGTCCGCGAGGTCGTCGCTGGTCAGCGAGCTCCCGCTGACCAGGCCGAGGGCGTACGTCGGCGCCGAGGCCTTGAGCACCTGGTCGTTCTCGTCGACGACGACCGCGCTGGAGCGGAGCACCCCCAGGACGGTGGCGACACCGGGCGGGAGAAC
>NZ_DASUFR010000210.1:0-4657 GCF_036274455.1 Nocardioides sp. | reverse complement strand
GATCGGCTTGCGCATCTCGTGGCCGTCCTCTCCCGGCCACTCCCAGGCGGCGACATAGGCGTACTGCTCGTCGCGACGCAGCGCCTCGCCGTCCTCGGTCTGCGACTCGGCGCGGAAGTGGCCGCCGCACGACTCGCGGCGGTTGAGGGCGTCGATGCACATCAGCTCGCCGAGCTCGAGGAAGTCGGCGACGCGGCCGGCCTTCTCCAGCGACTGGTTGAGGCTGTCGGCCGTGCCGAGCACCTTGACGTTGCGCCAGAAGTCGTCGCGCAGGGTGCGGATGAGGTCGATCGCCTTCTTCAGGCCGTCCTCGGTGCGCTCCATGCCGCAGAACTCCCACATGATGTTGCCGAGCTCGCGGTGGTAGGAGTCGACGCTGCGGGTGCCGCTCGTGGTGAGGAACGCCTCGATCCTCGACCGCACCGACTCCTGCGCCTCGACCACGGCCGGATGGTCCTCGGGCACCCGGTCGAAGGGGCCGTCGGCGAGGTAGTCGCGGATCGTGTTCGGTAGCACGAAGTAACCGTCGGCGAGCCCCTGCATGAGCGCGGAGGCGCCGAGCCGGTTGGCGCCGTGGTCGGAGAAGTTCGCCTCGCCGGTCACGAACAGGCCGGGGATCGTGGCCTGCAGGTCGTAGTCCACCCACAGCCCGCCCATGACGTAGTGCACGGCCGGGTAGATCCGCATCGGCACCGTGTAGGGGTCCTCGCCCGTGATCCGGGCGTACATGTCGAACAGGTTGCCGTACTTGGACTCGATCGACTCGCGGCCCAGCCGGTCCATGGCGTCGGCGAAGTCGAGGTAGACCCCGCGGCGTACGCCCTCCACCTCGGGGCCGACGCCGCGGCCCTCGTCGCAGACGTTCTTGGCCGCGCGGGAGGCGATGTCGCGGGGGACCAGGTTGCCGAACGACGGGTAGATCCGCTCGAGGTAGTAGTCGCGGTCCTCCTCGGGGATCTGCCGCGGGTCCTTGTCGCAGTCCGACGTCTTCTTGGGCACCCAGATCCGGCCGTCGTTGCGCAGCGACTCCGACATCAGGGTCAGCTTCGACTGGTGGGCGCCGGTGACCGGGATGCAGGTCGGGTGGATCTGGGTGAAGCACGGGTTGGCCATCAGCGCGCCCTTGCGGTGCGCCCGCCAGGTGGCGGTCACGTTGCTGCCCATCGCGTTGGTGGACAGGAAGAAGACGTTGCCGTAGCCACCGGTGGCCAGCACCACCACGTCGGCGAAGTAGGTCTCGATCTCGCCGGTCACCAGGTCACGCACGATGATCCCGCGAGCCCGGCCGTCGACCACGATCAGCTCGAGCATCTCGTGGCGGGTGTAGCAGCGGACGGTCCCGGCGGCGACCTGCCGCTCCAGCGCCTGGTAGGCGCCGATCAGCAGCTGCTGCCCGGTCTGGCCGCGGGCGTAGAACGTCCGTGAGACCTGTACGCCGCCGAAGGAACGGTTGTCGAGGAGCCCGCCGTACTCCCGGGCGAACGGCACGCCCTGCGCCACGCACTGGTCGATGATGTTCACGCTGACCTCTGCCAGCCGGTAGACGTTCGACTCCCGTGAGCGGTAGTCGCCGCCCTTGATCGTGTCGTAGAAGAGCCGGTAGACCGAGTCGCCGTCGCCCTTGTAGTTCTTGGCCGCGTTGATGCCGCCCTGAGCGGCGATCGAGTGGGCCCGTCGGGGGCTGTCCTGGTAGCAGAACGACTTCACGACGTAGCCGGCCTCGCCCAGGGTCGCGGCCGCCGAGGCGCCGGCCAGTCCGGTGCCGACCACGATGATCGAGAGCCGGCGCCGGTTGGCGGGGTTGGCGATCCTGGCCTCGAACTTCCGGGTCCCCCACCGGTCCTCGAGGGGGCCACCCGGCGCCTTGGTGTCGCGGACCGGGTCGCCGTCGACGTAGTAGCCGGCCGCGTCGTCGTAGCGCTCCCCCCCCGGCTCGCGGGTGCGGGAGGAGTCGAAGGACAGGGTCGTGTCCGGCATGTCCGGCTTGTCGTCGGGGGTGCCGTGCGGCGTGGTCATGAGATGACTCCGGCGAGGACGAAGACCGGGACCAGTGAGAAGCCGCCGGCGATGACGGTGGCGACGATGTAGCCGAGCACGTTGGCGTTGCGGCGGGCCCTGGCGTTGTTGGTGAGGCCGAGGGTCTGCGCGGCGCTCCAGGTGCCGTGCCGCAGGTGCATGGCCAGGGCGCCCATCGCGAGCAGGTAGATGACCGTCAGCCACCAGGTGCTGAAGGAGTCGACCAGCAGGTCGTAGGGGTCGTCGGTCGGGCCACCCGAGACGTTGACCTTGCCGATCGTGAAGTTGATCAGGTGCCAGACGACGAAGAGGAGCAGGGCGATGCCGCCCCAGCGCATCCAGTGCGAGGAGAACGTCGAGCTGTTGTTCTTCTTCATGACGTACTTCGTGGTGCGGGCACGCTGCTTGCGCCGCCAGAGCACCAGCGCGCACGTGACGTGGATGGCCAGCGAGACGATCAGAACGGCGCGGATCACCCACAGCAGCCCGGCGTGGGGGAGCATCGGCTCGCCGATCGTGCGGATGTGGTCGGCGTACTCGTTGTAGGCGTCGTGGCCGCTGAAGGCCTTGAGGTTGCCGTACATGTGCACGAGCACGAACAGGATGAAGATGATGCCGGTCACCGCCATGAGCATCTTCAGCGCGATGGTCGACCGGGTCGATCTGGCCCCGGTCACGAGGCCCGTCGTCTGACCCGGACTCGGACGCGTGGTCGCCACCGGACGAGGCTATCGCGGCCCGTGCGCAAGCTCCCCCGTCCGAGGGTGTGTGACATTTGCCGCCTTCGTGCGGGGGACCCGGGTGCAACCGGTTATACATCGGCGTGGCAATGTGCAGGTTGCGCGTTGGCATGGCGCAGGTCCAGCAGCGGAGGTGGCAATGGCGTCGACGGACGCTCGTGAGTCGGCAGTGGCGTCCAGCGACACGATGGCAGCGGGGGTCGGGTCGCCGACGCGCGCTCGGATCGAGGCGCGGACGCTCCGTCAGGACCGCTGGTGGCTCTACCCGGCGGCGACGTTCACGGTCTTCATGGCCTTCGTCGTCTACGCCACGATCCGCGCGTTCATGGGGAGCCACTACTACTCGGCGCCCTACCTCTCGCCGTTCTACAGTCCGTGCCTGGGCGACTGCGTCGAGGGCTCGTCCGACTTCGGCCAGCCCTTCGACTGGTGGCCGCTGTCCGCGGCGCTGATCATCCTGATCTTCCCGCTCGGCTTCCGGCTGACCTGCTACTACTACCGCAAGGCCTACTACCGGTCGTTCTGGCTCTCCCCGCCGGCCTGTGCGGTGGCCGAGCCGCACCGCGGCTACACCGGCGAGACCCGGTTCCCACTGATCGTGCAGAACATCCACCGCTGGTTCTGGTACGCCGCGGTCCTCGTCTGGGCGGTCCTCACCTACGACGCCGTCCTGGCCTTCCGCGACGAGAACGGCGACTGGGGCCACATGGGTCTCGGCACGGTGCTGATGGTGGTCAACGTCGTCCTGCTCGGCCTCTACACGTTCGGCTGCCACTCCTGCCGCCACATCACCGGTGGCCGGCTGCGCCACTTCAGCAAGCACCCGGTCCGCTACAGGCTGTGGACCTGGGTGTCGAAGCTGAACGCGCAGCACGCCCAGTACGCGTGGTACTCCCTGTTCTCCGTGGCCCTCGTCGACGCCTACATCTGGATGCTGGCGGCCAACGTGTTCGACGACCCGCGGTTCTTCTGAGGAGGTCGCTGAGATGACCGAGACGAGCATCGAGAAGCACACCTACGACGTGGTCGTGATCGGCGCCGGCGGGTCCGGCCTCCGGGCCGCGATCGCCGCGCACGACGCCGGCGCCCGGACCGCGATCGTCTGCAAGTCCCTGCTCGGCAAGGCGCACACCGTCATGGCCGAGGGCGGCATCGCCGCGGCCATGGGCAACCGCTGGCCGGAGGACAACTGGCAGGTGCACTTCCGCGACACCATGCGTGGCGGGAAGATGCTGAACAACTGGCGGATGGCCCAGCTGCACGCCCAGGAGGCCCCGGAGCGGGTCCAGGAGCTCGAGGACTGGGGCGCGCTGTTCGACCGCACCGAGGACGGGCTGATCTCCCAGCGCGACTTCGGCGGGCACCGCTACGCCCGGCTCGCCCACGTCGGCGACCGCACCGGCCTGGAGATGATCCGCACCCTCCAGCAGCGCGCCGTCGCGCTCGGCATCGACTGCTTCATGGAGTGCACCGTCACCGACCTGCTCAAGGGGCCGGACGGCGCGATCTCGGGCGCCTTCGGCTACTGGCGCGAGACCGGGACGTTCATCGCGTTCGAGGCCCCGTCCGTCGTCCTGGCCACCGGCGGGATCGGGAAGTCGTTCAAGGTCACCTCGAACTCCTGGGAGTACACCGGCGACGGCCACGCGCTCGCGCTGCGCGCGGGCGCCTCGCTGATCAACATGGAGTTCGTCCAGTTCCACCCCACGGGGATGGTCTGGCCGCCCTCGGTGAAGGGGCTGCTGGTCACGGAGTCGGTCCGCGGCGACGGCGGCATCCTGAAGAACTCCGAGGGCAAGCGGTTCATGTTCGACTACATCCCAGAGTTCTTCAAGGCCGAGACCGCGGACAACGTCGAGGAGGCGGACCGCTGGTACGACGACAAGAAGAACAACCGTCGC
>NZ_DASUFR010000209.1:0-7589 GCF_036274455.1 Nocardioides sp. | reverse complement strand
TGGTGGCGGGAAGCCTGCTGGAGGTGTCGCTGCCGGAACCCGACGCGCCGGTCGACGTCGTGGCGGAGCCGGTGGAGGGCATGACGATCCTCCACGAGGACGACGACATCGTGGTGGTCGACAAGCCCGTCGGGGTCGCCGTGCACCCCAGCCCCGGCTGGTCCGGCCCGACCGTGGTCGGCCACCTCGCCGCCGCGGGCTTCCGGATCGCGACGAGCGGCGCCTCCGAGCGGCAGGGGATCGTGCAGCGGCTCGACGTGGGGACCTCCGGGGTGATGGTGATCGCCAAGTCGGAGTACGCCTACTCCCGGCTGAAGAACGCCTTCCGGCACCGCTCGGTGGACAAGACGTACCACGCGCTGGTGCAGGGGCATCCCGACCCGCTGCGAGGGACCATCGACGCGCCGATCGGCCGCAACCCGCGCCACGACTTCAAGTTCGGCGTGATGCCCGACGGCAAGCACAGCGTCACGCACTACGAGACCCTCGAGGCCCACCGGTTCGCCAGCCTGCTCGAGATCCACCTCGAGACCGGCCGGACCCACCAGATCCGCGTGCACATGGCCGCGCTCAAGCACCCGTGCGTCGGCGACCTGACCTATGGTGCCGACCCCACCCTGGCGCGCCGGTTCGGGCTCGACCGGCAGTGGCTGCACGCGGTGAAGCTCGGCTTCGAGCACCCCGACACGGGGGAGTACGTCGAGTACGAGTCGGACTACCCCGACGACCTCGCCCACGCGCTGGAGGCGGTCCGTGGAGCCCACTGAGCTGACCCTGCGGCCCGCAGGTTCCGCCGACCTGCCAGCCATCGCCGAGCTGCACATCCGGGTCCGCGACGCGGCGTACCCGTCGATGCCGCGGACCATCCACCCGCCCCACGAGGCCCGCGAGTGGGTGAGCGGCTGGGACCTGTCGGTCTTCTCGGTGTGGGCCGCTGAGTCCGCCGGTGGTCTCGTCGGCTACGCCCGGTTCGACGACGCCTGGCTCGACGACCTCTACGTCGACCCGGAGGCCCAGGGCACCGGGGTCGGCTCGGCCCTGCTCGACGTCGTGAAGGCGCAGCGTCCCAGCGGCTTCTGTCTGTGGGTCTTCGAGTCCAACACCCCGGCCCGACGCTTCTACGAGGCGCGGGGGCTGATCGAGCTCGAGCACACCGACGGGTGGACCAACGAGGAGCGCGAGCCCGATCTGCGGATGGCCTGGCCGGGCGCCGACCCGGTCGCCTTCTACCGCTCGCTGATCGACGAGGTCGACACCGAGCTCGGCGCGCTGCTCAACCGCCGCGCCGCGATCACCGCGGCCATCCAGCCGCACAAGGGCTCCTCCGAGCGCGACCCGGACCGCGAGCGCGAGATCGCCCGCACCCTGGCCAGGCGCGCACCCACCCTCGGCGAGGACCGGCTGGCCCGGATCGTCCACCAGGTCATCACCGAGTCGCTCGACGCCGCCGCTCCCGTCGAGTGAGGAGAACCCGGCACTGTCGGCGGTGCCTGCCAGTGTCAAGGCGGTCCCCGTCGTAGGCTGAGGCCCTTCCCCCAGGATCATCGGCGTACGGCGTCGACCCTGCTCAGCCATGCCCGCCCGTCGACCCTGAGGAGACCATGAGCACGGACTCGTTCGTCCACCTGCACGTGCACACCGAGTACTCCATGCTCGACGGTGCGGCGAGGCTGACCGAGCTGACCCAGCGGGCCGCGGAGCTCGAGATGCCGGCGGTGGCGATGACCGACCACGGCAACGTGTTCGGCGCCTACGAGTTCTACACGAAGGCCAAGGACGCCGGGGTCAAGCCGATCATCGGCATCGAGGCCTACTTCACCCCCAACATCAGCCGCTACGAGCGCAAGGGCGTCACCTTCTACGACGGCGGGGCCGACGACGTCAGCGCCAAGGGTGCCTACACCCACATGACGCTGCTCAGCGAGTCGACGCAGGGGATGCACAACCTCTTCCGGCTCAGCACCGGCGCCTGGCGCGACGGCTTCTTCAAGCAGCCGCGGATGGACCGCGAGCTGCTCGCCCAGCACGCCGCGGGGATCATCGGCACCACCGGCTGCCCCTCCGGGGAGGTGCAGGTGCACCTGCGGCACGGCAACTACGACGCGGCACGGCAGGCGGCGGGCGAGTTCCAGGACATCCTGGGCCGCGACAGCTTCTTCCTCGAGCTGATGGACCACGGCCTCGCGATCGAGACCAGGGTGCGCGAGGGCCTGCTCCGGCTGGCCAAGGACCTCCAGCTGCCGCTGCTGGCCACCAACGACTCCCACTACGTCATGCGCGAGGACGCGCCCAGCCAGGAGCACCTGCTCTGCATCAACTCCGGCTCGACGATGGACATCCCGGCCGGCGACGGGCCGGGCCAGCGGTTCGCCTTCGACGGCGACGGCTACTACCTCAAGTCCGCGGCCGAGATGCGGGAGGTCTGGCGCGACCTGCCCGAGGCGTGTGACAACACCCTGCTGGTCGCCGAGCGGTGCGAGGTGGAGTTCAGCGAGAGCGTCGGCAAGTACATGCCGCGCTTCCCCTGCCCGCCGGGGGAGAACGAGGACTCCTGGCTGGTCAAGGAGGTCGAGGCGGGGCTGCGACACCGCTACCCGCAGGGCGTCCCCGACGAGGTCCGCAAGCGGGCCGACTTCGAGATCGGCGTCATCACCAGCATGGGCTTCGCCGGCTACTTCCTCGTGGTCGCCGACTTCATCAACTGGGCCAAGGACCACGGCATCCGCGTCGGGCCGGGCCGCGGCTCCGGCGCGGGCTCGATCGTCGCCTACGCCATGCGGATCACCGACCTCGACCCGCTGCTCCACGGGCTGATCTTCGAGCGGTTCCTCAACCCCGACCGCGTCTCGATGCCAGACTTCGACATCGACTTCGACGAGCGCCGGCGCGGTGAGGTCATCAAGTACGTCACCGAGAAGTACGGCGACGACCGGGTCGCGATGATCGTCACCTACGGCACCATCAAGGCCAAGCAGGCGGTCAAGGACTCCAGCCGGATCCTCGGCTACCCGTTCGCGATGGGCGACCGGATCACCAAGGCGATGCCGGCCGCGGTGATGGGCAAGGACGTCCCGCTCAAGGAGATCTTCGACAGGGAGCACGGCCGCTACGGCGAGGGCGGCGAGTTCCGTGGCCTCTACGAGTCCGACCCGGACGTGAAGCGGGTCGTCGACACCGCGATGGGCATCGAGGGGCTCAAGCGGCAGTGGGGTGTCCACGCTGCCGGCGTGATCATGTCCAGCGAGCCGTTGGCCGACGTGATCCCGCTGCTCAAGCGGCCGGCCGACGGCGCGATGATCACGCAGTTCGACTACCCGACCTGCGAGAACCTCGGGCTGATCAAGATGGACTTCCTGGGGCTCCGAAACCTCACGGTCCTCGACGACGCGCTCGCGAACATCGAGTCCAACCGGGGCGAGACGGTGGTCCTCGAGGAGCTGACGCTCACCGACCCGGCGACCTACCAGCTGCTCCAGCGCGGCGACACGCTCGGCGTCTTCCAGCTCGACGGTGGCCCGATGCGCGCGCTCCTGCGCAGCATGCGGCCCGACACCTTCGCCGACATCTCCGCGGTGGGTGCGCTCTACCGGCCCGGCCCGATGGGTGCCGACTCCCACAACAAGTACGCCCGGCGCAAGACCGGCCGCGAGCCGGTCGAGGCGATCCACCCCGAGCTGGCCGAGCCGCTGGCCGACATCCTCGACGAGACCTACGGCCTGATCGTCTACCAGGAGCAGGTCATGGCGATCGCCCAGCGGGTCGCGGGCTACAGCCTCGGACAGGCGGACATCCTGCGCCGGGCGATGGGCAAGAAGAAGAAGTCCGAGCTGGACAAGCAGTTCGCCGACTTCTCCGCCGGCATGCGTGAGCGCGGCTACTCCGAGCACGCCGTCAAGACGCTCTGGGACATCCTGCTGCCGTTCTCCGACTACGCCTTCAACAAGGCCCACTCGGCGGCCTACGGTCTCGTCTCCTACTGGACCGCCTACCTCAAGGCCAACTACCCGGCCGAGTACATGGCGGCCCTCCTCACCTCGGTCAAGGACGACAAGGACAAGTCGGCGATCTACCTCAACGAGTGCCGCCGGATGAAGATCCAGGTGCTCCCGCCCGACGTCAACGAGTCGTCGGCCAACTTCACGCCGGTCGGCCACGACATCCGCTTCGGGCTCACCGCGATCCGAAACGTCGGCGGCAACGTCGTCGAGGGCATCGTGGCCGCGCGGGCCGAGAAGGGCCGCTACGTCGACTTCAACGACTTCCTCGAGAAGGTCCCCGCGCTGGTCTGCAACAAGCGCGTGGTCGAGTCGCTGGTCAAGGCGGGCGCCTTCGACGACATGAAGCACAAGCGGCGCGCGCTGGTGGCGATCCACGAGCAGGCGGTCGACCAGTACGTCGACATCAAGCGCAACGAGGCGATCGGCCAGGACTCCCTGTTCGGCGGCGTCGACGACACCAGCAGCGGCTTCGGCATCTCGGTGGCGATCCCCGACGACATCGAGGAGTGGGACAAGACCACGCTCCTCGGCCACGAGCGCGACATGCTCGGGCTCTACGTCTCCGACCACCCGCTGCTCGGGCTCGAGCACGTGCTCTCCCAGGGCACCGACTGCACCATCGGCCAGCTGATGACCGACGAGGAGCGGCCGCACGGCAGCACGCTGACCATCAGCGGGCTGGTGACCTCGGTCCAGCGCAAGATCACCAAGCGCGGCGACACCTGGGCGACGATCACGCTGGAGGACCTCGAGGGAGCGATCGAGGTGCTGCTGTTCCCGAGCACCTACCAGCTCGCCAGCACGCTGCTCGTCGAGGACTCCATCCTCCGGATCAAGGGTGCCCTGAGCCGGGACAAGGACCAGCCCGAGCTCCGGGCCCAGGAGGTCACCGTCCCCGACCTGTCCGACGGACCCAGCGGACCGGTCGTGATCAACCTCCCGTCCACGCGTTGCACGCCGCCCACCGTGGCCCAGCTCAAGGACGTGCTCGGGACCCATCCCGGGGTCACCGAGGTCCGGCTGCGACTCTTGTCGCGTGAGAAGACCACGGTCATGCGGCTCGACGACCGGCTGCGGGTCACGCCGAGCCCGGCGCTGTTCGCCGACCTCAAGCAGCTGCTGGGTCCGGGATGCCTGACGGGCTGACCGCGCCCGAGCCGCCGCCCACCCACCCACCGACCGCCTCCCAGCCCGGGAGCCGGCCGCGCTCGCCCTGGGTGGTGGCCTCGGTGCAGGCCGTGGTGGTCGTCGTCGTCTTCGGCGTGGTCGGCGCCGCGTGCGGCTGGCTCTGGTACCACCTCTGGGACCCGCCGAGCGGCGTGGTCGCGGGCCACCAGTGGTTCACCGACGAGGCCGGCCTTCGTGACGACTTCCAGGGCGTCGCGTGGTACGTCACCATTGCGCTGACCGCCGGCCTGGTGCTGGGCATCCTGACCGCCTGGCTGCTGGACCGGTCCGAGCTCGTCACCCTCGTCGCGGTGATCGCCGGCTCGATCCTCGCGGCCTACCTCATGCTCCGCGTCGGCGCCCACCTGAGCCCCGGCGACCCCCACGAGCTGGCCAGGACCGCCAAGGACGGCACCAAGCTCGAGGGGGCGCTCAGCGTCTCGTCGTGGCCCCCGCGGGCGTCGTTCACGTTCGGGGCGATGACCGGGGTGGCCCTGGTCTTCCTCGTCTCTTCCCGCCGGGCTCCAGACGAGCCACCCCAGCCTTGAGCGATAAGGGGTTCGGGCCCCGGAACCCGCGGGTAGGCTCCCCGCGTCCCACTCGCGAATGCTCCCTGACCCCGACAGCCGGCTCCTCGCCGGCGACCCCTCGGAGGGCCCCTTGTCCAGCACGCTCCCACCCCCGCCTCCGCCGCCGAGCGGCCCGCTGAGCGGCCCGCCCTCCGGCCCGCCCTCCGGCCCGCCCTCCGGCCCGCCCTCCGGCCCGCCGGAGTACCTCGAGAGCGGCGGCGGCGGGCCGATCCCGCCCGAGCCTCGACGCGGCGGCAGCCCGGTCAAGAAGGGGCTCTTCGTCGGCGGTGGTGTCATCGGACTGGTCGCGGTCGGCGTCGGCGCGTGGGCGACGTACAGCTTCTTCAGCACCGGACCGCAGCCTGCCGAGGCGCTGCCCGCCAAGACGCTCGCCTACGCCAGCATCGACCTCGACCCCAGTGGCGGGCAGAAGCTCGAGGCGCTGCGGACGCTGAACAAGTTCCCGGCGTTCAAGGACTACGTCGGCATCAACCCCGACGACGACCTCCGCAAGGCCATCTTCGACAAGCTCCAGGTCGGCGCCCAGTGCGACGACATCGACTACGCCGACGACATCGAGCCCTGGCTCGGTGACCGGGCCGCGGTCGCGGCCGTGGACCTCGGCGACGCGCAGCCGGACGCCGTCGTCGTGGTGCAGGTCAAGGACGCCGACAAGGCCGACGCGGGGCTGGACAAGATCCGGGACTGCGCCGGCGGCGGCGACGACGGCGGCTGGAAGATCTCGGGCGACTGGGCGGTCATCGCCGAGTCCGGCAAGGTCGCCGACGAGGTGGCGGACGCCGCGGCCGACCACTCGCTGGCCGACGACGCGGACTTCACGAAGTGGACCGGCGAGGCCGGTGACTCCGGCGTCGCGACCTTCTACGCCGGCCCGGCGGCTGGTGACTACCTGGCCGACCACGTCGACGACCTCTTCGGCTTCCCGTTCGGGTTGCTCGGAGGCGTCTCCCAGGACTGCGCCAGCTCGGGCACGGTCCTTCCCGACGGGACGTCGATCACCTCGCCGGACGTGTGCAGCCCGGTCGAGTCCTCGTCCGGTCCGCCGATCTCGCAGGACCTGAAGGACAAGCTCCGCGGCTTCAGGGGCATGGCGGCCACCATCCGCTTCGACGACGGGGCGATCGAGATGGAGGCGGCCGGCGACAGCAGCCTGGGCAAGAGCACCTTCCTCAACGGCGGCGGCACCGCCGACGTCGTGAAGTCGCTGCCCAGCGACACCGGCGCGGTGCTCGGCCTCGGGTTCAAGGATGGGTGGTTCGCCGACATCGTCGGCTACATCGCCCCCTACACCGGCCAGGACGCCGACGAGCTGATGAACGAGCTGTCCGACGCCAGCGGGCTCGACCTGCCCGCCGACGCCGAGACGCTCGCCGGTGACTCGGCAGCGCTCGCGCTGGGCTCCGACTTCGACCCGAGCGAGTTCTTCGGCTCGCAGGACGGCTCGGACGTTCCGATCGCGGTGAAGATCAAGGGCGACCCCGACAAGATCGAGACGGTGCTCGACAAGCTCCGCGACATGGCCGGCCCCGAGGCGAACGTGCTCGCGTCCGACTCCGACGGCGACGTCGTCGCGATCGGACCCGACGCCGACTACCGCGCCGAGGTGCTCAAGGACGGCGGCCTCGGTGACAACGACGTCTTCAAGGACGTCGTCCGCGAGGCCGACAAGGCGCAGACGGTGCTCTTCGTCGACGTCGACGAGTTCGAGGACGCGATCGCGAGCTGGGACGACGGCGACGTGGAGTTCGTCGACAACCTCAAGGTCGTCTCCGGCTTCGGCGTCACGGCCTGGGTCGACGGCGACGTCAGCCACGGCGTGATGCGGCTCACCACC
>NZ_DASUFR010000208.1:0-7254 GCF_036274455.1 Nocardioides sp. | reverse complement strand
GGATGCCTGCGTCGCGAGAGTCGTGCGATGGCAAGGCGTCCGTCCCGAAGGCAGGCTGGGCGCCTTTCGAGGGGCGGCAACACAGCCAGCGTGCGGCTATCGCGGCGCAGGCGCCGCGCGATTGTTCAGCAGTCTCCTAGGGCGCCCGGTTGGGTACTGGCGGGATCTCGACGACCGGTGGCCGCCGCTCTCCTCGACAGCGGCCGCTCGGTCGGCGAGGGTCGGGCGGCGTGAGGTCGTTGCTGGAGCAGCAGTACGCCGCACTGGCCGACTGGCTCGACGAGGTGCCTGTGAGTGCCCACCTCGTCGAGCCGGTCGGGCTGGGCGACTGGACCGTGCGCGAGCTGGTCGCCCACCTCGGCCTCGGGATCGGGCTGGCGAGGTACGTCGTCGCGGCCCCGCCCGGTGCGGTCCCGCTCTCGCTCGGCGACTACGTTCGCGCCTACCCGCCGGCGGCCGACCAGATCGCGGGCATGACCCGGGAGATCTCCGCGGAGTTCGGCGAGGACCTCGTCGGCGGCTTCCGGCGTACCGCCGGGGAGGCGTTCGCCGCGCTGGACCGCCTCGACGCCGAGGTCTACCAGGCGCGCCGCGGACCGATCACGCGGGAGGACTTCCTGATGACCCGCCTCCTCGAGCTGGTCGTGCACGGCGACGACCTGCAGCGCGCGCTGGGTCGCGCCGACGCACCACTGCTCCCGGGGGCGGTGGTGGCGGTGAGCTGCGCGCTGACGGTGGCCTACCAGGAGCGCGCCGGAGTCTCGCCGCCGTGGGGCGGGCTGGACTGGATCCGCCGCGCCGCCGGCCGGGTGGCGGACAACGACCCCGCACTGCCCCTGCTCTGAGCACCTGCGCTGGGCCTGGACGCCTGAGGGCCCCGGTCACTCGGGGCCGCTGACCTCGTGTGGCCGGTACGGCTCCTCCAGCCGCTTCACCAGGTCGGCGTCCAGGCTCAGCTCGAGCGAGGCGAGCGCGTCCTCGAGGTGCTGCGGCTTCGTCGCTCCGACGATCGGCGCGGTGACCCCCGGCCGGGTGCGGAGCCAGGCCAGCGCCACCTGGGCCGGTGGCCGGCCGAGCTCGCGGGCGACCGCGCACAGCGCGTCGACCACGTCGAAGTCCTCCGGGACGTACGCCGAGACGGCCGCCGGGTCGTTCTCCGAGCGGGTGGTCGCGCCACCACCCTCGCGGCGCCGGCTGCCGGTGAGCAGCCCTCGAGCGAGTGGGCTGTAGGGGAGCACGCCCAGCCCCTGGTCGAGGCAGAGCGGCACCATCTCCCGCTCCTCCTCCCGGTAGGCCAGGTTGTAGTGGTTCTGCATCGCGACGAAGCGGTGCCACCCGTTGTGCTCGGCGACGTGCTGCGCCTTGGCGAGCTGCCAGGCGTACATGCTCGAGGCGCCCAGGTAGCGCACCTTCCCGGCTCGCACCAGCGAGTCGAGAGCCTCCATGGTCTCCTCGACGGGCGTGGCGTAGTCCCAGCGGTGCACCTGGTAGAGGTCGATGTGGTCGGTGCCGAGCCGCCGGAGCGAGGCGTCGGCGGCGGCCAGCACGTGCCGGCGCGAGAGCCCGCGGTCCCCCGGCCGGTCCGACATCGGGTAGTAGACCTTGGTCGCGACGACGTAGTCCTCGCGTGAGGCGAACAGCTCGCGCAGCAGCCGTCCGGTGACCTCCTCGCTGGCGCCGCGGTCGTAGACGTCGGCGGTGTCGAAGACCGTCACCCCGGCCTCCACCGCCCGGCGCACGATCGGCCGGGCCGCGTCGAGGTCGAGGTGCCAGGCCCGCCGGCTGGTATCGCCGTAGCTCATCATCCCGAGCACCAGCCGCGACACGACCAGGCCGCTCCTGCCGAGGTTGACGTGGTCCATCAGGCCGGCACCGCGTCCTTCGGTCGCTCGCTCTCCCGGACCGCCTCCCGCGACCGGTGGGCCGCGACGCCGGCGACCACGAGCGCCAGGCCGGCGAGGTCCTGGACGCCGGGCAGCTGGCGCAGCAGCACGACACCACACACGGTCGCGGTGACCGGAAGCAGGGCGAGCAGGAGGCTGTAGGTCGCCCGGGGCAGCCGCGCCATCGCCAGCTGGTCGGTCAGGTAGGGGATGACCGTCGAGCAGACCCCGACCCCTACCCCCCAGAGCAGCCACGCCGGGTGCCCGGCGGCCGGCGCGGCCGCCGCGATGCCGAAGGGCGTGGCGAACAGCGCGCCGACCGCGACGACCAGGCTGAGCCGGTCGAGGACGCTGCTCCTGGAGGTGGTGGCGAGCCGGTGGCCGAGGACCACGTAGAGCATGAAGCCGACGCAGTTCGCCACTGCCAGCGCGAGGCCGGCCGGCGTGCCCGCGATCCGGACCTCGACGAGCAGCGCGACCCCGGCCACGGTGAGCGCGAGGGCGAGCGCGTTGCGGCGGGTGCGGGCGCCGTACGCCGCCAGGACGATGACCCCGAGGAACTCGATCCCGGCCACGGTCGCGAGCGGCAGCCGGTCGAGGGCCAGGTAGAAGCCGGCGTTCATCCCGGCGAGCACGGCACCGAGTGCGACCACGAGCAGCCGCTCCTCGCGGCCCGCGGCGCGCCAGGCCCGCCCGGGCGGCCGGATCGCGGCCAGGACCGCGGCCGCCGAGGCCATCCGCAGCCAGGCGACCCCCATCGGGTCGAGGTGGGCGAAGAGCAGCACCGCGAACGACGGGCCCAGGTAGTGGAAGGTCGCGCCGACCACCACCAACCCGATCGCAACCGGCTCCGAGCGCTGCAGTGCGTTGCTTGCCACCAGACCATGGTGCGTCGCAGACTGGGGTGGTTGAAGACACACTTGAAGGTGTGGCTGATGATCTTCTTTCGGATCGAAGGTGGATCAGGTGACTGACCTCGACCAGCTCGACGAGACCAACAGGCTGTTGCTCCGCGAGCTGCACGCCGACCCGCGGATCGCGATGTCCGCGCTGGCCCGGAAGGTGGGGATGTCCGCGCCCGCGGTCACCGAGCGCGTGCAGCGGATGCAGCGGGCCGGGGTCGTCACCGGGTTCAGCATGTCGGTCGACCCGGCCGCGCTCGGCCTGCCGGTCGCGGCGTTCGTCCGGGTCCGCCCGGCGGCCCGTCAGCTCACCAAGATCGCCGCCCTGGCCGAGTCCCTCGACAACGTGAGCGAGTGCCACCGGATCACCGGCGAGGACTGCTTCCTCATCAAGGTGCACGCCGCATCCATCCCGGAGCTCGAGGCGACGCTGGACAGGTTCCTGATGTACGGGCAGACGGTGTCCTCGGTCGTGGTCACCACGCCGGTCCCTCCGCGACCGCTGCCGATCCCGGACTGAGGGCTCCCTTCCGCGCCGGACGGATTGCGGGCAGGCTGCATCACGTGGACCAGGACCTGAAGCTCGAAGCGGTCGTCATCCCGGTCAGCGACGTGGACCGGGCCAAGGAGTTCTACCTCGGACTGGGCTGGCGGCTCGACGCCGACTTCCCGTTCGACAACGGCTTCCGCGTGGTCCAGCTGACCCCGCCCGGCTCGCCGTGCTCGGTGCAGTTCGGCACCGACATCACCTCCGCCGCTCCCGGCAGCGCCGAGGGGCTCTACCTGATCGTGTCGGATGCGGAGAAGGCGCGCGCCGAGCTCGTCGCTCGAGGCGCCGACGCCAGCGAGGTGTTCCATCCCGGCAGCCCCGGTGCGCAGTTCCGGGCCGACGAAGGGGACCGGCTGGCCGGACCCGCGGACGACCGGGCCAGCTACAGCACGTTCGTGACGTTCACGGACCCGGACGGCAACCGCTGGCTGCTCCAGGAGGTCACCACCCGCCTCCCCGGCCGCGTCGACCCGACCGAGACGTCGTACGCCGACGTGGCGGACCTCGCGGCCGCGCTGCGGCGGGCAGCGGCCGCGCACGGCGAGCACGAGGCCCGCAACGGCGGCGAGTACGACGAGAACTGGCCGGACTGGTACGCCGAGTACATGGGCGCGGAGCTCGCCGGGACGGAGCTCCCGACGTGACCCTCGCCGACGCCGTACGCACCGAGGTCGAGCGGTACGCCGACCGCAACCCGAGCAGCGCCGAGCGCCACGAGCGTGCCGCCAAGTCGATGCCCGGGGGCAACACCCGCTCGATCCTGCACTTCGAGCCGTTCCCGCTGGCCTTCGAGCGGGGCGAGGACGCCTGGCTGTGGTCGCTGGACGGCGACCGGTACGCCGACTTCCTGGGGGAGTACACCGCCGGGCTCTACGGCCACTCCCAGGCGGTGATCCTCGATGCCGTGCGGGACGCCCTGGGTCGCGGGCTCAGCTTCGGCAGCGTCAACGACCTCGAGCCGCGGCTGGCCGAGCTCGTGTGCGGGCGCTTCCCGGGCATCGACCTGGTGCGGTTCACCAACTCCGGGACCGAGGCCAACCTCATGGCGCTCGCCCTGGCCGTGGCCACCACCGGCCGGCGCCGGATCCTGGTCTTCCGCGGCGGCTACCACGGCGGCGTGCTCACCTTCGGTGACGGGCCGAGCCCGGTCACCGTGCCGCACGAGTGGGTGCTCGCCGACTACGACGACGTCGACGGCACCCGCGCCCTCATCCGCGAGCACGCGACGCAGCTGGCCGCGGTCCTCATCGAGCCGATGCTCGGCTCGGGCGGCTGCGTGCCGGCGTCCGACGAGCTGCTCGCGATGCTGCGCGAGGAGACCACCGCCTGTGGCGCGCTGCTGGTCTTCGACGAGGTGATGACCTCGCGACTCGCGCCCGGTGGGCTCCAGTCGGTGGTCGGGGTCCGGCCGGACCTCACCACCCTGGGCAAGTACCTCGGCGGCGGCCTGTCCTTCGGCGCCTTCGGCGGCCGGGCGGACCTGATGGCGGCCTACGACCCGAGCCGACCCGGGGCGCTGTTCCACGCCGGGACGTTCAACAACAACGTGCTCACGATGAGCGCCGGCATCGCCGGCCTCGAGCAGGTCCTCACCGACGACGTGCTCGACGCGGTCAACGAGCGCGGCGACCGGCTCCGTGCGGCGCTGGACGCCGTGGCCGCGCCCGCCGGGCTGCACGTGTCGGGGCGGGGCTCGCTGATGACGATCCACCCGGCGCCGCACCCGATCATCGCCTCAAAGCCGCTCAGCGACGACCAGGTGGCCGTCAAGGAGCTGGTCTTCTTCGGGCTGGTGAACCGGGGCTTCTGGCTGGCCAGGCGCGGGATGATCACCGTGAGCATCCCGACCACCGACGCGATGTGCGACGGCCTGGTCGCGGCGTTCGACGACGTCGTGGCGACGTACTTCTGATCAGACCTTCAGATCGGCCGACCAGCGCTCCTCGATCCGGCCGAACCGCCACACCGAGATCGCCGCGACCCAGCACACGACGAACAGGCCGACGATGGCGTAGCCCGCGTAGTCGAGGTTGATGCTCGCGATCGCGCCGATGACGCCGTCGTCGATCGAGAACCGGTCTGCGAACACGCCGACCAGCTCGATGGTGCCGATCACGAGGGCGACGATGACCGAGATCGTGGTGATGGTCAGGTTGTAGTAGACCTTGCGCACCGGCTGGGCGAACGCCCAGCCGTAGGCCGCGTTCATGAACACGCCGTCGACCGTGTCCATCAGGCACATGCCGGCCGCGAACAGGACCGGCAGCACCAGGATCGCGTACCACGGGAGGCTGAACGCCGCCGCGCCGCCGGCCAGCACGAGCAGCCCGACCTCGGTCGCGGTGTCGAAGCCGAGGCCGAACAGCACCCCGATCGGGTAGATGTGCCAGGGCTTGCGCACCGACTTGGTGAGGCCGCCGAGGATGCGGTTCATGAAGCCGCGCGAGTCGAGCTGCTTCTCGAGCTCGGCCTCGTCGTAGTGGCCCCGGCGCATCTCGCGGAAGACCCGCAGGATCCCGAGGAGCGCGGCGAGGTTGAGGATGCCGAGTACCCAGAGGAAGGTCCCGGACACCGACGGACCGATCACGCCGGTGATCGTGTGCAGCGTGGAGTCGTCGTCCTGGACCGGCCCCACCAGCGACCGGACGCCGAGGGAGAGCAGGAAGGCCAGCGCGAAGACGATCGAGGAGTGGCCGAGCGAGAACCAGAACCCGACCGACAGCGGCTTCGGCTGTGGATCCTCGCCCCGGGCCTCGCGGGCCGCGTTGTCGCCGATCAGCTTCCGCGTCGTGTTGTCGACCGCGGCGATGTGGTCGGCGTCGAAGGCGTGCCGCAGCCCGAAGGTGTAGGCCAGGAGCCCGACACCGACAGTGAAGACCGAGTGGTCGCCGCCGAGGCGGTAGCCGTGGGGCGCGACCAGCGCGAACAGGACCACGAAGCCCACGACGTGCAGGACCACGACGAACGAGCACATCGCGACGAGGGAGCGTCTGTCGCGCGCGCTCAGGCTGCGACGGAACTCCCGGAGCCGCGACTGCTTCGTCACGGTGGTGTCCTGCAGGACCGGCATGTGGCGACCTCCTCGTTGTTGCAAACAATACGCAACAGCGAGCCGATCGGATTTGGGGGTGCCCCCGGCAGGATTCGAACCCGCGACCAAGTCATTAGAAGTGACTCGCTCTGTCCAGCTGAGCTACGGGGGCGCGGGGCCATTGTGGCCCAGGCGCCCGGCCCGCAGCGATTTCGTCGAGGTCTGACCGAAAGGACCATTTCGCCGCGAACCCCGGCGTGACCGCGGCCTCCGATGGTCGTCTGGAGGCATGCGGAGGGAGCCCTCGCGACGTCCCGTCGTGCTCTCCAGGCTGGCCGCGGTGATCGCGGCGGGACTGGTCTGTGCGCTGGCCGTCACGACGACGCCCGCTGCAGTCGGCACGCCGGCACCCGCGACACGGGGCGCGGGAGCGGCGCGCACGCCCGCCGAGGCCAACCCGCTCGCCAACCGCACGTGGGGGGTCTACAAGGGCACCGGCGAGCAGTCGTGGACGCCGTACCTCCGGGCCCAGGGCCGCAGGAAGAAGCTGCTCGCCCGGATCGCCCTCGCACCCAAGGCGAAGTGGTACGGGCAGTGGATCCCGGCGAGCCAGATCACCTCCAAGGTGCGCGACCACATCAAGAACGCGCAGGCGGGCGACCCCGAGGCGCTCGTCCAGATGACGGTGTTCCGGCTCAAGCCATGGGAGGACGAGGCGTGCCGGCGCCTCCCCACGAGCAAGGAGCAGCGCGACTACAAGAGGTGGATCGACCGCTTCGCCGCGGGGATCGGCGACGCGCACGTCGCGCTGGTGCTGCAGCCGGACGGTCCCTTCGCGCTGTGCGCTCCGGGTGGGTCGCAGCTGCCGTCACAGCTCGTCGGCTACGC
>NZ_DASUFR010000207.1:0-6019 GCF_036274455.1 Nocardioides sp. | reverse complement strand
CTGGAACCGCTGCTCGACCAGCTTGCACACCTTCTCGATGTCGAACGGCCGCTCCGGGATCAAGATGACGTTCGCTCCCCCGGCCAGACCCGAGTGCAGCGCGATCCAACCGGCGTGCCGGCCCATCACCTCGACGACAAGCACCCGGTGATGTGACTCGGCGGTGGTGTGCAACCGGTCGATCGCCTCGGTGGCGATGTTGACCGCGGTGTCGAAGCCGAAGGTGAAGTCGGTCCCGGAGAGGTCGTTGTCGATGGTCTTCGGCACCCCGACGACGTTGACCCCGAGCTCGGAGAGCCTGGTGGCCACGCCGAGCGTGTCCTCTCCTCCGATCGCGACGAGTGCGTCGACCTCGTTGGCGGCGAGGTTGTCCTTGATCTGCTCCACGCCGTTGTCGATCTTGAACGGGTTGGTCCGCGACGAGCCGAGGATGGTGCCGCCGCGGGGCAGGATGCCGCGGCACTGCTCGATGCCCAGCTCCATCGTCAGCCCCTCCAGGGGGCCGCGCCAGCCGTCCCGGAAGCCGACGAAGTCGAAGGAGTGGCCCCGGACCCCGCGGCGTACGACGGCCCGGATCACCGCATTGAGACCGGGGCAGTCGCCGCCTCCGGTCAGGACTCCCACACGCATGGCTGTTGCTCCTGGCTCTGGACGAAATTGGATCGTTCAAGTCGCCCTCGACAGTAGTGCTTACGGCTCGACCGCCGCCAGCCCGTCGTCCGCCACCTCGACGGCCTGGTTGGTCACCGGCGCGTCGGCGAGCGCCAGCACGCGGCCGAGCAGCGCGGAGACGAAGGTGCCGAGCGCCGCAAGCCCGAGCAGCACCAGCCACAGCGGGGTCGCTCCGCGGTCCAGGAGCCAGGCGAAGGCCACCGGCGTGACCGTGCCTGAGGCGTTCCACGCCAGCTGGATCAGCGACAGGTAGCGGCCGCGGAGGTGCTCGGGCGCCGCCTCGGCGGCGAGCGCCGAGGTGACCGGTCCGCCGGTCAGCTCGCCCAGGGTGTAGATCACCGCCGAGGCGAGCACGATCACCACCCCCACGGTGACGCCCACCGCGCTGGCCCCCAGGAGGGCGACGTAGGACACGGCGAAGAACAGGTTCGCCACGACCAGGATCCGCCAGCGGACCCGGCCGGTCATCGCGCGCACCGCGAGCCCCTGGCCCAGACCGACCATGATCGTGTTGATCGTGAACACGGCTCCGGTGACCCAGCCCGGCAGGCCGAGCACCTTGGTGGCGTAGACCGGCATGGCGAAGTTCAGGACCATCATCGAGGTCGAGAACGCCAGCTGCGTGCACCACAGGACCCGGTAGGGCCGATCCCGGAGCACCGTCGCCCACGAGCCGGGCTGGGCCTCGTGCCGGGTGCGCTCGGTGGCCGGGACGGCGAGCAGCAGCAGGAACGCGATGCCGTAGGAGACCGCGTTGGCGACCACCACCGCGGCGTACGCCGCCTGGGTGCCGATCGTGATCGCGACGCCCGAGACCAGGCCGCCGACGGCGAAGCCGACGTTGCGGAGCGCACCGAGGAAGCCGAACCACTTCTCCCGCTCCCCCGGTACCGAGATGGCGGCGACGATGTTGCCGTAGGAGCCCCAGAAGGCGGTGCGGCCGACGGTGACGACGACGGTCCAGAGCGTGACGGCGAGGAAGGAGTCGGAGACCAGGTAGGCGACGAAGCCGATGCCCTGGAGGACGTTGCCCGCCAGGAGCACCTGCTTGGCGCCGACCCGGTCGACGATCGAGCCGATCAGCGGTCCCGTCGGAAGGGCGACCAGGCTGGCCAGCGAGATCGCGGCACCGACCTGCACCAGCGTGAGGTCGGTGGCGACGAGGAAGTACAGCATCGAGATCGGCATGAACACGCCGCTCCCGATCGCGTCGATCGCGATCGCGGTGACGAACCGCCGGTGGCGGCCGACGGAGGGGAACCCGAGCCGATGCAGCACCGGTCGATTGTCCGACCTCGAGTGCGGTTGAGGGCAACCGGGTATCCGCACGGGCGGTCGCTATCGTCGCGCCATGACCTTCTCGATCGTGGCCAGGTCCGCCGACGGAGAGTCGTGGGGGGTGGCCGTCGCGTCGAAGTTCCTCGCCGTGGGCTCCGCCGTCCCCGCGGCCGTCGCCGGGGTCGGCGCCATCGCCACCCAGGCCGACGCCAACGTGGCCTACAAGGGGCAGGCGCTGGCCCACCTCGACGATGGCGCCACCGCGTCGGTGGCCCTGCAGCGGCTGCTCGAGGACGACGAGGGTCGCGACCACCGCCAGGTTGGCATAGTCGACGTCGACGGGGGCTCCGCCTCGCACACCGGCCATGCATGCCTCGAGTGGGCGGGCAGCCTCACCGGCGAGGGCTACGCCATCCAGGGCAACATCCTCACCGGCGAGGACGTCGTGGATGCGATGGAGACTGCGTGGCTGACCTCCGACCCGGACGCGCCGCTGGCCCGCCGGCTGCTCGAGGCGCTGACAGCCGGCGACGTGGCCGGTGGCGACTCGCGCGGGCGGCAGTCCGCGGCGCTGCTGGTGGTCAAGGAGGGCGCCGGCTACGGCGGTCTCGACGACATCGCCGTCGACCTGCGGGTCGACGACCACCCCGAGCCGATCCCCGAGCTCACCCGGCTGCTGGAGCTCAGCGAGCTCTACCTGACCGCGTCTACCGAGGAGGAGAAGGTGCCGGTGACCAAGGAGCTCGAGGAGGAGCTCGAGGCGTTCGCGCACGCGCGGGGCGCCCGCGACTTCCAGGCCTGGGTCGGCACCGAGAACTACGAGATGCGGGTGGCCCCCGACCTGTCGTGGATCGACCAGAAGATCCTCGACATCGTCCGCTCGACGCCGACGAAGGACGCGTGAGCGCCCTCCCATGAGCGTCCTGGCCATCGACGCGGGCACGACCGGCGTCACCGCGGTCGTCGTCACCGAGGACGGCGCGATCGCGGCCAAGGGGTATGAGGAGTTCGGCCAGCACTTCCCCCGGCCCGGCTGGGTGGAGCACGCCCCGGAGGAGATCTGGCAGGCCACGCTCGCGGCCGCCCGCGCGGCACTGGCCCAGGTCGACACCGCCGACCTGAGGGCCGTCGGCATCACCAACCAGCGCGAGACGATCCTGCTCTGGGACCGCGAGACGCTCGGGTCGCCGCGGCGGGCGATCGTGTGGCAGGACCGGCGCACCGCCGAGATCTGCGCCCGCCTGAAGGAGGCGGGTCACGAGGCGCGCGTCACCGAGCTGACCGGGCTTCGGCTCGACCCCTACTTCTCCGGCACCAAGCTGATGTGGCTGGCCGAGGAGGAGCCGAACACCTGGGCACTGGTGGAGTCCGGGCGGTACGCCGTCGGCACCGTCGACTCCTACCTCATCGCCCGGATGACCCGCGGGACCTACCACGTCACCGACGTCTCGAACGCCTGCCGGACCCTCCTGTTCGACCTCGGCGCCGGCGACTGGTCCGACGAGCTGTGCGCGCTGTTCGACGTACCCCGCGACGCGCTGCCGGAGCTGGTGCCGAACTGGGGGGAGGTCGCCACCACCGACCCCGCGTCGTTCCTCGACCTGTCGCTGCCGATCGCCGGGGTCGCCGGCGACCAGCAGTCGGCCCTGTTCGGCCAGACCTGCTTCGAGCCCGGTGACGCCAAGTGCACCTACGGCACCGGCTCCTTCATCCTCACCAACACCGGGACCTCCCTGGAGCGCTCGGACGCCGGGCTGCTGTCGACGGCGGCGTGGCGGTCGCCCGCCGGCGAGCTGACCTACGCACTCGAGGGCGCGATCTTCGTGACCGGTGCCGCGGTGCAGTGGCTCCGTGACGGGCTGCAGATCGTCGGCTCCGCCGACGAGACCGCGGCGATCGCCGGGACGGTGGACTCCTCCGAGGGCGTCGTGTTCGTCCCCGCACTCACCGGTCTCGGAGCCCCGCACTGGGACCCGCACGCGCGCGGGATGATCATCGGCATCACCCGCGGCACCACCCGGGCTCACATCGTGCGCGCGACGCTCGAGGCGATCGCCTTCGAGGTCCGCGACGTCCTCGAGACCATGCCCAACCAGGGCGCGCCGCTGCGCGTCGACGGCGGCGCGTCGGCCAACGACCTCCTCTGCCAGCTCCAGGCCGACCAGGTCGGCCTCGAAGTGCAGCGACCCCGCCTCGTGGAGACCACCGCACTCGGCGCGGCCTTCCTCGCCGGCCTCGGCACCGGCGTCTGGTCCTCGACCGACGACCTCCGCGAGACCTGGCAGCTCGACCGGGCCTTCAGTCCCGCCGCGGACCGCTCCGCCGCCGACGCGGCGCACGCCCGCTGGATCGACGCGGTCGAGCGGTCGAAGGGCTGGGCCTAGATGACTGGTTCCAAGGGATCGTGCAAGCGAGCGCTTGGAAATGGTCATCTAGTGGGCGCCACTAGCGTCCCGGCTGCTGAGCCCGCACCCACCGGACGGTCCTCCGGCAGTCCCGCCACGCGATCCATGCCGTCCGCAGCCGTGGCGACCGTACGGCCTCCCCGCGGCGCCGGGCCCGGAGCTGCCCGACCAGCCACTGGGGCGCCCGTGCCTGCTCGACGGCCTCGGACTTGGTCAGCAGCCGGCCGGTGATGAGTGCATACCTGCCGCGGGCCATCCCGGTCAGCCCCAGATCGGCCACTACCGGGTCGAGCCACATGGCCGGCCGCCTCGCCGCCCAGGCCCAGTAGCCGCACACCTCTGCCCGCGCCGCCTCGCGAACGTCGTCGTCGCTCATCGGCGGCAGCACGTCCGCCGGAGGCCGTCCGAACTGTGCCCTGCCGTGGCGCACCAGCTCGGCCCGGCTGATCCCGGACAGGATCCGCTGCACGAGAGCTCCGTGCGTCCAGGTCGGATGGCGTGCCTCGGCGTCCGCCAGCTCGCGCGCGTCGACGTAGACGCATCCGAGGTCGGCTCCGGCCGCGACGCCCGAGTCGAGCTCCCTGTGGACCGCCGCGAGTGAGGACTGGCGGTCCGCGTCGACGCGGCCGTCCACCAGTGCCACGAGGTCCATGTCGCTCACGCCCGGGAGGTGGTCGCCGGTGGCGAGCGAGCCGCCGACCCACAGGTCGCTCACCCAGCCGAGCTTCGACAAGCGGTCCCCGAATGCGTCAAGCACCGCCTGCGGATCGACCACGACCCGCAGACTAGGCGTCGAGCCGTCACGGTGGCTGAGCTGCGAGGCGCCCCAGCGCCGAGCCGTCACGGTGGCTGAGGTGCGAGGCGCCCCAGCGCCGAGCCGTCACGGTGGCTGAGCTGCGAGGCGCCCCGGCGCCGAGCCGTCACGGTGGCTGAGGTGCGAGGCGCCCCGGCGCCGAGCCTCGAAGCCCGGTGACCCGGGGCTGGGGCCCACCCGGGTGCCTTCGCTGCGGAGGTCTCGACAGGCTCGACCTGCGGAGGTCGAGCGGGTGCCTACCCTGCGGAGGTCTCGACAGGCTCGACCTGCGGAGGTCGAGCGGGTGCCTATCCTGCGGAGGTCTCGACTGGCTCGACCAGCGGCGGGCCACCACGGTGGCTGAGGTGCGAGGCGCCCCAGCGCCGAGCCTCGAAGCCAGGTGACCCGGTGCTCGGACCTACCCCGGGTGCCTTCCCTGCGGAGGTCTCGACAGGCTCGACCAGCGGCGGGCCAGCAGGTGCCTATCCTGCGGAGGTCTCGACAGGCTCGACCAGCGGCGGGTCACCACGGTGGCTGAGGTGCGAGGCGCCCCGGCGCCGAGCCTCGAAGCCTGGTGAGCCGGTGCTGGGACTCACCCCGGGTGCCTTCCCTGCGGAGGTCTCGACAGGCTCGACCAGCGACGGGCCAGCGGGTGCCTCACCCCTCGAGCCTCTTCACCGCCTTGGCCGCGGCGTCTCGCGCCTTGGTGGCCTCGTCCAGGACGCCCTGGGCGTCGTCGCGGGCCTCCTCGGCCTCGGCGATCTCGTCGTCGACCTCGTCGGCCGACTCCTCGAGCTCGGCGATCTTGCGCTTGAGCTCGTCGATCTCGGCCTGCACCTGCATGGCCCGCGCCTGGAGGTCGGACAGCGCC
>NZ_DASUFR010000206.1:0-6029 GCF_036274455.1 Nocardioides sp. | reverse complement strand
GCACCGCGCCGACCGGGGTCTGCGGGTGCACCCCGGAGGTGAAGCAGAGCTCCGCGGCGTAGAGGTTGCCGATGCCGGCCAGGTTGCGCTGGTCGAGCAGGGCCTCGCGCAGCGGGCGGCCCGGATCGCGCAGCAGGTTGGCCACCGCGACGTCGGCGTCCCAGTCGGGGCCGAGGAGGTCGGGGCCGAGGTGGCCGACGGCGTCCGCCTCCGCGGCCCGGTCGAGCAGCTCCACGACGCCGAGTGAGAAGCCGACCGCGGTGGCCGTCGCGGTCTCGAGCACCACCCGGGCGGTGTGCGCCGGCCGGGGCCAGCGTTGCTCGGGCTTGAGCACCTTCCAGCTGCCCTCCATCTTGAGGTGGGTGTGCAGCGTCCACCGCTCGTCGCTGCGGTCGACCCGGGTGAGGAGGTGCTTGCCGCGGGAGACGGTCTCGACGACGGTGCCGCCGGTGAGGTCGGCGGTGGCGTGCTGGGGCACGCGGAAGTCGCTCCGCTCCAGCACCTGGCCGCTCAGCGCGCGGTCGAGGAGCCGGGCGGTGTGCCAGACGGTGTCGCCCTCAGGCACTGCTGGACGACCTCAGCCGCAGCCCCCTCGGTGTCGCCACGAAGCCGGCCGCGTCGAGCGCCTCGCGCAGCGGCGTGGAGCCGCCACCCAGCAGCGCCGCGCCGTCGGCGCGCTCGACGGTGATCCGGCCCAGCGAGCCGCGACGGGCCGCCTCGGCGAGCGACGCGGCGGCCGGGCCCAGCCGCTCGGCGTCCTCGCTCCACGTGAGCAGGGTGCGGCCGCCGCGCTCGACGTAGAGGACGAGCTCACCGTCGACGAGCACCACCAGCGCACCGGCCTTGCGGCCGGGGCGGTGCCCGCCCTCCGAGTCGGGCCACGGGAGCGCGGCGCCGTAGGGGTTGGCCGGGTCGGTGGCGGCCAGGCACACGGCATCGGGCTTGGCCGACTCGTCGACCTCGCTGAAGGTCCGGAGCCGGTCGATGGCTCCCGCGGTGCCGAACTGGGCGGCGCCGAGCCCTTCGACGAAGTAGCCGCGCCGGCAGCGGCCGGACTCCTCGAACGCCGAGAGCACCTTGTAGACCGCCGCGAAGCCACCGGGCTGCCGCTCGCTGACCACGGCGCCGCGGATCACCACGCCGTGCCGGTCGAGCAGCCGCTCGGCCGCCGCGTGGGCGCGACGGGTCGGATCGGTGTCGAGCTCGGGGAGGAGGGCCCAGCGACCGGCGGTCTCGGGCGGACCGGTCCGGAGCAGGGCCGCGCCACGACCGGTCGTGGAGGCCAGCCGCGGGCGAGCCGGCGGCCGCCTGGTGCGGTGGCTGGGGGTGCCCGAGCGGGTCAGTGCGCGCAGCGGCGTGAGCGTGTCGTTGGTGATCCGGCCCGCCCACACGAGGTCCCACAGGGTCGCGCTGAGTGTCTTGTCGTCAGAGGCTCCGACCTGCTGGGCCAGCTGTCGGAAGAACCACGCCCCGCCCGGCGCCAGCGCATCGAGCACGGCCTGGTGGAGCTGAGAGACGGTGTCTGAGGAGGCGAGGGACGAGCCGTCTCGAAGACCGAACGGTTGGTGCTCGGGCATCGTCAGCGGTGCCTGGTCGGCGAGGTGGAGGCTCACCCAGCCGTCGGAGCCGGGCAGCGAGGCGTGGCCGGCCCACAGCACCTCGCCGGAGGCGGTGAGCTCGTCGAGGTAGGACGGCTCGTAGTCCCGCACCCGCGCGGCCAGCACCAGAGGCTCGAGCGCGCTGGCGGGCACCGGTGCACCGGCGAGCTGGTCGACGACCGAGAGCACCCCGTCGACCCCGCGGAGCCTGCCGCCGACATGCTGCCAGGCACCGAGGAACCGGCCCAGCGCGGCCGGCGGCACGGGCTCGACCTCCTTGCGCAGCCGGGCCAGGCTCCGTCGCCGCAGCGAGCGCAGCACCTCCGCGTCGCACCACTCCAGGCCGGAGGCGCCGGGACGGAACTCGCCGTCGAGCACCCGGCCGTGGGCCCCGAGCCGCTGCAGGGTCAGGCGCACCACGGCGGTGCCGAGCCCGAGTCGGGCGGCCACGTCGTCGGTCGTGAACGGCCCATGGGTGCGGGCATAGCGCGAGACCAGGTCGGCGAGCGGGTCGTCGACGGGGTCGGTGAACGCCTCGGGCGTGCCCGGCGGGACCGCGACACCGAGGCCGTCGCGGAGCCGTCCGACGTCTTCGACGGCGGCCCAGCGCTCCTCGCCGGCGACCCGGACCTCCACCACCCGCCGGGTGCCGGCCAGCGTGGCCAGCGCCTCGCCGGCGACGATGCCGTCGGCGCAGCGGGCCTGCACCTCCTGCGTCGACAGCGGCCCGAGCAGCCGAAGGAGGTCGGCGACGCCCTCGGCGCCGCGCGCCCGCCGCTCCGGCGCGAGCCGCTGCAGCTCCGCCTCCACCTCGGCCAGCACCTCGGGGTCGAGCAGCTCGCGCAGCTCGGCGCGGCCGAGCAGCTCGGCCAGCAGCCCCTGGTCGAGCGAGAGCGCGGCGGCCCGCCGCTCGGCGATCGGGGAGTCGCCCTCGTAGACGAACTGCGCGACGTAGCCGAAGAGGAGGCTGCGGGCGAACGGTGACGGGCCGGTCGTCGCCACGTCGGTGACCTGGACCCGGCGCTGGTCGACGGCCCGCATCAGGGCCACGAGCGAAGGCAGGTCGTAGACGTCCAGGAGGCACTCGCGGACGGCCTCGAGAACGATGGGGAACGACGGGTACTTGCTGGCCACCTCGAGCAGGGCCGCGCTGCGCTGGCGCTGCTGCCACAGCGGGCTGCGCCGGCCCGGGTCGCGGCGGGGGAGCAGCAGGGCGCGGGCCGCGCACTCCCGGAACCGGGAGGCGAACAGCGCCGACCCGCCGACCTCCTGGGTGACGAGGTCCTCGATCTCGTCGGGGGCGAAGACGACCACCTCGCCGCCGGGGGCCTCGGCGTCGGTGTCGGGGATGCGGATCACGATCCCGTCGTCGGAGGCGACCGCCTGCCCGTCGATGCCGTAGCGCTCGCGCAGCCGGGCGTTGATCGCCAGCGCCCAGGGCGCGTGCACGGGGGTGCCGTAGGGGGAGTGGACCACCAGCCGCCAGTCGCCGAGCTCATCGCGGAACCGCTCGACCAGCAGGGTCTGGTCGCTCGGCAGCACCTGGGTGGCCTCGAGCTGCTCGTGGAGGTAGCCGACCAGGTTGCCGGCGGCGTAGTCGTCGAGCCCCTCCTCCTTGGCGCGCGCCTGCGCCTGGTGCCTGGGCAGTGCCGCCAGCTCGCGGGTGAAGGCGCCGACGGCCTGGCCGAGCTCGGCCGGGCGGCCGAGGGCGTCGCCCTTCCAGAACGGCAGCCGGCCCGGGATGCCGGGCGCCGGGGTGACCAGCACCCGGTCGTGGGTGATGTCCTCGATCCGCCAGCTCGTCGCCCCCAGCGCGAACACGTCGCCCACGCGCGACTCGTAGACCATCTCCTCGTCGAGCTCGCCCACGCGCTTGCCCGGCCCGTCACCGCCCACGAGGAAGACGCCGAACAGCCCGCGGTCGGGGATCGTGCCGCCGCTGGTGACCGCGAGCCGCTGGGCGCCCGGCCGCCCGGTGAGGGTGCCGGTCACCCGGTCCCACACGATCCGCGGGCGCAGCTCGGCGAACTCGTCGCTGGGGTAGCGGCCCGAGAGCAGGTCGAGCACGGCGTCGTAGGCCGAGCGCGGGAGCTGGGCGAAGCTCGCCGTACGCCGCACCAGGTCGTAGAGGTCATCGACGTGCCAGCCCTCCATCGCCGTCGCGGCCACCACCTGCTGGGCCAGGACGTCGAGCGGGTTGGCCGGGACGCTGAGCGACTCGATGGCGCCGGTGCGCATCCGCTGCACGGCGACCGCGGTCTGGGCCAGGTCGCCGCGGTGCTTGGGGAACAGCACCCCGCGGCTCACCTCGCCGACCTGGTGGCCCGCCCGGCCGACACGCTGGAGCGCGCTGGCCACGCTGGGCGGGCTCTCGATCTGGACGACGAGGTCGACCGCACCCATGTCGATGCCGAGCTCGAGGCTGCTGGTGGCGACCACGGCCGGCAGCCGGCCGCGCTTGAGGTCGTCCTCGATGATCGCCCGCTGCTCCTTGGAGACCGACCCGTGGTGCGCCTTGGCGATCACCGCCTCGATCCCGCGGCTGGAGCCGGACTGCGCCATCACCTGCGCCGGGAGTCGGGCGCCGCTGCTCGAGCCTGTCGAGGTCCCCGCACCCTCGGCACTGGCGCGCTCGGTGGCGATCTCGTTGAGCCGCGCGGTCAGCCGCTCGGAGAGCCGCCGGCTGTTGGCGAAGACGATCGTGCTGCGGTGCTGCTCGATCAGGTCGACCACGTGCTCCTCGACGTGCGGCCAGATCGACTGGGAGCGGCTCGGGTCCTCGGCGTCCTCGTCGTAGGCCTCCGGCGCCGTCATGTCCTCGACGGGCACGACGACCCTGAGGTCCCACTCCTTGGCGCTCGGCGGGGCGACGATCTCGACCGGGGCGCTGCCCCCGAGGAACCGGGCCACCTCCTCGAGCGGCCGCACGGTCGCGCTGAGCCCCACCCGCTGGGCCGGGCGGTCGAGGAGGGCGTCGAGCCGCTCGAGGGTGACCGCGAGGTGGGCGCCGCGCTTGGTGCCGGCCACGGCGTGCACCTCGTCGACGATGACCGTCTCCACGCCGCGCAGCCCCTCGCGGGCCTGGCTGGTGAGCATGAGGAACAACGACTCCGGCGTGGTGATCATGATGTCCGGCGGCTGCGTGACCAGCCGGCGCCGGTCGGCGGCCGGGGTGTCGCCGGAGCGGAGACCGACCGTCACCTCGGGGACCGGCTGGCCGAGCCGCTCGGCGGTGTGCCGGATGCCGGTCAGCGGGCTGCGCAGGTTGCGCTCGACGTCGACTGCGAGCGCCTTGAGCGGGCTGACGTAGAGCACCCGGGTCCGCATGCTCCGGTCGGTGGGGCGGGTGCTGGTGAGCAGCCCGTCGAGGCTCCACAGGAAGGCGCTCAGGGTCTTGCCGGACCCGGTCGGCGCGACCACCAGCGCGTGCTTGCCGGCGCCGATGGCCTCCCACGCTCCGACCTGGGCGGCCGTCGGCTCGGCGAACGCCGCCGCGAACCACGTGCGCGTCGGCTCGCTGAACCTGCTCAGCGCCTCGTGGGGCGCAGGGTGGGCGGCCGACATGGCCTCAAGTCTTGCTCACCGCGCCGACAGTGGGGTCCCGGTGAGCGGCGCGACCGTGATCGTGAGCTCCTGGCTGATGCCCTCGCTGTGCCCCTGCCCGGCGGCGATGCGGGCGCGGACGAGGTAGGTGCCCGGGACACCGAAGGGCTCGGTGAAGGTGTAGACACCCCTGCGGTCCGGCCGGTCGAGCCCTGCGGTCTCGAAGAGCCCGTCCGGGTAGGTGATCAGGAGCTTGACGTTCTGCTTGCGCATCGCCTTGGTCAGCGGGCGCACCTTGCCGGTGAAGGTGACCTGCTGGCCGGCGTTGACCGTGGTCGCGGAGGCGTGGATCCCGATCCGGTACGCCGGGCGCGGCTTGGCCTCGCCTGTCGTCGTGAGAGCCACCACCGTCAGCACGAGGGCGCTCACCACCGCGGCTGCTGTCGGCAGGATGGGGCGCGACACGGAGGCCTCCTCCGAGGGGGATCCTCTCCACGCTAGTGAGCGGCGTACGGCGCAACAAGGCCATTGGGGCCGCCGGTCGAGCCTGTCGAAACCTCCGCAGAGAAGGCACCCGCTGGCCGGGCCGCTGGTCGAGCCGGTCGAAACCTCCGCAGCGACGGCATAGGGGCGAGATCCGACGCCGGCTGCGGGCATCTCGACAGGCTCGATGAGCGGTGGGCAGGTCGGGCGCGCTGGGACCCTGCAGCGATCTGGGCCATCGACAGCAGGTAATGCGGTGCAGTCCCAGTCATCTAGGGTGCGGGCATGGCCAACGTCCTGGGAGCGAACCAGTACGGCAAGGCGGAGAACCGGGTCGTCCGCATCGTCCGCGACACCCCTCGCCACGAGATCCACGACCTGAACGTCTCGACGTCGCTGCGCGGT
>NZ_DASUFR010000205.1:0-18552 GCF_036274455.1 Nocardioides sp. | reverse complement strand
GCGAGCGCGATGAGGTCCTGCCCCTCGATCGACTCGACGGAGTCGCGGAAGGAGTTGCCCTGCGTCAGGCCGGTCGAGAAGTTCAGCAGGCCGAGTGCCATGACCACGAGCGCCAGGACCGTCGCGGTGCCCACCGCCACGGGACGGCGGGCGACGCGGTCGCCCACACGGCGCCAGAAGCCGTGCGTCTCGTCGGCGCCGACGCCGCCGAAGCGGGGGATGAACGGCCAGAACGGCCTGCGCCCGGCGATGAGCAGCAGCGCCGGAAGGAAGGTGAGCATGACCACCATCGCGACGGCGATGCCCATCGCGCCGATCGGGCCGAGGCCCGAGGTGCCGTTGACCTTCGCCAGCGAGAGCGACAGGAGCGCCGCGCAGACGGTGAGCCCGGACGCGAAGATCGCCGGGCCGGCGCGGCGCAGCGCGAACGCCATCGCCTCGTGCTTGTCCTCGTGGCGGCGCAGCTCCTCTCGGTAGCGGGCGACGAGCAGCAGCGCGTAGTCGGTGCCGGCTCCGATGACCAGGACGGTGAGGATGCCTTGGCTCTGACCGTTGACGGTCAGGTCGGCGTACTTCGCGAGAAGGTAGATCAGCGCCTCGGAGGTGAAGAGTGCGACCATCGCGGAGAAGATCGGCAGTATCCACAGGACCGGGCTGCGGTAGGTGAAGAGCAGGATCAGGATGACCACGCCCAGGGCGGCGAACAGCAGTGTCCCGTCGACGCCCGCGAACACCTCGGCCGAGTCGGCGCCCTGGCCGCCCTGACCCGCGATGTTGACGGTGACCCCGTCGATCGCGGCGATGTCGCGCAGCTTGTCGGCGGTGTCGGGCAGGTCGTTCCAGCCGTTCTTGCCGAAGTTGAACGTGACCAGCGTCTGCGCCGCGACGCCGTCGTCGGAGAACTCCGGACCGACCACCTGGCCCTGGACGCCGTTCATCTCCTGGATCTCGGCGACCTGGGACTGGATCGCGGCCTTGTCGTCCGCGGTCAGGCCGCCGTCGCGGTGGTAGACGACGACGGTGGGCAGGTCGTTCTCGTCCTGGAACGGCTTGAGCTTCTCGAGCGCCTTGGTGGACTCGGCGCTGGAGGGCAGCCACGACGAGGCCTCGTTGTTCTGGACGTCGGTGAGCTTCTGGGCGAAGCCTGACGCGACGACGAACACCACGATCCAGGCGGCCAGAACGATCCATTTGGTGACGGGGGAGGTGAGCTTTCCGGCTATCTGGCGATGCATGGGTCAACTCCATCAGAACGTGGGGACAGTCGGCATCGGGGTTTTCCCCGAGGGATGCCTGAACGACCCGTCCACGGTCGCGAACTCATCGACGCCGGTGCTTCTCCGAACGTGCTCAGGTGCGGAGTGGTCTGGACCAGTCCGGACGACCTTTACAGACCGAGCATCCGGCCGATGATCTCCTTCTGGATCTCGGTCGTCCCGCCATAGATCGTCTGGATCCGCGAGTCCACGAACGCCTTGGCGATGGGGTACTCCGTCATGTAGCCGTAGCCGCCGAAGAGCTGGACGCCGCGGTCGACGACCTTGGTCTGCAGCTCGGTGGTCCACCACTTGGCCATCGAGGCCAGGGCGGTGTCGACCTCGCCGGCGTTCAGCTTGAGCACGCAGTCGTCGAGGAAGACCCGTGCGATGTGGACCTCGGTGGCCATCTCGGCGAGCAGGAACCGGTTGTGCTGGAAGCTGCCGATCGGCTTGCCGAACGCCTCCCGCGTCTTCGCGTAGTCCAGGCACAGCTCGAGCACCGCCTCGGAGGCGGCGACCGCGATCGCGGCGATGGAGATCCGCTCCTGCGGCAGGTTCTCCATCAGCGAGACGAACCCGCGGCCCTCGGCGCCGAGCAGGTTCTCCTTGGGCACGTGGACGTTGTCGAAGAACAGCTCGGCGGTGTCCTGGGCCTTGAGGCCGATCTTGTCCAGGTTGCGGCCGCGCTCGAACCCGTCCATGCCGCGCTCGACGACGAGCAGGGAGATGCCCTGGTGACCGGCGTCAGGATCGGTGCGCGCGACCACGATGACCAGGTCGGACAGGATCCCGTTGCTGATGAACGTCTTGGACCCGTTGAGGACGTAGTGGTCGCCCTTGTCGACCGCGGACGTGCGGATGCCCTGCAGGTCCGAGCCCGCGCCCGGCTCGGTCATCGCGATCGCCGAGACCAGGTCGCCCGAGACCAGGCCGGGCAGCCAGCGCTGCTTCTGCTCGTCGGACGCGAGGGAGGAGATGTAGGGCACGATCACGTCGGTGTGCACACCGAAGCCGAGGCCGCTCGCGCCGGCGCGGATGATCTCCTCGGCCAGCACGACGTTGTAGCGGAAGTCCTTGACCCCGGCTCCGCCGTACCGCTCGTCGACGTCGAAGCAGAGCAGCCCGGCCGCGCCGGCCTTGCGCCAGACCTCGCGGTCCACCTGGCCGTCCTTCTCCCACTGGTCGTGGAACGGCGTGACCTCCCGCTCGAGGAACCTCCGCGCTGTCGCCCGGAAGTCCTCGTGCTCCTCCTCGTAGATCGAGTGGCGGTCAGGCAACGGTCGTCTCCTTGTCGTGGGGGGCGTTGAGCTCGTCCAGCATCTTGGCCGGGCCGATCTGGCTCATCTGGTAGCCGTTGGGGTAGGTCGGGTGGCTGCGCTGGTACGGCGCCCGGCGGGGCGGGAACCACCGCAGCACCCGGCCACGCAGCCGCAGGCCGAGGTCGACCAGGCGGACCAGCCAGCGCGGCTGGGCCTCCAGGCCGAGCGCCTCGCGCAGCGGCTGGTCCATGAGCGCGATCGTCACCCGGCGGAAGCCCGGCTTGAGGTACCACGGCGCGGTGGCCCTGCCGATGCGGATCGTGGCCTCGGTCACCCGCCGATTGGCCGGGTCGAACTCGAACCGCTCCGCCTCGTAGGCGGTGAGCAGCTGCTCGTACCCCTCGTAGGTGTCGGGCAGTCCGGTGATGCCCATCTGCTCGCCGAAGCGGGTGGTGAACCGGGCCAGCGCGACCAGCTCGACCGGGTCGAGGGGTCGCCAGCCGTAGCGGCTGATCCAGCGGACCGGGCCGACGATGGTGGTCGCCAGGACGTACTGGAACTCGTCGTTGGGGATCGGGTAGTGGCCGTGGATCCGGTTGAGCCGGTCGATGGCGGCCCTGGCCCGCGGCGAGTCGACGCCCTCGGCGACGGCCTCCTCCTGGAAGACCAGCGTGTCGTCGTACCTCTTGATCCCGTGGTCCTCGAACTGCCTGGTGCGGTCCAGCAGCCGGGCGATCGACGGGATGCCGTAGTCGCGCAGGAACGCGATCGCCGTGCCCTGGTCGAAGTCCCACGGGAGGTCGTGGCGCGCGGTGAGGGCGACGATGCGGTCGCGGTGCGCGTCGTCGTAGGGGTCGAGGGTCCGGATCTCGTCCAGGTTGGCGTACCGGCCGCGCGACCCCCACCTCATGAGATCGACCTCACGACACCCAGTCCTTGAGCTGGCTGACCACGGCGGCCGGGTTGTCGCTGGCCGGGACGACCGACAGGTGGCTGACGCCTGCCTCCCGGAACGCGGCGATCCGCTCCTGGACGTACGACGCGGGGCCGACGAGGTTGCTGGCCTCGATCCACTCCATCGGCACCAGCGCCTCGGCCTCCTTCTTCTTGCCGTCGAGGTAGAGGTCCTGGATCTCCTTGGCCTCCTTCTCGTAGCCGTAGTGGCAGGCGAGCTCGTTGTAGAAGTTCTTGCCGCGCGCGCCCATGCCGCCGACGTAGAGCGCGTACATCGGACGCAGGAAGTCGAGCAGCCCCTTGGTCTCCGGGCCCTCACCGATCGCCACCATGCCGCCGGCGCTGATCTGCAGCGGGCCGAGATCGGGGTCCCGCTTGGCCCGGCCCGCCGCGAGCGCGTCGCCCCACACGTCCTTGGCCTTGTCGGGCACGAACATGATCGGCAGCCAGCCGTCGGCCAGCTCGGCGGTCATCTCGACGTTCCTGTCGCCCAGGCTCGCGACCCAGATCGGGATCGTGTCGCGCTCGGGGTGGACCAGGATCTTGAGCGGTTTGCCCAGCCCCAGCCCCTTGCCCTCAGAGAGCGGGATGTCGAAGATCCCGTGGGACTCCAGCGGCTCGCGCCTGAGGCCGGAGCGGACCAGCCGGATCACCTCGCGGGTGCGGGACAGCGGCTTGTCGTAGGGCAGCCCGTGGAACCCCTCGATGACCTGCGGCCCGGAGGCCCCCAGGCCGAGCACCGCCCGCCCCGACGACACGTTGTCGAGCCCCGCGGCGGTCTGCAGGATCGCGCCCGGGGTGCGGGAGAACACGTTGATGATGCCCGCGGCGATCTGGAGCCGCTCGGTCTTGGCGGCGAGATAGCCCATCAGCGTCGGGGAGTCGTAGCCGTAGGCCTCGGCCACCCAGACCATGTCGAGGCCGGCCTTCTCGAGCTCGGCGACCTGGTCGGCGGTCTGGCGGGGGTTGCCGTCGTACTGCAGGGGGTAGGAGAGCTGCACCCGTCAACTTTGACAGTGGAACTGTCACGATGGCAAACCCATCGTGAGCGCGTTGCCGAGCTCGGCCCAGAGGTTGGCGGCGTACTCGGTGGTGATGTGGTCGGTGTCGCGGTAGCTGAGGGTCCCGCCGATGACGGTCGGGCACTCGCCCTGGTAGCAGAGCCACGGCGTCGGGTCGACCACCTCGATGCCCGAGGCGTACGCCGAGTCCACCGCCACGTCGCCCAGGACGGTGGAACGCTCCACGGGTTCGAACATGCAGTCGCCGAGGCTCGGGTTGCCCGACGTCAGGCAGGTAGCGGGGTCGTCGGGCGACTTCGGTACGTCGCGGATCAGCGCCACCCGGCCGGCGTACCGGCCGAGCTGGCGGAACAGGTCGTCGTAGCCGCCGCGCAGCAGGGGGACGATGTCGCCGACCGCCGTCCGCCGCTTGTCGCCCTCGAAGACCCCGTTGACCGGCGGTGACGACGCGACCACGACCAGCTCGGGGTGCAGCGCGTCCACCTGGTCGACGACCCAGCGCTGGAAGTCGGTGCAGTCGGTGAACGGCTGGTCGGAGCCGAGCGAGGCGATCGTGACGTGCGCGGCGGTGCACTGCGGCTTGACGAGGTAGTAGGCGGTCCAGTCGCCCGCCGCGACGATCCGGTCGAAGGCCGGGATCCACGCGCGTGCGTGTGAGTCGCCGACCACGACGACCGTCTGGTCGCCGTCACCGTGCGGACACAGGCTGCGGACGTTGTCCTCGTAGTCGCAGTCTCCGACGTCGGCGATCGAGCTGCGCAGGTTGAGCAGGTCGGGAGTGAGGTTGCTGGGCACCGCTCGCTCGGCCCTGGCGGCGGCGACGGAGGCGCGGACGAGTGCCTCGGTGCTGTCCTGCAGCCCGTCGATCGGTGCCCCGGCCACGGTGATCGGCGGATTGTCGCCGTGCTCCCCGCCCTGGAAGCCGGTCCACCACCACGCGCCCGCGGCGGTGACGGCCACGAGCGCCGCACTCGCCGGGTAGAGCGAGAGCGCCCGCCGGCGGGCGGACAGCCGGTGCGCAGGCCGCCCGGCGCGGAACGGCTGCTCGACGAAGCGGTAGGTGTAGGCCGACAGCGTGATGACGACGAGGACGGTCAGCCCCTTCTCGAAGCCGGTCAGGGCCCGCCCGACGGCGATCGGCGCCAGGACGAACGCCGGCCAGTGCCAGAGGTAGAGCGAGTAGGACCAGTCGCCGACCACCCGCATCGGCGCGACCGCCAGCACCCGGCTCGTCCGGGTGCGCCGGCCGGGGACGTCCGCCGGCCCGCCGGCCACGATGAGCATCGCGGTCGCCGCCACCGGCAGCACCGCCGCGATGCCCGGGAACGGCGTGTCCTCACTGATCAGCATGCATGCGGCGAGCAGGACGACCACGCCCGTGACGGCCATGATCTCGAGGCTGAGCCGGGTGAGCCGGCGCAGGAACGGCGGTGGCAGCAGGGCGACCATCGCCCCGACGCCGAGCTCCCAGGCGCGGGTGAGCGTCGAGAAGTACGCCGTGGCCGGCGAGGTGAGGGTCGCGTGGACCGACCAGAGCAGCGAGGCGAGGGTCAGGGCGGCCAGCATCGTGAGCACCGCCCGCCGCGGCAGCCGCTCCGCCCGGCGGTCCGGCGCCTTGGCGAGCAGGGCGGTGACGACCAGGCAGAGGGTGAGCAGCAGCGGCCAGGCGAGGTAGAACTGCTCCTCGGCCCCGAGCGACCAGTAGTGCTGCAGGGGTGAGGGACCGACGCCATCGATGGTGGCGAAGTAGTCGACGCCCTGCTGGGCAAAGCGGATGTTGGCGGCGAAGGCGCAGGCCCAGAGCGCGTCGACGACCACCTCGCGGGCGTCGACGAGGCTCATCCAGGCCAGCGAGAGGAGCACCGTGACGACGGTGACCAGCGTCGCCGCGGGCAGGATCCGGCGGGCCCGGCGGGCCCAGAAGGCGCCGATCGAGACCTGCCCGGTCAGCAGCACCTCGCGGTAGAGCAGCCCGGCGATGAGGTAGCCGGAGATGACGAAGAAGACGTCGACGCCCACGAAGCCTCCGCGCAGGAACGGGACGCCTGCGTGGGCAGCGATGACGACGAGGACCGCGACCGCCCGCAGCCCTTGGATGTCCCCGCGAAGCTCGTTGGCCATCGCGCTCGCCCGTCACTCGTGGTGCGCCGAAAAATATCAACTGGCGGGCCCTCGTGAGGCCAGGTTGGTCGACGTGGCAGCATCCGCGCCGTGACGACGACGTACCGGATCGCGGTCATGGGCGGCACCGGGCCGCAGGGCAAGGGGCTCGCCTATCGCTTCGCCCGCCACGGACACACCGTCGTGGTCGGCTCCCGGGCCGCGGACCGGGCGTCCGCGGTGGCCGAGGAGATCCGGGGTCGCCTCTCCGCCGTGGCCGGGGCCGGGGAGGTCAGCGGGGACGAGAACGTCGCCGCCTGCGCCGACGCCGACGTGGTCGTCCTGGCGGTGCCGTGGGACGGCCACGACGAGCTGGTGGCGTCGCTGCCGCTGACCGGGAAGACGGTCGTCTCGTGCGTCAACCCGCTGGCCTTCGACAAGCGCGGCGCGCACGGCCGGGTCGTCGACGGAGGGGAGGGGTCGGCGGCCGAGCACGCCCAGGCCCTGGCTCCGGACGCGACCGTGGTCGGCGCCTTCCACAACGTCTCCGCGGTGCTGCTGTGGGGCGACGACGACTACCTCGACGAGGACGTGCTGTGCGTCGGTGACTCCGAGGACGGCAAGGCGGTGGCCATGGAGCTGGCCCGGGCCGTGGTCGGCCGGGAGGGGATCAGTGCGGGCAAGCTCCGGCTGGCCCGCCAGCTGGAGCCGCTGACGGCGGTGCTGATCTCGATCAACCGGAGGTACAAGGTGAACTCGGGGATCCGGATCACCGGGCTGGACCGCGCCCCCGGTGCCGGTCAGTAGTGGTCGTCGTCGTCCTTCAGGCTCTCGCCCGCGACGTCCGGCAGCTCCCAGCTGCCCGTGGCCTTGTCCTCGCGCATCTCGTTGACCACCGACTGACCTGAGAACGCACCCGCCTCGATCCCGGACGGGTCGGGCGCGCCGCCTCCGTGTCCGCCGCCTCCGTGCCCGCCGGCGTCGAGGCGGTCCATGGCCTGGTGGTAGCCGTGGAGGTAGTCGTCGTTCAGCGCGTCGGTGAGCGAGGTGTAGATCTCGTCGCTGGTGCGCACCGGGATCGACTTGGGGCGCTGCGGCAGGTGGACGCCGGCCAGGTCGGCCACGTTGCGCACCAGGTCGGCGATGTTCTTGAGGTTGTCGCGGACGTCGAGCACGTCCTTGACGCCCGGGACGTAGTCGCCGGCCACGCTGGCGGCGCTCTCGGCGACGGCGGGCAGGTCGGTCACCCACTCGGGGAACGTGTGCTCGGGAGGCGGGCCGAGGGGCTTCCAGCCCTCGTTGGCCCACTGGTCCAGCTGCGCCACGAGGCCGTCTCGCATCTTGTCGACGAACTCCTGGGCACCCACCTGGGTGGAGCTGGTCACCCGCGCGGCGGACGCGAAGCCGACGTTGACCAGGTTGGCGAAGAGCCCGGAGCGCGCGAGGGAGTCGTTGTAGTTGGCGTAGAAGTCGTTGAACGACGCGGCCGCGGCTCCGGTCCACCTCAGGTTGAGCCCGCCGAGGTGGGCCCAGTCGTCGTTGGGGGCGTCCACGAGCGGGGCCACGACATCGCGGTGGAGGTCGAGGATCGTGTCGCGGATGGTCGCCACGTCCGGCTTGACGAACTGGTCGCAGAGCTGGCGGAGGTAGCCGCCGATGCCCGCGGCCCAGCCCATGCCCTCCTTGTAGGCGAGGTCGGTCTGGTGCTGGACCTCCTTGGTGTAGGCGTCCCAGTCGACCAGGCGGCCCGAGGTCACGTCCTGCTTGACCGCCGGGCTCCAGTGGACGCCGGGGCGGACCTGGAACCGCTCCTCGGGGCAGGGGAACTTGTACTCCCAGTCGAGCGTGATGGTGAAGACGTGCCCTTCCGAGGTCTCGAACTGCGACTGGAGGTCGCCCCACATCGTCATCAGGTAGTCGTAGGCGGTCTCGTTGCCCTTGAGGTAGCCGAGGTAGGTCTCGATGTCGTCGAGGGTCTGGTGGAACTTCCCGCGGTCGAACGCCGCCATCAGGCGCCCCAGTAGGCCGTCGGGTCGTCGTCCTTGTGGTCGCGGTCCTCGCGCTCCTCGGCCGGGTCCTGCGGGTCCGGCGTCGACGGCGTGGCCGCGGCGCCCGGGTCCTCCGGGTTGCCGAGCGAGGGGGGTGCCGGCTTGTCGGTGGGCGTGGGCAGGTCGCGGACCCTCCGGTCCATGTGCGCGTAGTCGTCACGGGCCCGGGCGTCGGTCTCCCGGAAGTCGTCGGCGGTGCTCACCACCGCCTCGGCGCAGTGATAGAGGTTGGTGACCCCGCCGCGCAGGACGTCGTAGGTGTCGCCGCCCACCAGCAGCATGTTGCGCAGCACGCTCGGGTCACCGGAGAGCGCCGCCTGCTCGTCGAAGGTCGCGAGCAGGTCGTGGAACCTCGCGCTCGTGCGTCGCAGCCGCTCCGCGGCGGCGGGGATGTAGTCCTTGCCCGCGCGGTACATCCGCTCCAGGTCGGTCTCCACGGACGTCCTCTCGTCGTACGGGTCGGCAGGGACGTGCTACCCGCCCTCGGGGGGACGAAACCCGCTCACGTCGACGGTCGTTCCTCGCGGTCGGCTGCGCGGTCGCCCTGCCACGAGTGCCACAGTGCGGCGTAGGAGCCACCCGCCGCGACCAGGTCGTCGTGGGAGCCCAGCTCGGAGATCACGCCGTCCTCGACCACTGCGACCCGGTCGGCGTCGTGGGCGGAGAAGAGCCGGTGCGCGATGGCGATGACGGTCCGGCCGTGGAGCACGGCGGCCAGGGAGCGCTCGAGGTGGCGGGCGGCACGCGGGTCGATCAGCGACGTCGCCTCGTCGAGCACCAGCGTGTGCGGGTCGGCCAGGACCAGGCGGGCCAGCGCGATCTGCTGGGCCTGGGCGTCGGTGAGCGTGCGGCCGCCGGAGCCGACGACGGTGTCCAGCCCTTCGGGCAGCGCGGCCACCCACTCCAGCGCGTCGACCGCCTCGAGGGCGGAGCGGATGTCCTCGTCGGTCGCGCCGGGCGGAGCAGCGAGCGCGAGGTTCTCGCGCAGCGAACCGACGAAGACGTGGTGCTCCTGGGTGACCAGCGCGACGTGGCCGCGCAGCTCGCTCAGCGGCAGCTGGACCAGTCCGACACCCCCGACCGTGACCGCGCCGGTGCGCGGCGGGTGGATGCCGGCGAGGAGCCGGCCCAGCGTGGACTTGCCGGCGCCGGACGGCCCGACCATGGCGATCCGCTCACCCACGCCGACCTCGAGGTCGACACCGTGCAGGACGTCGCGCCCCTCGACGTAGGAGAAGCGCACGTCGTTGGCGTCGAGGTTCTCGCCGGCCGGCTCGGCGCCGGTGACCTCGCGGTCGTCGGGGACCTCGGCGACGCCCAGGAGCCGGGCCAGGGACGCGGCGCCCATCTGCAGCTCGTCGAGGATGGAGACGATGCGGTCGACGGGGTCGATGAGCATCTGCACGTAGAGCGTCGCGGCGGTGACCTCGCCGAGGCTCACCTCTCCCTGGGTGTAGAGCCAGCCGCCGAGCAGCAGCGTGGCCACGGTGGGGATCAGGTAGGACAGCTCCATGTTCGGGAAGAACACGGTGCGCAGGAAGAGCGTGTAGCGCTCGGCGTCGTAGGACTCCTTCACGTCGGCGTCGATCGCGGCGATCCGCTCCTCGCCGAGGCCGAGCGCCTCCACGGTGCGGGCGCCCTCCACGGTCTCGGTGAGCGTGGCGTTGATCGCCGAGTAGGAGGCGGACTCGCGCAGGTAGCCGTCCTTGGCGCGGGCGAGGTACCAGCGCAGCCCGACGACGAGCGGAGGCAGGCCGAGCGCGACCGGCAGCAGCACCCACCAGCCGACGCTGATCGCGGCGACGAAGGTGACGATCGCGGTGAGGACGGCGATGGTCCACTCCGGGAGCGCCCACCGGACGCACCAGCTCAGCTGGTCGACGTCGCGGCTGGTCCGGGTGAGCAGGTCGCCGGAGCCGGCCGACTCGACCACGCCCACGGGCAGGGCGAGGGTGTTCTCGACGAAGTCCTCGCGCAGCTCGGCCAGCACCTGCTCGCCGAGCACCTGGCTGGTCAGCCGGGCGTAGCGGGTGAGCACGGTCTGCGCGAGCAGGAACGCCGCGAGCACGGCCGCCACCCGGTCGACGTGCCCGACCGTGGTGCCGTCCTCGACGGACTGCACGAGTCCGCCCAGCAGCCGGGGTGCGGCGAGGGCGGCGAGCGCGGCCCCCACGTGGAGGGCGAGGGCGGTCCACAGCAGCCGTGGGTGCCGGCGGGCGAGCACCCGCACGTAGCGGCGCAGCGACCGGGAGTCGGCCACGGGAAGGGCGGTGCGGACGCTCATGACGGTGCTCCGGCGGTCGAGACCTCGGCGGACTCGGCCTCACGGGTGACCACGGCCCGGTAGGCCGGGACCGTCTCGAGCAGCGCTGCGTGACTTCCGGTGGCGACGACACGCCCTTCGCTCAGGAACGCCACCGAGTCGACGGCGTCGAGCATCAGCGGGCTGCTCGACACCACCACCGTGGTGCGTCCGCTGCGGTGGCCGCGCAACCCGGCCGCGATCCGTGCCTCGGTGTGCGCATCGACGGCAGAGGTGGGCTCGACCAGGACCAGGACCTCCGGGTCCGCGGCCAGCACCCGGGCGAGCACCAGCCGCTGCCGCTGCCCGCCGGAGAAGGACCGCCCCTTCTCGGCCACCCGCGTCTCGAGCCCCTCGGGCAGCGCGTCGAGGATGTCGGAGGTCGACGCCGTGGCGAGCGCGCTGGCCACCGCGCCGTTGCGGCCACCGGTCGGGTCGAGGACGCGGTCGAGCCGACCGGAGAACAGCATGGCCCCGGTGTCGGACACCACGATCCGGCGGCGCACGTCCTCGCGACGCATCGCGGTGAGCGGTACGCCGCCGAGGGTCACGTCGTCGTCCGCCTCCGGTGCGCACAGCCCGAGCCGGTCGGCCAGCGCCGCCGCCTCGTCGGGCTGGTCGCTGACCAGGGCGGTGACGATCCCTGGGCGCACCCGCAGGCCGGTCCGCCGGTCGGCGAGCTCGGCACCGGTCGGCGGCAGCGGGGCCGGGTCCGCGGGGTCGAGGTGGTCGGGGGTCAGCGCCATGACCCGGCACACCCGGGCGGCGGCGACCCTGGCCCGGATGAGCTTGTTGGCGTACTCGGTTGCGGTCCGCAGCGGGATCATCAGGAACGCCGAGTAGCCGTAGAAGGCGACCAGGTCACCGGGGGTGATCTGGCCCCGTGCGGCGTACCGCGCCCCCAGCCAGACGACGACGACCACGAACACCCCGGGGAGGAACACCTGCAGCGCGTCCAGCACCGACTGCAGCCGCGCGACCTGCACGCCGGCGCGCCGGGTGGTCTGCGACTCCCGGACGTAGCGGTCGTGGAAGACCTGCTCGCCGCCGATGCCCCGGAGCACGCGGAGCCCGGAGACGATGTCGCTGGCAGTGTTGGAGAGCTCGCCCATGAGGTGGCGCTGGTGCGCCGTACGCCGGTTGAGCGGGCGCAGCAGCGGGCCGATGAGCAGCATCAGGGACGGGACGCCGATGAGCACGACCAGGCCCAGCGGGACCGAGGTGGTGAGCAGGATCACCGCTACCAGGAGGAACGACACCACCGCACCGGCGAAGCGGGCCGACACGTCCATGACCTGCCCGAGGTGGGACAGGTCGTTGGTGCCGATCGCGACCACCTCGCCGGTCGAGACCTTGCGCGGCAGCGTGCCGCCGAGGTGGATCGCCTGCCGGCCCACCAGCTGGACCGTCCGGTACGCCGCGGTCAGCCAGTTGGTCACGGCGAACCGGTGGCGCATGATCCCGGTCACCGCCTGGAGCAGGCCGATGCCGAGCATCAGGCCGGCGTAGGCGAGCAGCGCGGAGCCGTCCTTGGCCGCCACGCCCCGGTCGATGGCGCGGCCGATCACCGCCGGCATCACCGCCTGGCAGCTCATCCAGATGATGCCGAACAGCATGCCGCCGAGCAGCGTCTTCCACTGGCCGCGCGCCATCCACCAGAGGAAGGCACCGGGCGAGGTGTGCACCGCCGTCCCGGGATGGTCGAGGGGGAGGGCGCGCACCGGATCAGGCTACGGAGCAGACCTTTCGGGAGCGAATCAATAAGGGGTCAGCCCTGGCCGCCTCCGATGGAGGTCAGGAAGCCGCACGACGCCTTGGCGTAGGCGATCGCGTTGGCGGCGGCCCTGTCGCCCATCCGGAGCACGAACTGGCCGGGCTTCCCGTCGACGTGGACGTTGAACGCGAACGCCGCGAAGCTGCCGGACTCACCGAACGCGTGCGCGTCGCACCGGGTCGGCTTGACGGGGACGGGCACCCGCTGCGAGGGCTGGTCGCCGGTGATCGTGAGGTCGGCGTTGAACACGCCCAGGTCACCGGGGGAGAGCACCGGGTTGCCCGAGATGCTGTCGATGACCAGGGTCGACCCGGGCCGGCCGGTGGTGTCGATGACCAGCGTCATCGTCCCGACCGAGCCCTTGCCGCCGTCGCCGCTGGCCGTCACCTCGTCCGCCCAGCTCAGCTGGGCGATCTTCTCGATGGAGAGCTCCAGGCAGCGCGCGGAGGCGACTCGCTCGACCACCTCGGCCTCGTCGGAGACGGGGATCGTCGTGCTCTTGTCCTGCCCGCCGACCTTGTAGTCGACGGTGACCGTGCCGCTCGAGGCTGTCCGGTCGCAGGCCGGCTGGTCCGGCTCGGTGATCTGGAAGCCCCGCCGGGCCTGGGACGGGATGTCGCGCAGCCTGGTGGCCACGAGCGGGTCCTCGAACCGGTCGTCGTGGTAGACGACCTTGGTCGGCCTGATCGTCTTGTCGGTGTCGTTGTCGATCCAGACCTGGAACCGGTTGGCGGCGCCGTCACGCGAGGACTGCTCGATGTCCGCGAGCAGCTTGCCGGAGGGCGGCGGCTTGGGAGGCAGCGGGATCGGGGTCAGCTCGAGCGACTTGCTCGGGCTGGCCTCGGGGGCGGCGCCGCCCGCGCCGTCGTGGTCGCCGTTGCCGCCGCAGGCCGCGAGCTGGGCGACCAGGGCGAGCAGTGTGAAGGCTCCGAGAAGTCGACGCACCGCGACAGTGTGCCCCGAGGTCACCCGGCAAGCCCGTCAATTACCTCCGCCCGCGGCAGGACGGCGGCCAGGCGGCCCGGGAGGAGCAGCTTCGAGCGGCGTACGCCGGACCCGATGACGGCGACGTCGATGTCCAGCACCCGGGTGTCGACCAGCAGCCGCCACGACGCGGGGAGCCCGACCGGCGTGATGCCGCCGTACTCCATCCCGGACTCCTCGACGGCCTTGTCCATCGGCAGGAAGGAGCACTTGCGGACGTCGAGGGCCCGCCGCACCACGTTGTTGACGTCCGCGCGCGTGTCGGCACGGACCAGGCAGGCGGCCACCCGCTCGTCGCCCGCGCGGCTGCCGCCGACCACGACGCAGTTGGCGCCGGTGTCCATGCCGAGGTCGTAGGCCTCGCTCATCGCCGCGGTGTCGGCCACGGCGGGGTCGATCTCGACCACCGCCAGCTCCGGACCGTGCTCCCACGCCTCGAGGGCCGCCAGCACCGGCGGGGCCAGCAGCTCGGGGTGCTCGAGGGCGGGCAGGGACTGCAGTCGGCCGAGCGTGGGAAGGGACATGTCCCCATCCAACCGCAGCCTTCCGAGCCCGTCAGAGCGCGGCGGCGGGTCGGCTCAGCCGTGCTGTGGCTGCGGCGCCGGCCCCGGGACCGGCCGGGTAGGCGTCGATGTCCTTCGGGACGATCACCCAGGCGACGAGGTAGGCGACAATGACCGAGCCGGCACCGAGGACCGTGGCGAGGACCGCCAGCACCCGGACCAGTGTCCGGTCGAGGCCCAGGTAGTCGGCCAGGCCGGCGCAGACACCGCCGAGCATCTTGTCGTCGGTGCGTCGCACCAGGCGGCGCGGCGAGGGCGTCGGCTGGTAGGCCGCGTGGTACGTCGGCTGGTCGGCCTGCTGGTCGGCCTGCTGGTTGGCCTGCTGGTTGGTGGGGTCGGTGGTCATGACGTCTCCTGGTCGTTCTCGTGGTTGGTCTCGGGGTCCCGGACGCTCTCGTCGTCCGGAGGGTTCTGGTCGTCCTGCTGCGCTGTGATCGGCGCGGTCTCGTCGGTGTCGTCGCTGTCCTGCGCGCCGACCCAGCCGGCGCCGGTCCCGGGCTGGACGCCCTGGCCGGCCCAGCCGGTCTGCCGGACGGCGTGCCGCCGCGACCCGGTGATCGCGGTGGCCACCAGGCCGACGACGCCGGCCAGGACCCACGGGACCGGCATCAGCCACCGGGTGTCGTCGCCGGTCACGACGTCACCCTGGACCAGCGCCCAGATGCCGACGATGGCGACGAAGGCGACCCCCATCACGAGGTGGCCGATGTTGACCTGGTGGAAGCCGCGGTGACGGTCGTCGTGCTCCATCAGAACTCTCCTTGGTGGATCTGGATCTCGCCGATCGCGGCGTCCGCGTCGATGAAGATCTCGGGGGTGCCGGTGCCGGCGTCGTGGTGGGTCTTCTCGGCGATGCCGATGCCGCCGCGCTCGTCCTCGAACAGCTCGATGTGACCGGGCCCGTCGACCTTCGCGTCCGCCTGGACGCTGAGCCCGGCGGGGACGATGACCTCGATCCGGCCCGCCGAGATGTCCAGCTTGATGTGCTTGCCGTCCAGTGCAGGCAGGTCCGAGACGTCGGTGAGGTCGAGGATGATCTCGCCCGCGGACGTGTCGAGGTCCGACGGCACCTCGGCTGCGGTGAGCGGCCGACGCTCGATGTCGTTGCCGTCGACGTGCTGGGCCACGGTCGCTGCGAAGAGGACCAGCGACGCGAGGAGACCGACCGCGACCAGGCCGCCGGCGCGGCCGTAGAACGCACCCACGAGCAGCATCAGCCCGCAGGCGCCGACGACCACTGCCGGGTAGGCCGAGTCGGCCACGGGGGCACCGGCCAGGTCGGCGATGCCCAGGACGCCGAGGCCCACGGCGGCGAGCAGCAGCGTGAACCAGAACAGGATCGGGCCGCGCCTGCGCGGGTTGCGGTGCGGCGGCCGGTACGCCGGTGGAGCCGGCGGCGCGACGTAGGTCCCCGGTGCGGCCGGGGCGAAGGTACCGGTGGCCGGGTCGGGGGCGTGGGGGACGGGCGGGGCGGTGGGCCGCGGCTTGTTGTCGCGGTCGACGAGGCCGAGCACCAGGAACGCGATGACCGCGATGACGGCGACCGGCCAGGGGAAGAAGTCGTTGCCGAAGGTCCCGCTGAGCATGATGATCCCGGCGAGCACGCCCGCGCCGATCAGTGCGATGCCGCGGTTGCGGTCGTCGAGGCCGAGCGGCCGCCGGGCGCTGTAGTCCTCCGGGATCAGCAGCCAGCAGGCGCCGTAGGCGATGAGCCCGGCGCCTCCGAACAGGGCCAGGACGACGAAGCCGACCCGCAGGATGACCGGGTCGATGTCGAGGTGGCGGGCCAGCCCGCCGGCCACACCGGCGATCTTGCGGTCGGGACCGATGGTCCGGCGGATCCGGCCGAGCTGCTTGAGCTCCTCCCGGGTGACGCGGGGCCCCTCGTGGTCGGCCGGTGGCCCGGCAGGAGCTTCGGGCGGAGTGGTGGTCATGGCATCAAGGTTGCGTCCTCGCGGGGCCGCTCACCATCGGGGACGACCCTGAAACCAGCCTGACCGGGGGGCCGCGGCCTCAGGGTCGGTTCGGGGTCCTTCTCCATGGGGTGCGGGTGGTCACTCTGCGACGATTGACCCTGTCATGACATCTGCACCGGCGCATCCCCGCCCCGACTGGCGGCGGGTCACCCGCGACTCCGAGAACCCCGTGCTGGGCGGTGTCGCGGCGGGACTGGCGCGCCATCTCAACGTGCCCGTGATCTGGGTGCGGGTCGCCTTCGTCGTCGCCACCGCCGCCAGCGGGCTCGGGATCGCGATGTACATCGGCCTGTGGCTCGTCGTGCCCTCCGACTCCCGCTTCGAGGTGAGCACGCCGGGCGGCGAGAGCGCCTCCCGCACCGGCCGCCGCCCGCACCGGGTCCGCCGGCTCAGCGACGCCGGCCCCGCGGTCGCCCTGGCCGCACTGGGCCTGGGCGTCATCTTCGTCGCGCAGGCGACCCTGGGCAGCGGGGCGGTGTTCTGGCCGATCGTCATCGGCCTGGCCGGGGTCGCGCTGCTGTGGCGCCAGGCCGACGAGGTCCAGCGCGAACGCTGGCTCGACTCCACCGGCCGGCTGGACCCGGTGCGGATGGTCTTCGGCTCCGGCGGCGTGGCTGCGTACGCACGGGTCGCGGCGGGCGTGCTGCTCGTCGTGGTCGCGCTGGTCGTGGTGGTGTTCAACGGCACCTCGATCAGCGAGGCCCGGGTGGCCCTGGTCGCCGGGCTGATCGGCGTGGCCGGGCTGGCGCTCGTCGTCGGACCCTGGGTCTTCCGGCTCGCGTCCGACCTCGGTGCCGAGCGCGAGCAGCGGATCCGGGTCGAGGAGCGGGCCGACGTGGCCGCGCACCTGCACGACTCGGTGCTGCAGACCCTCGCGCTGATCCAGAAGAGCTCGCACGACCCGGCCACCGTCGCCCGGCTCGCCCGCGCCCAGGAGCGCGACCTGCGGTCGTGGCTCTACGCCGGTGAGTCCACCGACGAGTCGAGCGTGGCCGGCGCGCTGCGCTCGGCCGCGGCCGAGGTCGAGGACGCCCACGGCGTCTCGGTCGACGTGGTGGCCGTGGGCGACTGCGAGCTCGACGAGGCGCTGCGCCCCGTCGTGCAGGCCACCCGCGAGGCGGTCACCAACGCCGCCAAGCACGCCGGCACCGGCCGGGTCGACGTCTATGCCGAGATCTCGGCGGCTGCGGTCGACGTCTTCGTCCGCGACCGCGGCGCCGGCTTCTCGCTCGACGATGTGCCGGAGGACCGGTACGGCGTCCGCCGCAGCATCCTCGACCGCATGGAGCGCCACGGTGGCACCGCCGAGGTCCGCTCCGCACCCGGCGAGGGCACCGAGGTCCGGCTGCACCTGCCCCGACCCCACTCCGAGGAGAACCAGTGACCGTCCGCATCGTGATCGTCGACGACCACGCCATGTTCCGCAGTGGCGTCCGAGCCGAGCTGTCCTCGGCCGGCGCCGGCCAGGTCGAGGTGGTGGCCGAGGCCGCCGACGTCGACCAGGCGGTGACGGCGATCGCCGAGCACCGGCCCGACGTCGTACTCCTCGACGTGCACCTGCCGGGCGGCGGTGGCGTCGAGGTGATGCGCCGGTCCCAGGGCACCGCTCCCGACACCCGCTACCTCGCCCTGTCGGTCAGCGACGCCGCCGAGGACGTGATCGGGACGATCCGCGGTGGTGCCCGGGGCTACGTCACCAAGACCATCACCGGTCCCGAGCTGGTCTCGGCCATCAAGCGGGTGGCCGACGGCGACGCGGTGTTCTCACCGCGGCTGGCGGGCTTCGTCCTCGACGCGTTCGCGGGGTCCATCGAGGTGGCGGCCGTCGACGAGGACCTCGACCGGCTCACCGAGCGTGAGCGCGAGGTGATGCGGCTGATCGCTCGCGGCTACGCCTACAAGGAGGTCGCGAAGGAGCTGTTCATCTCGATCAAGACCGTCGAGACCCACATGTCCAACGTGCTGCGCAAGCTCCAGCTCTCCTCGCGCCACGAGCTCACCCGCTGGGCCTCCGACCGCCGGCTCCTCTGACCCGTTGGGTCAGGCCTTCCCGCGCGGCGGCGCCCAGCTCGAACCACGGCCGGGCCAGGTCAGCGGGGGTCAGCGGAGGTCGGCGCTCCAGCGCTCGTCGATCCGGCCGACCTTCCAGATGGCGACCGAGGCCGCCCAGGTGACCACGAAGAGCGCGACGATGCCGTACCCGACGTGGTTGAGGTCGACGTTCGCGATCGCGGCCAGCGGACCGTGGGTGATGCCGGCCTTGTCGGCGAGCAGCCCGATGATCTCGATGCCCCCGATGATCAGCGCGACG
>NZ_DASUFR010000204.1:0-25442 GCF_036274455.1 Nocardioides sp. | reverse complement strand
CGTCCGGCGTGAACTCGTCGCGCGCGGTCAGCCGGAAGTGCATGACCCGGTTGCCGGTGCCCACCCAGGCCGACGTCGGCAGGAACTCCGAGAAACAGTTGAGTGCCGGGTCGGTCACCGGGATCGTGCCGCCCGCCACCGGCGCCGGGCAGGTGCCCGTGGCGGCGTTGGTGTTGCCCGCCAGGATCTGGTCGAGATCGGGGAAGGTCCGGCTGGGGTCGGTCCCGGCCATGTTCTCCCCGGGCGAGTGGTAGGTCACGGTGCCGCCCGACGTCACGTTGGCGTACTTGCCGAACACCCGGAACAACGGGCCGTTGACCTTGTTGTTGCTCACCAGGCTGGTGCCCGCGCCGACCCCGTTGTCGGTCTGCTCCCACTGGTAGGTCAGCACGTCGCCGGCGTTCGCGTCCGTGGCCGCGCCGGTCAGGGTGAACGGCGTCTGCTTCGGGATCGTCTTGTCCGCCGGCACGGTCACCACCGGAGAGACCTCGTCAGGGACGGCGGCCGGGGTGCCGCCGTTGGTGCCCGGACCGCCGTTGTTGATCACGCCGGTGAAGGTCGTGAAGGTCCCGACGGTCGGGCTGATGACGAGCTTGGGCACGTCGCCGGCCGAGGAGGGCCAGGTCACGGTGAAGCCGTTGGTGTTGAAGGCGCCCCCGTCGTAGCCGGTGACCGAGGTCGGGGTCTTCCCTGTGACGGTGTTCACCGCGGCCAGCAGGTCGGCCGCGGTGTAGTTGGCACCGTTGGTGATTGCGGTCGACGTGCTGCAGCCGGAGGTGCAGGAGATCGTGAACGCGTCGGTCCCGTCGTACCCGGACAGGTTGACCACCTGCTGCTCGGCCACGTTCGCCGGCGTGGCGGCCGTGGTCGCCTCGAACTCGTCGATGCTGCGGTGCGAGAAGTAGGGGTCGCTGTGCGGCTGCAGGTCGTCGGAGCCGCAGATGCCGGCGTAGGCCATGATCGTGACGCCGGAGCCCGGCTCCACCGAGGTCGCGCCGTTGCGGTTGCCGCCGCTGCAGTTGACCTGGGTGCCGTTGAAGGTGTGGTTGCCACCCATCTGGTGGCCCATCTCGTGAGCGACGTAGTCGATCGCGTAGACGTCGCCGACCGGCGTCGGGATGCCAGTGCAGCCGCGGGCCTTGCTGGCCCCGCCCACGACACCGAGCCCGGCGATTCCTCCGCCGTTGACGCCCATGCCGATGTGGCCGATGTCGAAGGTGTCGGCGCCTACCAACTGGCCGAGCGCGAAGGTGTTGCGGTTGAGGACGTCGCCGCAGTCGTAGCTGCCGGTGGCCGCCGGGAAGCATGCGTTGGCGCCGCACGGACCGCCAGGCCCGCTCATCTCCGCGGCGGTGAGCAGGTTCAGCTTGGTGTCGGTGCCCGGGATCATCTCGAACCGGTAGGCCACGTCGTCGTTGTAGACCTCGTTGACCCGGTTGACGAGCGTGGCCTTGGCGGCGAAGACGATCGGGTCGTCGGTGGCGTGGTCGGTGACGCCGCCGGTGATCGCGAGCGCGTAGGCGGGGTCGGTGACCAGGGCCAGCCGGTAGACCCGCTGGGTGACCGGCCCGCCCGGGGTGGAGAAGTCGCCGCCGATGGCCTGGGCAGCCTGCTGGGCCACCCCCTTTACCTCGTCCTCGAGGCCGGGCGCGTCACCGGCCGCTGCGCCTGCGAAGCTCAGCACCCGGCTCTCGCCGACCGCGCGGGTCGCGGGCTCGACGTACCAGACGATGCCGTCGGGGCGGCGCACCATCGCGTGGAAGCCGAGCGGCGTGACGTCGAGCCGGATGGTGGTGCCGTTGGCGGCCGAGCCGGCGTAGGTCCGGATGTCGGGGTGGTCCGCCTGTAGGGACGGCGCCATCACCGAGCTCTCCGCGACGGTGAAGTCCGTCATCGTGCCGGCCGGGTCGGGGATGCTCAGCGTCTTGTTGCCGCTACCGGCCAGCTGAGCCCGGATCCCGGCCAGGTCGGCCCGGTAGGCCTTGTAGGCGGTCGGGCGGACCGAGACGTTGGCGGAAGCGGATGGCTTGAAGCCCGAGAGCGGCTGGAACAGCGAGCCGTCAGCGGCGGAGGCCGTCGTCGTGACGACAGAGACCGCGAAAAGTGGCAGGAGAAGAGCAGAGAGAAGCGCGACAATGCGCCGGGTCGACGTCACGCGCGACAACCTAACCCGTGTCAAGCCGCGTTGGCGACAACCTCTTCGGTCGAAGTTGCGGCGAGCGACTCCTCGAGGGCCACGAGGTCGGAGACCTCGCGCAGCACGACGGAGAGCGGCAGGTCGAGGGCCGAGCACAACGAGGCGAGCAGCTCGGAGGACGCTTCCTTCTGGCCCCGCTCGATCTCGGAGATGTAGCCCAGGCTCACCCGGGCCTCGGCGGAGACCTCGCGCAGCGTCATGCCGCGACGCATCCGCTGGGCACGAAGCACGTCGCCGAGCAACCGCCGGAACAGCACCATGCGCGTCTCCTCTCCCCTCGTCCTGACTCGTCCGTGGTGTGCAACGCTACCCGAGCCGTGGTTCTTCCCGCCGCTCATCCCGGCCAGCAGGACCGATCATCAGCCGATCACCGGCCCGAGAGCATGTCCGCGAGCGCCGACAGCGCCGCCTGGCAGGTCCGGTCCTGGATGGCCTCCCGGCCGCCGACCAGCTCCAACGCCAGCGCCCGGGTCTGTCCCGGCCCGACCAGGCCGACGTGCACCGTCCCCGGCGGGTGGCCGTCCTGGCCCTCCGGCCCGGCCACCCCGGTGGTGCCGATCCCCCACGTCGCACCCGTGACCGACGCCGCGCCCCGGGCCATCGCCAGCGCGCACTCGGAGGAGATCACGCCGTACCTCTCCACGAGCTCGGCCGGCACGCCGAGCAGCGACTCCTTGACCGAGGTCGCGTAGGCGACCACGCCGCCCAGGTAGCTCTTCGAGGCGCCCGGTACGCCGGTCAGCAGCGCGGCCAGTCGCCCGCCGGTCAGCGACTCGGCGGTGGCCAGGGTCTGCCCCCGCTCCTGCAGCACGGCATGCACCCGAGCCGCGATCGAGGCTGTCTCCACACCTGAGACCCTATTGTCGAGGTGTGGCGCTGCCGATCGAGGACTACGCACTCATCGGTGACCGGCGTACCGCCGCGCTGGTCGGGAAGAACGGCTCGGTGGACTGGCTGTGCCTGCCCCACTTCGACTCCGCGGCCTGCCTGGCCGGCCTGCTCGGCACCGATGACCACGGCCACTGGCAGTTCGAGCCCGTGGCGAGGTACGACACCACCCGGCGCTACCTGGGTGCCTCCTCGGTCCTGGAGACCACCTTCACCACCGACGACGGGGTGGTGGCTCTCATCGACCTGATGCCGCGCAACGACGGCCGGTCCGACCTGGTCCGCAAGGTCATCGGCGTGCACGGCACGGTGCGGATGCGGCACGAGTGGCGGATCCGGCTCGACTACGGGCTGGTCAAGCCGTGGGTGCGCCGGATGACGATCCAGGGCGATGAGGTGATCACCGCCATCGGTGGACCGGACCAGTTCATCCTGCGTGGTCCGCGCCTGCCGGTCCCCACTGACCACTCCCACAACGACGAGTTCGAGATCTCCGAGGGCGAGGAGCTGATCTTCTCGATGACCTGGTTCCCGTCGTACCAGGTGCCCACCGACCTGCATCTCCTGCCCGGCGAGATCGAGGAGTCGATCGCCGACGACGAGCGGTGGGCCGACCGGGCCACCCGCGACGTCCCCCACCCCGACGTGGTGCGGCGCTCGCTGCTCACGCTCCGGCTGATGACCGACGAGGTCACCGGCGGGATCGTGGCGGCACCTACGACATCGCTACCTGAGGACTTCGGCGGTGAGCGCAACTGGGACTACCGCTACTGCTGGCTGCGCGACGCCGCCCTCACCCTGAACTCGCTGCTCCGGGCCGGCTACACCGAGGAGGCCGACCTGTGGCGCGACTGGCTCCTGCGCACCCTCGCCGGTGACCCCGCGCGGATGCAGGTGCTCTACGGCGTGGACGGCTCGCGCCGGTTGCCCGAGACGACCCTCGACCACCTGCCCGGTTATGCGGGCTCCCGCCCGGTGCGGATCGGCAACGGAGCGGTCGACCAGGTGCAGCACGACGTCCTCGGCGAGGTGATGGACGCGCTCGGGAGGGTGCGACAGAGCGAGGGGCACCCCTACGTGGATGCGATGCCGCTGCAGCGCGCGCTCGTGGAGGACCTGGCCCGGCACTGGCAGGAGCCCGACCACGGGCTCTGGGAGATCCGGGGTGAACGCCGCGCGTTCACCTACTCCCGGGTGATGACCTGGGTCGCCTTCGATCGGGCCGTGCGGGCGATGGAGAAGTACGACCTGAAGGGCCCGCTCGAGAAGTGGCGGAAGCTCCGCGACCAGGTCCGCGACGAGGTCCTGGAGCGCGGCTACGACGCCGAGCGCGGCACCTTCGTCCAGCACTACGAGACCAAGGACGTCGACGCCTCGCTGCTGATGCTGCCGCTGGTGGGCTTCATCGACGGCGACGACCCGCGGATGCTCGGCACCATCGCGGCGATCGAGGAGGACCTCATCCACGAGGGGCTGGTGCTCCGCTACCGCACCGAGAGCGGCGTCGACGGCCTGAGCGGTGACGAGCACCCGTTCCTCGCCTGCTCGTTCTGGCTCGTGGCGGCCTACGCCGCGGCCGGCCGCCTCGACGACGCTCACGCCCTCTTCGATCGCCTGGTGGAGCTGCGCAACGACGTGGGGCTGCTCTCGGAGGAGTACGACCCGGTCCGCAAGCGGATGGTCGGCAACTTCCCCCAGGCCTTCAGCCACCTGGCCCTCGTGCAGGCGGCGTTCCACCTCGCCGACGCCGAGCAGCGCGCGGCCTCCGAGGCTGGCTGAGATTCTGATCGGGGAGTTTCGTCGGCTGGCCGACGAAACTGTGGGATGGAGGCCGTGAGGTCCGTCGGCTGGCCGACGAACCGCTTGGGTGGACGACGAAGCTTCGTCGTCCACCCAAGAGGTTCGTGGCCGATGTCAGCCCGCCCGACGGCTGCCGGCCTTGGCCACGATCTCGCCGATACGCCGGAGCGTGCGCTCGGGCGTAGCGAGATCAGCCCACACCAAACGCAGCATCCACATGCCAGTGAGCTCCTGCAGCAGCTTCTCGCGGTCACGCTCCGCCCGGATCACGTCCTCGAGCTTCTGGCCCGGCTTGAGCAGCCGTCCGTACTTGACCTCGCCGTCGAACTCGATCATCACGCCCTCCTCACGGAGCACGAGATCGACGACGCCGACCAGCCGGCCGGACGGATGAGCCACCTCGAACTGGGGAATGGGCTGGTAGCCCCCGTCCTCGAGAAGCAGACGGCTGCGAGTTTCTCCGACGGACTGGGAGCGGCCATCAGACCGTGCGAATGCCGTCGGGAGGCCGACTGTCATGGGCCACCACCGCATGAAGATTTCGACGTAGAACGCGAGCTCGTCTCGAGTCACGAGTCCCTGGTTGAGCCACCAGTCGAGGACACAGACCGCCGGCACCAGCGGTGCTGCCGCTGCGGTGTCGACGGCTGTCCGAGCCGAGGCCGTCACCCAGAAGTCGTCGTACCTAGTGACATCGCCGACCCGACACTGACCGTGATGATGGGTGACACCGGCCTTCGTGCGATCACCACGACCGAACAGGTTGGTGACGTGCGCCGTCGTGAGGTCGAGGCCCCAGTCCGGCCCTCCGGCCAGCAGATGGTTGCTCACGTGAGAGAGGGCTACCCGGTCGTCGTACTGCATCATCACCGCCCGGCTGACGAGCCGGTGCTGCTCGGCCCGGCTGGCGGCCTTCCAGACGTGGGCGTCCGCGTAGGCGCCCTGGCGCATGCGCACGATCTCGCCGGCCTTGCGCGTTCGCCACAGCCAGTTGTCGTCGTAGCCGAGCTCGATCGCGTGTCGCCGCAGCAGGATGCCGTGCTCGTCGAAAGGGAAGGTCGCCACTGTCCGACGATTCCCCCGGGAACACCGGGCACCCTGGGATCGGGGAATCTGTGGACAAGGCGTCAGGTGCTGGGTCTGCACCAGGTTTCGTCGGTCAACCGACGAACCTCAGTCGCGCGTCGGCCTCGAGCCCACGAACCTTTCGCCTGAACGACGAAGGTCCGTCGTCCAAGCGAGAGTTTCGTCGGCCAGCCGACGAAACTCGCCACCCCAGCGCGACCGAGGGCCGGGAGCGGCGTACGCCGCCCCCGACCCTCGTGGTCGGGTTCCCTCCCCTAGCGGGCGCGGACCTTGAAGGTCAAGGTCTCGCTGCTCGGGAGCAGGGTGGTGCTGCCCGAGTAGTCGATGGTGACCTTCTTCTTGCCCTTCTTGTTGAACTTGCCGAGGTTGACGGTGGCCTTGCCGTTGACCAGGTCCACGGTGATGGCGTCCTCACCCTTGACCGTGATCGTCACCTGGCCGGTCACCGCGACACCGTTCGCACCGGTCACGCTCACCTTCAGCTTGACCTTCTGACCCACCTTCGGCTTGGCCGGCTTGACCTTCCCGGTGGTCGTCGAGGCGACCTTGGTGGGCTGGCCACCACCGCCACCGCTGACCGTGATCGGCACCGTGATCGAGGTGCCGGTGTCGGTGCCCACCAACGTCAACGAGGTCGCACCACCCGGCGTACCGGCCGGCAGCACCACGTCCACCGACGCCTTGCCCACCGTGTCGAACCCTGGGAGCGCGGCCTGCGGCGCGTTGTCCAACGTCGCCGTGCCCAGCGTGGCCGAGCCCAGCTTGACCGTGACCACGCTGTCCTTGACGTCCAGCGCGTTGGTCATCGACCACGACGAGACGTCGAACTTCACGTGGTCACCCGGGGCGTAGCTGGCCGGCGCACCGGCCGGGAACTTCACCCCGACGCCGTTCTGCACGTAGCTCGGCGCCACCTGGCTCGCACCCGACGCGAACTCCGCCATGAAGGCCACCATCGCCTGCAGGTCGGTCTGGCCGGTGTCCTGCTTGTGGGCACCGTTGTTCAGCTCGAAGAAGCTGTCACCGCCGGTGGCCAGGAAGGAGTTCACGGTGACCGAGTACTCCGTCGCCGGGTTGATCGGCGTCCCGTTGAGCCACATGCCCGTGATCCGCGACCCCACCGGCTTGCTGTCATCGAAGGTGTAGGTGAACCCCTTCGAGATGCCCAGCTTCAGGAACGGCCGCGACGCACCCGCAGGCTGCCACTGCTGCTCCAGCACCGTCTTGATCTGCGCACCGGTCAGCCCCATGTTGACCAACGTGTTCGCGAACGGCTGCACCACCGCCGCCTGCTGGTAGGTCAGGTCCCGCGGGAACGCGCCGGAACCCGTCCCGGTCATGTCCTGTCGCAACCCACCCGGGTTCATGAATGCGATCTGCGCCGATCCGGACTCCGGGTTCCGGGTGGCCCACTTCTGGACCTCGGCCACCAGGTTGCCCAGGGTCGACTCGGCACCACGGTTCTCGGTCGTCCCGTCCGCCACCTTGCCTCGGAAGAACGGACCGCCCAGGTTCCCGAGCTTCACCGCACCCAGCACGGCAGCGTTCGCCACGGCGTCCGCCACGATGCTCTCCGTGTCGGGGTCGGCGGGGTAGTTCGGCACGTAGACCGGAGCGGACGTGGTGCAGGTCGCCCCGCAGTCCTGCAGGTTGAGCAGGTGCTGGTCCGACGACTCGATCTGGCCCGTGGCCGTGTCGACGGTGAAGTCGAGCTGGTTGAGAGCCATGCCGTACTGACCGGCCGAGACGACCGGGCGCTGCGTGACCGGACGACCGTCCCAGCCGGGGACCGCGAAGCGGCAGTTGTAGGCCAGGTGCGTGTGCCCGGAGACGATGGCGTCGACGTTGTCGTTGACGCCGGTGATGATCGACCCGAAGTCGGTGTCGGGGCCGAGGTTGCCGATCTGGTTGCAGTTGGTCATCGGCGCGCCCTCGTGCACCAGCATCACCACGATGTCGGCGCCGTTGGCCTTCAGGTTGTCGGCCGCGGTGTTCACCTCGTCGACGATGTCGGTCACCTTGATGTCGGCGATCCCACCCGGCGACACCAGCTCCGGCAGGTGCTCGGTCACCGCACCGACGAACCCGACCTTCACCGAGCCGAAGGACTTGGTCCACGTCCGCGGCAGGGCCGGGTTGTTGCTGGACCGGAAGCGCACGTTCGCACCGAGGTACTGCCAGCCGGCACCACCGTCGGGGTTGGTCGTCGCGTTGTACGGCGCCATCACGCGGTTCACCAGGTCGTTGTAACCCTGGTCGAACTCGTGGTTGCCCACCGACGACACGTCCAGGCCCGCCTCGTTGAGCGCGTCGATCGTCGGCTTGTCGTGCGCGATGAACGACTCGAACGTCGAGGCACCGATCAGGTCACCGGCTGCAGCGAACACCGTGTCCGGGTTCTGCCCGCGGAGCTGCTTCACCGCACCGGACAGCACCGCCGCCCCCGCGGTCGGGCTGCCGGTCTCCCGCTGCAGACGACCGTGGAAGTCGTTGGTGCCGAGGATCTGGATGGTTCGGGTCGACGGTTCGGTGACGTTGAGCCCGACGATCTCCGGGTTGTGGTCGGAGGACCGGAACGGACCGGCGTCGTAGAGGTTCGTGACGTTGTAGTTGAACCGGCTGTACTCGTAGTAGACCGACTCGTACGCGTTGATCGGCCACACGTCGACTCCGGTGACCATCTCGTGCGCCGCCGCGTTCGCCAGGACATGGTCGAGCGAGCCGACGAAGCCGTCGAAGTTGTAGCTCTCCTCGCTCTGGTCGCTGGTCGAGTCGAGGTTGGTGTAGCCACCGTCCTCGAGGACCTGGATCGGGTCCTCCTTCGAGTAGGCGTTGAAGTCGCCGACCAGGAACACCTTGTCGGTGCCCCGCGCCGCCTTGAACGAGTTGGCGAAGGTCAGCAGGCTCTTCGCCTGCAGGACCCGGCGGTCGTTGGCGTTGCCCTGGCCGTTCGGGTCAGGTGTGCCGGAGCCCTTGGACTTGAAGTGGTTGACGATGACCGCGAACGTGTCGCTCGCCGATCCGCCGGCCTGGCGGAAGGCCTGGGCCAGCGGTTCGCGGGCGTCCTCGAACGCACCGCCCGTGCCACTCTCACTGGAGAGGACGACGGACGTCCCGACGGTCTCGACCTTCGCCGGCTTGTAGATGAAGCCGGTCCGGATCACGTCCTGCTGCGCGGTCGGCGGCAAGGTGGCCGGCGACGGCACGAAGGCCCACGTGCCCGCACCCGCGTCGGCGTTGAGCGCGTCGACGAGCGCGGAGATCGCGAAGTCACGCGGCTTGCCGAACTGGACCGAGTTCTCGAGCTCCTCCAGGGAGACGATGTCGGCGTTCGCCGTGTTGATCGCCGCGACGATCTTGTCGCGCTGCCGCTGCAGGTTGGCTGCGTTGGCGGCACCGCGGGGACCGTTCGGGTTGCACGAGTTGACCGTGATCGGGTTGCCCTGCCGGTCGTTGAAGTAGGTGCAGGTGTGGCCCGCGCCGCCCGCGAACTCCTCCCCCGTGGTCGGGAAGAAGTTGAGCACGTTGAACGTCGCCAGCTTGATCTGCCCGCCCACGTTCACCGGTGCGGCGTTGGCCGCCCGGGTCTGCGAGAACTGCGGCTGGCCGGCCGTCGGCGCGCCCACGACCTGGGTGGTCGGCTCGATCCGCCACTGGTTGAAGCCCCAGGTGAGCACGACCGGTCCCGGGAACGTGACCGCGGCGCCCACCCTCGGCACGTAGCTGGACGACATCCACGGGAACGGCTGGCCGGTGGCGCTGGAGTAGTTGGTGCTCGAGCCGTCGTCGAGGATGATCCGGTGCGCGTTGTTGTAGGCGATGCGCTGGTTGACGGCGTTGGTCTTCTGCGCGTCGACGACCTCGGTCGGCGCCACGAGCGGCTTGTTGCGGTCTGCCGCGACGCCGATCTCACCGAAGTTCTGCGAGGAGTTGGTGCCGTCGTTGTACGCGGGGCCGCCGTCGTACACGTCAGTCGCGGTCCACGCCGCGGTGGGCTTGAACAGCTCGCCCTCGACGGGCTCACGGGCATCGTTGAGCGCCGCGGTCGACGGGCAGGCACCGACCGCGCAGTTGGTCTGCGGGATCTGGGTCTTGGGCGTCACCGAGCCCGGGAGGTCGGCGATCGTGCTGACACCGCCGTTGTCGACTACGAGCTCGGTGAGCCCGTTGAACTCCGTGACCGTGCCGGTCACCGAGACCGAGGCACCGATCGTCGGGTAGTTGCTGAAGCCGGCGCCGCCGAAGACGAAGATCGCGTCGGACGCGTTCGCGGTGTCGGGGCCCGGGGTCTGGATGTAGAAACCGTTGAGGCCACCCGTCGGGTAGCTGGCGGTGACCACGCCCTGGGTGCTGACCAGCTCGCCCACCAGCGGCGAGGAGGAGCCCGTGCCCTGGATCTGGGCGATCGGAGTGACGCTGAGCGGGGCGGAGACATGCCAGGTGAAGGTCTTGGAGGCCGTGGCGTGCGTCGGAGCTGCGCTGTCCTCGACAGTCACCTCGACGTTGAAGTCGTCAGCCACGGTCGGCGTGCCGGTGACGGCACCCGCGGCGTCCATGCCGAGACCGGTCGGAAGACCCGTTGCGCTCCAGGTGTACGGCGGCGTGCCACCGCTGGCGTTGGACACGAAGTCGATGTTGACCGGCGTACCGACCGCGGCGTTCTGGTTGCTGATGGTCGCCAGCGAGAGAGGAAGTGAGCTCCCGCCCAGGTTGGTCGGGTCCCCGGTCGCGCTGGTCGCGAAGTCAGCGGAGTTGTCATCGGTGTCACCGGCCGTGCGCTGGATGACGGAGGTGTTGCCGGGCTGGGGAGCACGCGCCGTCTCGTAGCGGTCCGGGGTCGTGCCGTATCCGACGAGATCCTGGATCAACGCGTTCGTCCCCGGCGTGCCGACGATCGAGGGGCCGTCGCCGATCTGGGCGTTGGTCAGCAGGTTGGACGTCGTGGTGTTTGCCAGAATCACCACACCGTTGGTCCCCGACATGTTCATGCTGGTGTTGGCCGCGTCCGGAGTCGGGATGGCCGTGCCGGTCGCACTCGAGGCGCCCCCGACGAGGTAGTAGCCGCCCGCCGGGAGTGACCCGGTCAGGTTCACGCCCGAACTCGCACCGGTGCCACTGGTCGCCGCGCGGTATTGCACCGACATCCCTGTCAGGTCGACGGGGCCGGCGCCGATGTTGTGCAGCTCGACGTAGTCCTGGTTGTACAGGTTGCCGTTGGCGCCGAACACCTCGCTGATCACGACGGTGCCGCTGACGGCCTGCGCCTGTGGGGCGAGGAGGAGCTGGAAACCGCTGACGGCCAGGACGGCCGAGACGAGGGCGGCGAGGCGGACGCGGCGGCGCGGCGGCCGGGGTGCTGGCATGAAGGGTCTCCGATGGTGGTGAGAGACGACTTCATCGAGGCGGGGAAGGGTCTCGAACGAGTCGACAGGTGTGCAGTAACGGTTCCGGGGCGCCGGAACCGTACGTGTTGTTCCCGACCCCGAGGCCGGACAGTGGATGAACTCTCGGTGACGATCGGCGGCAGGTCAAGTACATGCGAGCGACAGGTCTGAACGTGGTCAGAAATGACTACGACGTACCACCCACGGCACACCCCAGAGGGTGGAGCCCACGAGACGCAGGCGAGATGAGAGAGAGCCGGAGCGGCGTCGCGTGCCACTCCGGCTCTCGGCCTCTGGCGCTCAGCCGAGCTGGGCGAGCAGGTCGATGTGGTCAGGTCGACGGGCCCGAGTCCGTGTGGTGGCTGCACTCTCTGCGACACGGGCAGCGCCGTCAAGACCTTGCCCTGGTCACGTCACCCGGACTGGGGACCGGCCGGGCCTTCCGCGGGCGCGCCGCGGAGCAGGTGGCGCTGCCGCCACACGCCGAGGAAGAACTGCACGCCCGAGATGATCGTGAGCGCGACGGCGACGGCGACGAGGGCCATGGCGATCCACCACAGGATCTCCGCCGGGACCTGCATCCACTCCGGCAGGTCGGAGTCCATGAGCGGCAGGACCAGGCCGCTGAGACCGACCGCCTGGAAGGTGGTCTTGACCTTCCCGAGCTGGTCGGCGGCGATCACCACCTTCTTCAAGACCGAGAGGCGCAGGAGCGTGACGCTCCACTCGCGCAGCTCCACGATGATCGTGACCGCCCACCACCACGGGTTGTCGTAGATGATCGCCAGGCCGATGAACGCCATCCCCGTCATCGCCTTGTCCGCGATCGGGTCGGCGATCTTGCCGAAGTCGGTGATCAGCCCGCGCTTGCGCGCGATGTCGCCGTCGATCTTGTCGGTGACCATCGCGCCGACGAAGATCGCGAACGCCGTGAGGCGCCAGCCGATCGACGTACCACCATCCATCAGCAGCGCGATCGCGAAGAACGGAACCAACGCGATCCGCAGGCTGGTCAGGACGTTGGGCAGGTTGAGGTTGCTCGGCCTGGCCGCCACGTCGTCGTTCACTGCCGCGCCGCCACGAGGTCGACTCCTTCGGACCCGACGACCTTGGCCCGCACGAGCTCACCGAGCTCGGCGGGCCGGAGGAGTGACGTGGTCCCGTCGACCTCCGGGCCTTGGTGGGCCGCGCGCCCGATCGTCTCGCCCTCCGCGATCTCCTCGACCAGCACCACGACATCTTCGCCGACCCGCTCCTCGGCCCGCTGGGCGGTGAGCTGCTCGACCAGGTCGGCCACGTGCGAGGTCCGGGCGCGGACCTCGTCGTCGTCGAGCTTGTCGTCGTAGGTCGCGGCCTCGGTGCCGTCCTCGTCGGAGTAGCCGAACACGCCGACCACGTCGAGCCGGGCCGCGACCAGGAAGTCGCACAGCGCTTCGAGGTCCTGCTCGGTCTCGCCGGGGAAGCCGACGATGACGTTGGAGCGGACCCCGGCCGCAGGGGCGAGCGCACGCACCCGCTCGAGCAGCCCCAGGAAGCTGTCGGGGTCGCCGAACCTGCGCATCCGGCGGAGCACCGCGTTGCTGGCGTGCTGGAAGGAGAGGTCGAAGTACGCCGCGACGCCGGGTGTGGTCGCGATCGCTTCGAGCAGCCCGGGCCGGAGCTCCGCCGGCTGCAGGTAGGAGACCCGGACCCGTTCGATGCCGTCGACCGCGGCCAGCTCGGGAAGCAGCGACTCGAGCAGCCTCAGGTCGCCGAGGTCCTTGCCGTACGACGTGGAGTTCTCGCTGACGAGGAAGAGCTCCCTGACCCCGTCGGCGGCCAGCCACCTGGCCTCCTCGAGGACGTCGGTGGGCCGACGGCTGACGAACGAGCCACGGAACGTCGGGATCGCGCAGAACGTGCAGCGCCGGTCGCAGCCCGAGGCCAGCTTGAGCGGGGCCATCGGCCCGGTCGTCAGCCGGGACCGGGGGGCGGCCGGCGCGGCCTCGCGGTCGACCGGGCTGATCGGCAGCAGCCGGCGCCGGTCCTGCGGCGTGTGCGGGTGCAGGATCTCCCCCGCCACGATCGAGCGCAGCCGCGCGGAGATGTCGGGGTAGTCGTCGAAGCCGAGCACCGCGTCGGCCTCCGGCAGCGACTCGGCCAGCTCCGCGCCGTACCGCTCGGCCAGGCAGCCGACCGCGACCACCGACGTCGGCCCGTGGTCGGTGCCCTTGAGGTCGGCGGCCTCGAGCAGCGCGTCGACGCTGTCCTTCTTGGCCTGCTCGACGAAGCCGCAGGTGTTGACCAGCACGGTGTCCGCGGCCGACGGGTCGTCGACCAGTCGGAACCCGTCCGCCGCCAGCCGTCCGGCCAGCTCCTCGGAGTCAACCTCGTTGCGCGCGCAGCCGAGCGTCACGAGTGCGACGGACAGCGGCTGGCTCACCCGCCCATACTGTCGACCCGATGGTGAGCGCGCGAATCCCCCCTCCCCCGTTGAATCCGGACTTCCGCCGGTCGAGTCGGGACTTCCGCCGGTCGGGGCGCGCCCTGACTCGACCGGCGGAAGTGCGGAATCAACCGGCGGAACGGCGGAATCAACCGGCGGAAGTCCCGAATCAACGAGCCGTGTAGACGTCCTGCGCCGGCTGGCCGGTCCGCCCGACCGCGCCGTGGCTCTTGCCGTCAACGGTCACCTCGAGCGAGCCGTCGGTGGTCTGGATCCGGACCGGCGGGGAGACCTGGAGGGTCCGGCTCTGGCCGAAGGCGAGCGAGCCGGTGAACACGACCTTCCCGGTGCCGTCGCGGACCACGACGTGCGCGCCGCCGCCGGCGGCGGTGAGGACGACCGGGACCTTCGCCGCGTCCACGCTGGTGCTGCCGCTGGTCAGCCCGGCCGACCCGTCAGCCAGGCTCGGCGAGGCCGGCGACACCGTCGACGGGTTGTCCATGACGAGCCGGGCCACCGACCACGCCAGCACGACGGTCATCACCGCGGCGACGATCACCGACCAGTTCGGGCCACCGCGGACGCCCCTGATCGCGCCGTGCCGTCCGGTGGCCAGCTCGGCCTCGAAGACCCGGCGCGGGTCGATGGGCGCGTCGGCGTACTTGTCGTCGTAGGCCTTGAGCAGCGGCGCGACGTCGATCCCGAGCACCCGCGCCAGGGTGCGGAGGTGGCCGCGGGCGTAGAAGTCGCCACCGCACGGCGCGAAGTCGTCGATCTCGATCGCCTCGATGACGTGCGGCCGGATGCGGGTGCGCTCGGCCAGCTGGTCGATCGAGAGCCAGAGCCGCTCGCGGGCCGCCTTCAGCTCGGGCCCGATCACCGGCTCGACCGCCTCGAGCGCGGCGAGGTCGTCGATGACGAACGTCGAGGTCGCGTGCGGGATCGCCGGCAGCTCCACCGACTGCGTGGCCTCCGGTTCCCAGTCGCGGTCGCGGGACACCTCGGCGCGGACCGCCGGGCGTACGTCGCGCAGCGGGCTGGGCGTCGGGCTGGCCACGACCACGGCGGCAGGTGCCACGACCTCGGGCGTCGGGTCCGGCTCGCCGCCGTCGTTGGCGTCGGCCTCGACCAGCTCGGCCGAGTGCGCCTCGTCCTCGTCCGAGGATTCCGGCTCGGGGGCGCCCGGCACGACCTCGACGACCTCGCAGCGGCCCGCAGCCAGCCGCACGAGTGCTCCGCCCAGGTCGCCGTCGGCACCCACCACCCGCGTGGTGAGTCCGAGCGGCAGCGCGAACGGCGCGCCGAACATCCGGTCGGTCACCCGTGCGTGCCGCCGTCCGGCCCGGCCCAGCATCGCCAGCTCGCCGTCCAGGTTGCGCGGGAACAGCACCAGCCTGCCGTCGCGGACCAGGCGACGGCGCGGCGCGTACTCGATCTCCTCGAGGTCGTCCCACGCCATCCCCCGCCAGGTGCGGCCGAGCCGGATCCGGACGCCGTGTGAGTCCGCGACCAGCAGCGGCATCCGGGAGTCGAGGAAGGAGAAGACGTGGGCCCAGGTGAGCGCGGTCAGCCCGACGCACAGGATCCAGTCGACGACATGGCCGAACTCGGTGACCGCGCGGGCGAAGTAGGCCGCCGCGAGCACGGCGCTGACCGCGGCCAGCACCACCGACACCCGGCCGTTGCGCCGGATGACGACCTCGTCGGCCTCGGGTTCGTCAGGACCCCTCGTCGAGCGCGGTCCGTCCGCCACCTCTGGAACAGCCGGCCGCTCGGCGGTGTCGACGAGGCCGGAGAGGTCCCCGGTGAGGTCCTCGGTGTCGGAGCCCAGCAGATCGGTCATCACAGCTCCCCTTGCAGCGTCGCGATCACGGCGTCGAGCTCGTCAGGCTTGACGAGCACATCGCGGGCCTTCGAGCCCTCGCTCGGACCCACCACTCCCCGGCTCTCGAGGATGTCCATCAGCCGGCCGGCCTTGGCGAAGCCGACCCGCAGCTTGCGCTGCAGCATCGACGTCGAACCGAACTGCGTGGACACGACCAGCTCGACCGCCTGGATGACCAGCTCGAGGTCGTCGCCGATGTCGTCGTCCAGCTCGCGCTTGCTCGATGCGGCCGCGGTGACGTCGTCGCGGTAGACCGGTCCGAGCTGGGTCTTGCAGTGCTTCACCACGGCGTGGATCTCGGCCTCGGTCACCCAGGAGCCCTGGACCCGGACGGGCTTCGAGGCGCCCATGGGCAGGAACAGCCCGTCGCCCTGGCCGACCAGCTTCTCCGCTCCGGGCTGGTCGAGGATGACCCGGCTGTCGGCCAGCGAGGAGGTCGAGAACGCCAGCCGCGACGGCACGTTGGCCTTGATCAGCCCTGTCACCACGTCGACGCTCGGGCGCTGGGTCGCCAGCACGAGGTGGATGCCCGCCGCGCGAGCGAGCTGGGTGATGCGCACCACGGCGTCCTCGACGTCGCGCGGGGCGACCATCATCAGGTCGGCGAGCTCGTCGACGATGACCAGCAGGTAGGGGTACGGCGCGAGCTCGCGCTCGCTGCCCGCCGGCACCTGCACCTTGCCCGCGCGGACGGCCTTGTTGAAGTCGTCGATGTGGCGGAAGCCGAAGTTGGCCAGGTCGTCGTAGCGCATGTCCATCTCGCGCACGACCCAGGCCAGCGCCTCGGCGGCCTTCTTGGGGTTGGTGATGATCGGGGTGATCAGGTGCGGGACGCCCTCGTAGGCGTTCAGCTCGACCCGCTTGGGGTCGACCATGACCATCCGCACCTCGTCGGGCGTGGCCCGCATCAGGATGGAGGTGATCATCGAGTTGATGAAGCTCGACTTGCCGGAGCCGGTGGCGCCGGCCACCAGGAGGTGCGGCATCTTCGCGAGGTTGGCGACCACGAAGCCGCCCTCCACGTCCTTGCCCAGGCCGCAGACCATCGGGTGGTGGTCCCCGCGGGCGGTGCCCGACCGGAGCACGTCGCCCAGCGAGACGATCTCCTTGTCCACGTTGGGGATCTCGATGCCGATCGCCGACTTGCCGGGGATGGGGCTGAGGATCCGGACGTCGGCGGAGGCGACGGCGTAGGCGATGTTCTTGGAGAGCGCCGTGACCTTCTCGACCTTGACGGCCTGGCCGAGCTCGACCTCGTAGCGGGTCACCGTCGGGCCGCGCGTGTAGCCGGTGACCTGGGCGTCGATCCCGAACTCGTCGAGGACCGTCGTCAGACGTCCGACCACCTCGTCGCTGGCCTTGGAGCGGGCCTTGTGCGGTGACCCGGGCTTGAGCATGTCGTTGCGCGGCAGGTGGTAGACGACGTCGCCGGAGAACGACAGCTGCTCGACGCGCTCGGGCAGCGGCGTGTGCGGCGGCGGCTCGAGGTCGGAGGTCGGCGCCTCCTCGACGACCACGGGGATCCCCTCCGGCTGGGTCGCCTCGGGGTCGTCCTCGCGCTTGCGGCGCCGGCGTGGGCGCTCGCGGTCCTCGAGGACGGGAGTGTCGTAGGCGGGATCGCCCAGCGTCGGGTCGATCTCGCCGGTGGCGTCGAGGTCGGTACGCCGGCCGCGGCGCGTCGGCCGCGGCGAGGCATCGCTGCCCTCGTCCGGCTGCTGGCGACCGAGGGCCCGGTCGCGAGCCGCAGCCAGCCGCGCGGGCACCTTGTAGAGAGGTGTGCCCGTGATGACGAGGACGCCGAAGAACGCGAGGAGGAGCAGCACCGGCACGACGACGTAGGGGCTGCGGAGGAGGTCGAGGAGGAGCGAGGTGACGACGTAGCCGATCGCACCGCCTCCCTCACGCAGCGGGCCGGAGTCGCCGGAGACAGGCTGCGGGTTGCCCTCGGCGATGTGGACGATGCCGAGCAGGCCGAGGCCGAGCGCGGCCCAGCCCACGACCTGGCGCCCGGCGGGGCCGTTGTGGAGCGGGTCGCGCAGGTTGCGCCAGCCCACGACGACGATCATCAGCGGCACCAGCCAGCCGACCTTGCCGACGCAGCCGGTGACCGCGACCCGGACCCAGCCCATGAGCGGCCCGTCGAGCTGGAACCAGACCGCTGCCGCGGCAACCACGGCCAGGGCGAACATGAGGAGCCCGACCCCGTCGCGGCGGTGTTCGGGCTCGAGGTCGCGCGCGCCGTGGCCGATCCCGCGGGCGAGGGCGCCGATGCCGTGGGCGACCGCCAGCCAGACGGCGGCCAGGCCCTTGAAGACCGTGTCGAAGAAGGTGGCGATCGGCCCGCGGCCGGTGCGCACCGCGCGCGGCGCCGGGCGCCGGTTGCGGCTCGCGCTCTTGCCGCGGGCACGCTTGCGCGTGGGCTTGCGCTTCTTGCTGGACGCGGTCCGGCTGCGCTGCCGGGTACTGCGGGCTCGAGTGTCAGAAGCCGTGCTCCTGCTACGCGAGCCCGCCGGGGAAGACGTACGGGTCGCCACCTCACCAACCCTATGCAATCGTCACTCCAGTCACACGCACCACATGAATGCGTGTCGCTTCCTCCAGGTGGGTGAGAACGCTTGCAGGTTGCTGGCAGGTTAGTTGACTTCGGCAACCTCCATGCCCGATTCTGTCTCCACGCCGTAGCGACGACGGCGCAACAGGGGGCCCGGCACTGCCGGGCCCCCTGGTTCTCTTCGTCGGCCCTTCGTCGGCCGCGCAGCCGCCTGTCGGCACCATCACCGGGGGCGGCATCCCGACTGAGCTGGTGCTCACGCATCGCTGATCGAAGCCGTGAGGGGCTCGACCGAACGGTCTGGCCCCTTGTCACCATCGTGACGGCCGGCGCAGGGCCGACACGACTTCCTGCCCACAACCTGCCATCACCTTCCGCCGGTGTTGGACGCGGCCCTACTGTCCGATTGTTCTCGTCAACGACGACGGGACATTCCACTCGGGAGACAGCATGGGCAAGAAGCCTCGCGTTCTCGTCAGTGTCGTCGCATCGGTCGTGCTGATCGCTGCTGCACTCGGCATCGTCCTCTCGAGAGGAGGGGGATCCGACAGCAAGGAGAGGGAGCGAGAAGCGGAGGCGCGGGGTGCCAGCCACGAGATGCGCGAGGCGCTGGAGAAGCACTCGTCGCTGAGGAAGGAGCGGGCGATGCCGCTCGCCTTCACCTCCGAGAAGCTGGCCCAGGCCAGTGGCGACCCGGAGGCGACCGGCGAGATCCGGAACGGGCCCAACCAGGAGTCCTATGACGAGCGGGCCTACCCCCGCAAGGTCATCGAGCCGGCACAGCAACGGCGCTCCGCGAGCGCGGCTGACCGGATCGCCCGCCGCGCGCAGACGAACGCAGGTCGCGACGTGCTGGCCGAGACCATCGACTCCGATGCGGCCGCGCCGTCGACGTGGACGGCCGTCGGGCCCAACGGCGGCCTGGTCGCCGCCGAGGCGACCTACACGGGGAAGCCGGCACACGTCTCCGGGCGTACGACGGCGCTGGCCACGACGGGCGCCTGCACCCCGGCCTCGTGCACGCTGTACGCCGGCACGGCCGGCGGCGGGCTGTGGAAGTCGAGCAACGCCCTGGCGGCGACGCCGACTTGGACCTCGGTCGGCACCAACCTGCCCTCCAACGCGATCGGCTCGATCACCATCGGCGCAGACGGCAGTGTCTGGGTCGGGACCGGCGAGCCCAACGGGTCCTCGGACTCCGAGGCCGGGCTCGGACTCTTCAAGTCCACCGACGGTGGAGTGTCCTTCACCAAGGTCAACACCCAGGTCCTGGCCGGCGACTTCACGATCAACCGCTCGGTCGGCGCCGTCGCGATCGACCCCAACAACCCCCAGCACATCCTCGTCGGCACCGCTGTCGCCCGCCACGGCTCCTCTTCGGTCAACGGCGGCCGGTTCACTCCTCCGGGAGCACCGCAGCTCGGGCTGTACGAGACCACCAACGGCGGCGGCTCCTGGACCCTCGCGCTGAGCGAGATGGCTGACTCGGGAGACCCGACGTCGCCCACCGGTGGCGACTTCTTCCGCGCCGGCATCTCCAAGATCGAGTTCGACCCGACCCACGCCGGCGTGGCCTACGCCTCCATGTTCGACTACGGCCTCTACCGCGCCACGTCGGCCGGTGGTGCGTGGACCCGCATCTACTCGATCCACAACCCCGGCGCGGTCGCGACCAGCTCCACCAACCGCGTCGAGTTCGCGACCGCCTCCCTGCCGGGCGGCGCCACCCGGATCTACCTCGGTGACGCGACGGAGTTCGGCGACGCCGTCTCCGGTCTGCTGCGCACCGACGACGCAACCGCGGCCACGCCGTCGTGGACCGCGTTGTCCAGCGCGACCAAGGGAACGCCGGGCTACGGCTCCTACAACTTCTGCCAGGGCCAGTGCTCCTACGACATGGTCGTCACGAGCCCGCCGGGCCTCCCCGACGAGGTGTTCCTGTCGGGCTCGATGAACTACGACGAGCTCGAGGTCTTCGGCGGCCCGGGCAGCTCCAACGGGCGCGCCGTGGTCCGGTCGGCCGACGCCGGAGCCCACTTCACCGACATGACCAACGACGTGGACGACAACGGCCTGCACCCGGACCACCACGCGCTGGTCTTCGTCGACACGGGGGGCGCGGAGACGTTCTTCACCGCCTCGGACGGCGGCGTGGTCCGTGAGAACGGACCGTACGTCGACCGCAGCGCGGACTGCGACTCGCGTCCCGACCTCGCGGGTCCGGACCTCGCCGACTGCCAGCAGTTCCTCTCCGCCATCCCGACCAACAACGACGACAGGACCAACGTGGGCCTGCAGACCCTGCAGTACCAGTCGGTCAGCATCGGCAGCAACAGCGCTGTGCAGGGAGGCACCCAGGACAACGGCACCTGGGAGAGCGACCAGGCCGGCTTCTCCGAGACCGTCGGTGGCGACGGCGGCCAGTCCGGCTTCGACCACGCCAACCCGGCGATCCGCTTCCACTCCTACTTCAACCCCCAGCACGACGTGAGCTTCGACAACGGCTCACCGACCAGCTGGGACTGGATCAGCGACCCGTTCAACGAGGCCTCGTCGTTCTACACGCCCCTGACCGTCGACCCGGTCACGTCCGGCACGGTCTTCAACGGGCTGCGGCACATCTGGCGCACGACCGACAACGGTGGTCCGCAGGCCTACCTGGACGAGCACTGCAACGAGCTCACCGGCGACTTCAGCGTGCAGTGCGGCGACTGGGTCACCCTGGGCGGCGCAGCAGGTGACCTCTCGGGCGGCAACGCGGCCAACTACGTCGTCGCGGTCGAGCGGGCACCCAGCAACGCCTCCACCCTGTGGGCGGGCACCCGACTGGGCCGCATCTACGTCTCGCCCAACGCCAACGCGGCGTCGGCGGATGCGGTGACGTACACGCGGCTGGACCAGAGCGCCGGTCTGCCGCAGCGGTTCCCGTCCAGCATCGCGATCGACCCGGCCAACCCGAACCACGCCTACATCTCCTACTCGGGCTACTCGGCGTACTCCCCCGGCGGACATGTCTACGACGTGACCTTCAACCCGGGCACCGGCACCGCGACCGCCACCGACCTGAGCGCCAACCTGGGCGACCAGCCGATCACCGACGTCGTCTACGTGCCGGCGACCAAGTCGCTGTTCGCGTCGACCGACTACGGCGTGGTGACCCGGTCGACCACCGGCAGCGGAGGCTGGGTCGGGACCCAGGGGTTGCCGGTCGTGGCGGTCTACGGGCTGACCTACGACGCCGCCGGGCAGACGCTCTACGCCGCCACCCATGGCAGGTCGGTCTGGAAGCTCAGCGTGACCCCGGCACCGCCGAGCGCCACCACGGTCACCGCCTCGGCTCCCAAGAAGGTCAAGTCCAAGAAGCCGTTCAACGTCTCGGCGACGGTCGCCTCGTCCGGCGGGACCCCGACCGGCACCGTGCAGGTCTTCGACGGCTCCAAGCTGATCGGGACCGGCACCCTCGCGGGCGGCACGGTGACGATCCGCATCGCCAAGGGGCTGAAGAAGAAGGGTGTCCACACCCTGACGGTGAAGTACCTCGGGACGGCGGACTTCTCGGCGAGCCAGACCACCGTCAAGGTGAAGGTGACGAAGAAGAAGAAGCACCACCATCACCATCGCTGAGGCCTGACCCGCCCCAGCCGTCCGGCCCCGTCCGTCGAGGACAGTCCCCCGAGGACGGGGCCGGAGCGTGCGCCACGATCGCCCACGGCCCGCTACGGTGGCCCGGGGTTCCCTGGAACTGCCCTGCCGCCGCCCTGCCTCCGCCCTGCCCCTGCCCTGCCCCCGGGCTGCTCCCGGGCTGCTCCTGGGCTGCTCCTGGGCTGCCCTTGATCTGCAACAAGGATGCATGGGCATCCGAACTTCTCATGCGCAAAGCATTTACGAGAGGTCCTCGGGCTACCTAGGGTGCGGCCCAGGGTGGGCTCGGTCGCCCCCGATTTCCTCGGGGATCCGGCTCGCCTTCTGGCCAAATTTTCCTTCCGGAGGCGAAGAAGTCGTGAAATTCCTCAAGCAAGGCCTCAGCCTTGCGTTGCTCGGCGCGGGGCTCGCCGTGGTCCCCGCCGTCGTCAGCCAGGCGTCCGCCAGTCCGGCGCCTGCGTCGGCGGCGCCCGACCAGGCGCTGGTCAAGCAGCTGCGCGACGACGCGCAGGGGTCGGTCAGCATCCACAACAACGCCGCCACAGGTGCCGCGAGCTTCGTGCGCGCCAGCGGCCAGGACGCCGACCTGCTGCCCGACGTGGCCGGTGACAGTGCCGCCCGGGCGGCGGCCAAGGCCGACGCTTTCATGAAGTCCTACTCCGCACTGCTGGGCGCCGCGCAGGGTCAGCTGGCCCGCGAGCGGGTGGCCGCGAGCGACCTGGGCTGGACGGTGACCTACACCCAGTCCTACAAGGGCGTGCCGGTCTTCGGCAGCGCGGTGCGCGCCAACCTCGACAAGGACGGCGACCTGACCGCGGTCAACGGCTTCGCAGCACCCGACATCGATGTCACGACCGAGCCGACGTTCACCGCCGCACAGATCGGCAGCCGCGCCGTCGCCTTCGTCAAGGCCGAGCCACCCACCAACCTCGACACCGACAAGCCGTCGACCACCGCCGGCCTGAAGGCGACCCACACCGAGCTGGTCGTCTACCGGACCGGGTTCGTGAAGGGCGAGGCCGGACGCAACGTGCTGGCCTACTACACCGAGGTCACCAACGGTGCGATCCGCGACGCTCTCGTCTACGACGCGACCACGGGCAAGATCCTCAACCGCTGGTCGATGGACAGCGACGCCCTCGACCGCGAGCTGCGGGAGGCATCCGGCACCGCGCAGAACCCCACCTTCGAGACCGTCTGGGTCGAGGGTGACGACTTCCCGGGCGACCTCAACGTGGACCAGCAGAACCTCGTGAACTCCTCCGGTGAGTCCTACTGGTTCTTCGAGAACACCTTCGACCGCGACTCCTACGACGGTGCAGGCGCCAAGCGCATCACCGTCAACAACGACCCGCGGATCGCCTGTCCCAACGCCAACTGGAACGGCATCACCACCAACTACTGCGACGGCGTCACCTCCGACGACGTCGTGGCGCACGAGTGGGGCCACGCCTACACCCAGTTCACCAGCGGGCTGATCTACCAGTACCAGTCCGGAGCACTCAACGAGTCCTACTCCGATGTGTGGGGCGAGACCCTCGACCTGGTCAACGGCCGTGAGGACGAGGGCGAGACCTTCGACGCCAAGCGCCCCGACGGCGAGTGCGAGCCGACCGCGCCGCCGAAGCTGCTGATGTCGATCACCGCTCCCGCGAGCGTGGCCGGCCCGTGCACGCCCGTGGCGGCCGGCTTCAGCGAGCCGTTCACGACCACCCCGGTCGACGCCACCGTGGTCTCGGCCCTCGACGAGGCCAACGCCACCGGCCCGACGGTCAACGACGGCTGCACGGCCTACACCAACGCAGCCGCGGTGGGCGGCAACTGGGCCTACGTCGACCGCGGGACCTGCACCTTCCAGGCCAAGGTCGACAACGCGGTCGCCGCCGGCGCCACCGGCATCGTGATCGGCAACAACGTGGCCGGTCTCCCGCCGAACCCGGCCGGCACCGCCCCCGACGGGTTCTACGGCGTGACCGTGACCCAGGCCGACGGCACCCGGTTCAAGACCGCCGGGACCGCCGAGATCACCGTCCAGGCCGAGGACATCACCGACCGCACCGACAGCACCCGCTGGCTGATGGGTGAGAAGTCCGAGGCGTTCGGCGGCGCGATCCGCGACATGTGGACGCCGACCTGCTACGGCAACCCCGGCAAGGTGACGGACGCGGAGTACAACTGCGACCCGAACCTCACCGACGGTGGCGGCGTGCACAGCAACTCGGGCGTGCCCAACCACGCCTACGCGCTGTCTGTCGACGGTGGCACCTACAACGAGCAGACGATCACGGGCATGGGCCTCGACAGGGCTGCCGCCATCTGGTGGCGCGCCCAGACGGCGTACCTGTTCCCCTCGGCCAACTTCGGTGAGTTCGCCGACGCCCTGCAGGCCTCGTGCACCGACCTGGTCGGCCAGCCGATCCGGCAGCTGACGACCGAGCCGAACGCGACGCCGGACGCGGGCGACCCGATCACCGCTGCCAACTGCACCGACCTCGGCAAGGTGATCGAGGCCGTGGAGCTGCGGACGCCGGTGACGGCGTGTGGCTACAAGGAGCTGCTCGACAAGAACACGCCCGCGCTGTGCGGTCCCGGGTTCACCGCCCAGACGATCTACAAGGAGGACTTCGAGGACGGCCTCGCCGGCTGGACTCCCTCCTTCGAGGTCACCGCGGGCACCGGCATCCACGCTGCGTGGGAGGCAAGCACCGAAGCACCGGGCAGCCACGCCGGCGGCGTGGCCTACGGGCCGGCGCCTGACCAGGGCACGTGCGAGGAGGGTCCGAACGACTTCTCCAGCCGGGACTCGATCACCTCGCCGGTGATCAACATCCCGACCGGGTCCCTGCCTGGGCTCCGGCTGTCGTTCGACCACTACGTGGCCACCGAGGCCACCGTCGACGGCGGCAACGTGAAGGTCAGCGTCAACGGCGGTTCGTTCGCGGCGATCAACCCGGCGGCGTACACCTTCAACAAGCCGGGCCGGCTGCTGTCGGCTGCCGCGGGCAACACCAACCCGATGGCCGGCCAGGACGCCTTCTCGGGCACCGACGGTGGCCAGAGCCGTGGCTCGTGGGGCACCTCGCAGGTCGACCTGTCGCTGGCCGGCATCCAGCCGGGCTCGACGGTGCAGTTCCGCCTCGACGTCGGTCGCGACGGCTGCGGCGGCAACGACGGCTGGTACGTCGACAACCTGCAGATCACCTACTGCAAGTCGGCCGCCACGCCTCCGGCGAGCTCCACCGTCAAGGCGGCCGCCAAGCCGAAGCAGATCATCAAGGGCCACGCGTTCAAGGCGAAGGTCACCGTGACCTCCGCCGCGGGCGCACCGGCCGGCACCGTGGAGATCTACAAGGGCACCAAGCTGCTCGGTACCGGGACCTTGCAGTCCAACGGCAAGGTCGTGGTGAAGATCTCCAAGAAGCAGGCCAAGAAGCTCAAGATCGGCAAGAACACGCTGACCGCGAAGTACCTCGGTTCAGCGACCGTGAGTGCCGGTCAGGACGACTTCGTGGTCAAGGTCAAGAAGAAGAAGTAGCACCGCCGAGTCCGTGACTCGGTGAAACGGCCGGCCCCGTCCCGCGTGG
>NZ_DASUFR010000203.1:0-2533 GCF_036274455.1 Nocardioides sp. | reverse complement strand
CTGCTTCGGTCACCGGGTGATGAATGCCCGACGACCGAGAGGATGCCATGAGCACCCCCGACGAGCAGGCCGGCGCACAGGCCCTGCTCCAGCAACTCGCCTCCAGCATCGCCCTCCTCCCGCAGGAGCTGCCCGACGGCGCCGAGGCCCCGCCGGAGGGCACCCTGGCGCTGCCGGTGATCGAGCAGGACGGCACGCAGTACGTCCCCGTGTTCACCTCCCAGGAGGCCCTGGTGTCCGCGGGCGCCGACCCCGACCAGGCGGTGTCGGTACCGGTGGCGCAGCTCGCCGCCGGCTGGCCCGCCGACGACCTGTGGCTGGCCGTGGACCCGTCCACCGACCACGGCCTGACGCTGCCGCCCGACGTGGTCCGGATGCTCCCGCAGCTGGTGGGCGCCGGGCCCAACGGCACGCCCGACGGGATGGTCTAGCTCCGTCCCGCCTGACGGACCGCAACCGGAGACAGAGTCCAGTTGTTGTGGTGCTGAGTAGCGTGGAGACGTGACCTCAGCTCCCACGACTCCACCATCGATTGGGACCGTCGGCCAGCTCCGGGCGTCCGGCCACGTCCACAAGCCGCTGCGCGTCGAGATGCGCGACAACCTGCTCGACGCGCTGCGCGAGGACCGCGACCCGTGGCCCGGCATGCACGGCCTCGACGACACGGTGATCCCGCAGCTCGAGCGGGCGATCATCGCCGGCCACGACGTCGTGCTCCTCGGCGAGCGCGGCCAGGGCAAGACCCGGTTGCTGCGCACCCTGGTCGGACTGCTCGACGAGTGGACCCCGGTGATCGGTGGCGCCGAGCTCGGCGAGCACCCCTACGACCCGATCACCCACGAGTCGCGCCGCCGGGCGGCCGAGCTCGGCGACGAGCTGCCGGTGGAGTGGCGGCACCGCGACGAGCGGTACGCCGAGAAGCTCGCGACCCCCGACACCAGCGTGGCCGACCTGATCGGCGACGTGGACCCGATGAAGGTGGCCGAGGGCCGCTCGCTGGGCGACCCGGACACGATCCACTTCGGGCTGATCCCGCGCTCCCACCGCGGCATCGTGGCCATCAACGAGCTGCCGGACCTGGCCGAGCGGATCCAGGTGGCGATGCTCAACGTGATGGAGGAGCGCGACATCCAGATCCGCGGCCACGTGCTGCGGCTGCCGCTCGACGTGCTCGTGGTCGCCAGCGCCAACCCCGAGGACTACACCAACCGCGGCCGGATCATCACCCCGCTCAAGGACCGCTTCGGCGCCGAGATCCGCACGCACTACCCGACCGAGCTCGAGGACGAGATCGCGGTGATCCGGCAGGAGGCGCACCTGCCGGCCGACCTGGTCGACGTACCCGACCACCTCATCGAGATCCTGGCCCGCTTCACCGGCAACCTGCGCGAGTCGTCGTCGGTCGACCAGCGCTCCGGAGTGTCGGCGCGGTTCGCGATCGCCGGCGCCGAGACGATCGCCGCCGCGGCGATCCACCGCGCCACCTCGCAGGGTGAGGACCGGGCGGTGGCCCGGGTCGTCGACCTCGAGGCGGCGGTCGACGTGCTCGGGGGCAAGATCGAGTTCGAGACCGGCGAGGAGGGCCGCGAGAGCGAGATCCTCACCCACCTCCTGCGGACGGCGACGGCGGAGGCGGTGCGGCACGTCTTCCGCGGCCTCGACTTCGCGCTGCTCGTCGACGCGCTCGAGGGCGGGATGATGGTCACCACCGGCGAGCAGGTCGCCGCGCGCGACTTCCTCGCCGGGCTGCCGGTGCTGGGGGAGTCCGAGCTCTACGACGAGATCTGCGACCGGGTCGGCGCCACCAACGACGGCGAGCGGGCCGGCGCCATCGAGCTCGCGCTCGAGGGGCTCTACCTGGCCCGCAAGATCAGCAAGGAGAGCGGCGGCGGGGAGACCGTCTATGGGTAACACCCCACAACGTTCTTCGTCTCCTCCGCTGCGCTCCCCCGACGAACAACGCCGTGGGGACCCCGAAAAGCGTGATGACTTCCCGGTCACGGTGACGGCCGGCTCGCTCCGCGAGGATGCGAACGCCGGCTGGCTGGTGCCGCACGCGTGGACCGACGGCGGCGTCGTCGTGCAGGCCGCACCCAACGGGGCCGGCGTGCTGCACGTCGCCGTCGCCCTCTGCGTGCTCAACGACACCTACCGCGAGGCGCGCGACCGCGGTGTCGACGTGGCCGGGGTCCGGGTGTCGGCCCGGGGCGAGTTCGACCAGGAGACCTGGCAGTCGACCGGGGTGTCGTACGCCGTGGAGGTCGACTCACCGTCACCGGCGACCGACGTGTCCGCGCTGATGGCCCACGTCGACTCCGTCGCCGAGATCCCGCGGGCGCTGCGGGCCGGCATGACCGTGGAGCGCACGCATGGCTAACCGGCACACGTCCAGGCAGGTCCGCTCGCGCTACGGGCGCTACGAGGGCGGCGACCCGCTCGCCCCGCCGGTCGACATCAGCGAGGCGCTCGACGCGATCGGCCAGGACGTGATGGCCGGCTACTCGCCCGAGCGCGCGATGCGGGAGTTCCTGCG
>NZ_DASUFR010000202.1:0-10315 GCF_036274455.1 Nocardioides sp. | reverse complement strand
CGAACTGGTCGAACTCCCGCCGCTCCGCCATGCGACCACGACCCTCCCGGCACCGCGCGACCACGCTGTGCGCGGACTGCTACCGAGACGCGCTGGGCTCGTCGAAAGGTTGCCCATCCGATGATGACGCGCGGCCCTGCGAGAAGCGAGGCCGGCGCGTCAGCATCGGGTCCCGATCAGGCGGTCGCCGGGAACTTCACGCCGGTGTTCGCGTGGCAGCGGTAGCCGAACGGGTTCTTCGCGAGGTACTGCTGGTGCGCGTCCTCGGCGTAGTAGTAGGGCGTCTCACTGGCCGGCCGGATCTCGGTGGTGATCTCGCCGAGGCGGCGCTTGGTCAGCTCGGCCCCGTAGATCGCGGTCAGCTCACGCGCGACCTGCTCCTGCTCGGGCGTCGTGTAGTAGATCGCCGAGCGGTACTGGGTGCCGACGTCGTTGCCCTGCCGGAACCCCTGGGTCGGGTCGTGGACCTCGAAGAACCTCTTGACCAGGTCGGCGTAGGAGATCACCTTCGGGTCGAAGACGATCCGCACGGCCTCGGTGTGGTTGGTCCGGCCGCTGCAGACCTCCTCGTAGGTCGGGTTGGGCGTGGTGCCGCCGGCGTACCCGACCGACGTCGACCAGACGCCGGGAAGCTGCCAGTAGATCTCCTCGGCACCCCAGAAGCAGCCGAGGCCGAAGAGCGCGACCTCGTAGCCCTCGGGGACCTCGTCGGTGACCACGGGGGCGTCCAGCACCTTGTGGCGCGCGGCGATCGGGAACATCCGCTCGGAGCGGCCGGCCAGGGCCTGGTCGGGCTCAACGAGGGTGGACTTGTAGCGGGAGAAGATGGACATTGCTCTCCTTCTGTGTCGCAGGCCGTGCCAGAGATCTGGCTCGACACACCTGCACAGTGTCCAACACCCCCGGGGAGCGTTACGTTCCCGCTCTCAGGGGCTGCCGGCGCCCCGAGTGGCGTGCGCAGCCTCGGTGCCGCAGCAGTGCCGGGCTTCTGTAGCGACCCCTGAGCTTCTGTGCCGAGATCTCGGCACAGAAGCGCATGGGTCACCGGATATCCGGCTCTTGTGACCCATCCGTGGGTGGGCGGCCGCGCGCGTAGCACGCCGCAACCCGCCCTCAAGGATGCCTTCGGCACCGCTGCGCGGCGCCTGCGGCGTCCTTGACCGCTGGACCCCGGCTTTGCCGAGGATCTCCGGCACCAGGTGCCGATCTCCCTCCGCAAACCCCATCAGCGGGGACGGCGAGACGCGATCCGGTAGGCGCGCGGGCACCCACAGATCCGTCACAAGCGGGATATCCGGAGACCCCCGCGGCCGCCGTTGCAGGTGCGACCGATCCGCACGGATACCCTCGCGGGGTGAGCCAGGAGCACCGCGAGAAGTCAGGGTTCGAGACGCGGGCCATCCATGCGGGCTGGGCGCCGGACCCGTCGACCGGAGCGGTGATCCCGCCGATCTTCGCGACGTCGACCTACAAGCAGGACGGTGTCGGCGGTCTGCGCGGCGGCTATGAGTACAGCCGCTCCGCCAACCCCACCCGCACGGCGCTCGAGCAGACCATCGCGGCGCTCGAGGAGGGTGAGAAGGGGTTCGCCTTCGCCTCGGGGCTGGCCGCCGAGGACGCCGTCATCCGGGCGCTGCTCGACCCCGGCGACCACGTGGTGCTCCCCAACGACGCCTACGGCGGCACCCACCGGCTCTTCGACAAGGTCGCGACCCGGTGGGGTGTCGACCACACGCCGGCCGCGCTCAACGACCTCGACGCCGTGCAGGCCGCGCTCACCGACGAGACGACGATGGTCTGGGTCGAGACCCCGACCAACCCGCTGCTCGGGATCGCCGACATCGCCGCCATCGCCAACCTGGCCCACGAGGCCGGCGCCCTGCTCGTGGTCGACAACACCTTCGCCACGCCGTACCTCCAGCGACCGCTGACCCTCGGCGCCGACATCGTGATCCACTCCACGACCAAGTACGCCGGTGGTCACTCCGACGTGGTCGGGGGAGCGGTCGTCGTTCGCGACCTCGACCTGGCCGAGCGGATCGGCTACCACCAGAACGCCATGGGCGCGGTCGCCGGCCCGTTCGACGCCTGGCTCACCCTGCGCGGGCTCAAGACGCTGGCGGTCCGGATGGAGCGGCACTGCGACAACGCCGAGCGGGTCGTGGAGTTCCTGACCGCCGACGAGCGGGTGGAGCACGTCTACTACCCCGGGCTGGCCGACCACCCCGGCCACCAGGTGGCCGCGAGCCAGATGGACCGCTTCGGTGGCATGGTCTCGTTCCGCGTGAAGGGCGGCGAGGAGCGCGCGCTCCGGGTGTGCGACCGGGCCCGGGTGTTCACCCTCGCCGAGTCGCTCGGCGGTATCGAGTCCCTGATCGAGCACCCCGGGCGGATGACCCATGCCAGCGTGGCCGGCACCGACCTCGAGGTGCCCGACGACCTGGTCCGGCTCAGCGTCGGCATCGAGACCGTCGACGACCTCCTGGCCGACCTCGACCAGGCCCTTGGCTGAGCTGGCGGTCTGCGTCGACTTCGGCTCGACGTTCACCAAGGCGCTGCTGGTCGACCTGGCCGACGGGAGGTTGGTCGCCGGCGCCGAGCACCGCACCACGATCGACACCGACGTCCTCGACGGGTACGACGCGTGCCTGGCCGAGCTCGCAGCGGCCGACCCCGGGGCGCGCACGGCGGAGGTGCTGGCCTGCTCCAGCGCGGGCGGCGGGCTGCGGATCGCGGTCGTCGGCAACGAGGAGCTCGTCACTGCCGAGGCGGGCCGCCGGGTCGCGCTCTCCAGCGGCGGCAAGGTGGTCACGGTCCGCTCGGTGGCCCAGGGCCACGACCTCGACCTGGCCGCCGACGCGCCCGACGTCGTGGTGCTGACCGGCGGCACCGACGGCGGCAACTCCGAGGTGCTGCTCCGGGCCGCCCGCGACCTGGTGGCCGGCGGCTGGCGTGGCCCGGTCGTCGTGGCCGGCAACGCGGACGCCCGCGCCGAGGTCGGCGCGATCCTCGGCGACGTGCCGCACGTCCTGGCCGACAACGTCGTGCCCCGGATCGGCGTCCTGGCCCCGCAGCCGGCGCGCAACGCGATCCGGGAGGTGTTCCTCTCCCACGTCATCGGCGGCAAGCACCTGAGCCGGCGTGGCGACTTCACCGCGATGGTCCGCGGCGCCACTCCGGACGTCGTGCTCACCGGTGTGGAGCTCCTGTCCTCGCTGGTGGGGGAGGTCGTCGTCGTGGACGTGGGCGGCGCCACCACCGACGTCCACTCGGTGGTCGAGCTGGATCCCGAGACTCAGTTTGTCGACGGGGGCGGGCTGGCCCGCGACGTGGTCGCGCCCACCCCCGTCACCCGCACCGTCGAGGGCGACCTCGGCATGCGCTGGTCCGCGGTCAGCACGGTCGAGGAGGCCGGGCTGCCCGAGCTGGCGGACGCCGCCCGCAAGCGCCGGGACGACCCCGGCTTCCTGCCCACCAACGGGACCGAGACCGACGAGGACGAGGACATCGCCCGGGCCGCCGTCGCGCTGGCGCTGCGCCGGCACGCCGGCCGCTCACGGGTGGTGGTCAGCCCGGAGGGGCGGGTCGTCGAGCGCAGTGGCGTCGACCTGCGCGAGGTCCACCTCGTCGTCGGCTCGGGCGGGGTGCTCCGTCACGGCCGCGAGGGCGTCGCCGACCGGGTGCTCGGTCCCAGCGTCGGCCGGGACCTGGACTGGCAGCTCCCCGAGCGCGCGCGGGTCGTGGTCGACACCGACTACGTGCTGGCGGCGGCGGGGCTGCTGGCCGCCGTACGCCCCGACGCGGCCTCCCGGCTCCTGGCCGGTCTGCTGGATAGATTGACGCTGTGAGCGAGCCCGCTGGCCTCGACGACGCCGCCGAGCATCGCGAAGGGGTGGCTGCCCGCCTCGCCCACCAGTGGGCCGCGATGCGCAGACAGGAAAGGCGACCCGAGCCCGTCGAGATCGCGGCCGGTACGTCGAACTTCAGCCGGGCCGAGGTGCCCTACGGCCTCGACCTGGCCGCCGCGTGGTCGTGGCGGCTGATCATCATCGCCGGCGCTGTCTACCTGCTCTGGTACGTCGTCTCGTACCTGGCGGTCCTGGTGATCCCGGTCGTGGTGGCACTGCTGATCAGCGCGCTGGTCGCCCCCGTCGTCGACTGGCTCGAGCGCAACCACGTGCGCCGCAGCTTCGGCTCGATCGTCGTCGTCCTGTTCACCCTCGGCGTCATCGCGTCGCTGCTCATCTTCGCCGGCCAGCAGGTCGCCAACGGCGCCTCCGACCTCGCCGACTCCACCGTCGAGGGGCTGCAGAAGATCAAGGACTGGCTGCAGACCGGCCCCCTGCACGCCAGCGACTCCCAGATCAACGACTACATCCAGAAGATCCAGGACGCCATCTCAGCGCAGACGCAGGAGGGCGGCATCGTCGGCAAGGTGACCGAGGTCGGGAGTGCCGTTGGGCACGTCCTCGCCGGCTTCTTCATCGTGCTGTTCTCGACCTACTTCTTCCTCTCCGACGGCGAACGGATCTGGGCCTGGGTGGTCCGGCTCTCGCCGCGGGCCGCCCGCGAGCGCGTCGACAGCTCCGGACGGGTCGCCTGGATCTCGCTGACCCAGTTCGTGAGGGCGACGGTGATCGTGGCGGCGACCGACGCGATCCTGATCGGCCTCGGTGCGGTGATCCTCGGAGTGCCGTTCTCGCTGGCCATCGGCGTCCTGGTCTTCCTCGGCGCCTTCGTCCCGATCGTCGGCGCGACAGTCGCGGGGACCGTCGCCGTCCTGGTCGCGCTGGTCGACCAGGGGCTGGTGACCGCGTTGATCATGCTGGCGGTGGTCATCGGCGTGCAGCAGCTCGAGGGCCATGTGCTCCAGCCGTTCCTCATGGGACGCTGGGTCTCGGTGCACCCGCTGGGCGTGATCCTCGCGATCGGTGCGGGCGTGCTCACCGCGGGCGTCGCCGGGGCGCTGGTGGCGGTGCCGCTGGCCGCCGCGGCCAACGCCGTCGTGCAGCACCTGGCGGCCTACACCGAGCCGGGCGACGACCCGGTCGAGGAGCTCGAGGAGGACTACGTGGAGACCGGGGAGACATCGCGCGTCGAGGACGACGAGCCGTTGCCGCCGGGCGACTCCGACGACCCGGAGGACGGTGCGATCGGTGGGTGACCCGGCGGCCCAGCCGAACGCTCAGCGAGTGTCGCTGGCCGACGTCGAGGCGGCGCGCGAGCTGATCCGCGACGTCGCGATCGTCACGCCGATGGAGCAGTCGCGCTGGCTGTCGGCGATCGTCGACGGCCAGGTCTGGCTCAAGTGCGAGAACCTGCAGCGCACCGGATCGTTCAAGATCCGCGGTGGCTACGTCCGGATCTCCCGGCTGACGCCGGAGGAGCGCGCCCGCGGGGTGGTCGCCGCGTCGGCGGGCAACCACGCGCAGGGGGTGGCCCTCGCCGCGCAGCTGCTGGGCATCAGGTCGACGGTCTTCATGCCCGAGGGAGCACCGATCCCGAAGGAGCGGGCGACCAGGGCGTACGGAGCCGACGTCGTCTTCGAGGGCGCCGTGCTGGAGGAGTCACTGGCGGCCGCTCGGCGCTTCGCCGACGAGACGGGTGCGGTGCTGATCCACCCGTTCGACCACGTCGACATCGTGGCCGGGCAGGGCACCCTCGGCCTCGAGGTGCTCGAACAGGTCCCCGACGTGCAGACGGTGCTGGTGCCGACCGGGGGCGGCGGGCTCCTGGCGGGGGTCGCGCTCGTCATCAAGGAGAAGCGCCCCGACGTTCGTGTGGTCGGGGTCCAGGCGGCCGGGGCCGCGGCGTACCCGGACTCGCTGCGGCGAGGCGAGCCGGTCCGGCTGGAGTCGATGAAGACGATGGCGGACGGCATCGCGGTGGGCGTGCCCGGGCCCATCCCGTTCGCGGAGGTGCGCGACCACTGCGACGAGGTTCGGACGGTCTCGGAGGAGTCCCTCTCGCGAGCACTCCTGGCCCTCGTCGAGCGCGCCAAGATGGTTGTCGAGCCCGCCGGTGCAGCCGGGGTCGCCGCGCTGCTCGACACCCCTCACGACTTCCGCGCGCCGGTGGTGGCCGTGCTGTCCGGGGGCAACATCGACCCGCTGCTGCTGGGGAAGGTGATCCGGCACGGCATGGCCGCCGCCGGACGCTACCTCAACCTGCACGTCACGATCCCCGACAGCCCGGGTGGCCTGGCCCGGCTGCTGACGGAGGTCGGCGCGAGCGGGGCCAACGTGCTCGAGGTCATGCACGAGCGGATCTCGCCCCAGCTGCTGCTCGACGAGGTCGAGGTGCAGCTGCAGCTCGAGACCCGCGGCCCGCAACACTCCGAGCAGGTGCTGGCCAGGCTCCGGGAGCGCGGTTACCGGGTCCTGGAGTAGCGAGCCGGCCGAGGCCGTACGGCCAGGATGGCCGGCGGCTCAGTCGGTGTAGGGCACGGCCGAGACGACCTCGACCTTGTTGGTGCGGCCGTTGGGGCCGGTGAACTCCACCACGCTGCCGGTCTCGGCGCCGAGCAGTGCCGCGCCGAGCGGGGCCTGGGGTGAGAAGACGGTGACGCCGTCGACGTAGTCCTCGTTCTCGCGCGCGCCGAGCAGGAAGGTCTCGGCCTCGTCGTCGCTGTCGCCCTCGAACTTGTAGGTGACGACCTTGCCCGCGGCCACGACGCCGTCGTCGGCCGGCACGGTGGTCTCGGCGTTCTGGAGGACGTGCTCGAGCTGGCGGATCTGGCCCTCGAGCTTGCCCTGCTCCTCGCGGGCGGCGTGGTAGCCGCCGTTCTCGCTCAGGTCACCCTCCTCGCGGGCGGAGCTGATCCGGCCGACGATGTCCTGGCGGCGAGGACCCTTCATGTCCTCCAGCTCGGCGCTGAGCTGGTCGAAGGCCTTCTGGGTCAGCCAGATGGGGCCCTGCTGCTCGGTCTGCTGGGTCATGGGAGTACTCCTGCGGTGTGTCTCGATGGATCGGTTGGGCGTACCCGGTCTGGCGGGAGTTCACGCCGGTCACGTTCGGTCTGCCCTGACGGCCTGCGGTGCCTACGACGGGGCGGCGCTGCGGGACGACCAGACCGGCAAGTCTAGCCCGGATGCGGCGCAGGCCTAACTCGAAGCGCGAATCCCGAGGTCAGAGCCGTGTCGGGCGGCTCAGCGGGGCCGGTCCTGCCCCGGCGCGGTGCAGCCCACGTTCTCCACCGAGGTGGCCCGCCGCTCGGTCCGGATCGTCTCCACCTGGCGCCGGCCCTTGCTCGGGTCGGGGGTGAAGGTGAGCTCGCCGACCGTGGTGTGGTCGGCGGCGTAGGCGCGGAGTGTGCACATTGCCTCGACGTCGGTGGAGTCCAGGGTCACCACCAGGACGGCCTCGGCCGTGTGGTCGTCCTGGATCGAGAACGACTCCAGCTCGGAGGTCACCTTGGGCGTGGAGTGCTCGTAGACGGTCCACGCGAGCCAAGCGACGAAAACCGCCGCGACCAGCACGGACGCGGCGATCACCGCGCGGCGGCGCCAGGGTGCGGGCGCGCCGTACCGCTCTCTGAGGTAGTCCTGGGCGCTCACGCGGCAAGGGTGACACCTAGGCTCGTGCCCGTGACCCCTGGCCCCCGCACCGGTCTCCGGCTCATGCACGTGCACGCCCACCCCGACGACGAGTCGAGCAAGGGTGCGGCGTCGACCGCGAAGTACGTCGCCGAGGGTGTCGACGTGCACGTCGCCACGTGCACCGGCGGCGAGCGCGGGTCGATCCTCAACCCCAAGATGGAGCGGCCCGACGTCCTCGAGAACATCACTGAGATCCGCCGGCAGGAGATGGAGCGGGCCCGCGACATCCTCGGCATCCGCCAGGACTGGCTCGGCTTCGTCGACTCCGGCTGGCCCGAGGGCGACCCGAAGCCGCCCCTGCCCGAGGGCTGCTTCGCGCTGGTCCCGCTGGAGGAGGCGACCGCGCCGCTGGTCAGGCTGATCCGCGAGTTCAAGCCGCACGTGATGACGACCTACGACGAGCGCGGCGGCTACCCCCACCCCGACCACGTGAAGTGCCACGAGATCTCGGTCGAGGCCTTCGCGGCCGCGGCCGACCCGGACCGCTACCCCGAGCTCGGCGAGCCCTGGCAGGTGCAGAAGCTCTATTACCACCACTCCTTCAACCGCCCGCGGATGCAGGCGATCCACGACGCGATGCTCGCCCACGGGCTGGAGTCCCCCTGGGCGGAGCGGCTCAAGGAGTGGAAGGAGGAGCCGGAGTGGGACGCCCGGATCACCACCCGCGTGCCCTGCGCGGACTACTTCGGTGTGCGGGACCAGGCGCTGCTCGCGCACGCCACCCAGATCGACCCCGACGGCTTCTGGTTCGCGATCCCGCGTGAGCTGCAGGCCGAGGTCTGGCCGACCGAGGACTTCGAGCTCGTGAAGTCCTACGTCGAGACCGAGCTGCCCGAGGACGACCTCTTCGCCGGCATCTCCATCGCGGGCTGAGAGACTGGAGCCATGTCCGTCGCAGCCGCCCTCTACCCCGTCGCCGCGCTCGTGGTGAGCGCGGCCGACAAGACGCCCAAGGACGAGGACGTGAAGGCCGGCGGCTGGGGTGCGCTGGTCCTCGCCCTGCTCATCGTGGCGGTGGTGGTCCTGGCGTTCAGCTTCGTCAAGCAGCTGCGCAAGGCGCAGGCGGCCAAGGACGCCGGGGTCTACGGCGACGACCCCGTCGACGGCGGCGCCGACAGCGCGGCGGCCGACGAGCCCGAGAACCACTCGGCGTCCTGACCGGCACCCATCCCCGCGTGGAGGCCTCGCCAAGGCTGGTCGCGGTCCGTGAGCCCTCCGCGCCGGAGGGAGCGGTCGTCGTCCTCCACGGCGGCGCCTCGCGTGGCGACCGGGTGCTCGTCAGCCCGACCCAGCTGTCGGTGGTCCGGATGATCCCGACCGCCCGCACCGTCGCACGGGCGGGTCGCGGCCGGCTCGCGGTCTACCGGCTGCTCAACCGCTACCGAGGCTGGGACAGCCGGCACACGCCCGTCGACGACGCCGACTGGGCGCTCGACCTGCTGTGCCGCCGGTTCCCCGGCGTACCTCTCGGCCTGGTCGGCCACTCGCTCGGCGGCCGGGCCGCGCTCCTGGCAGGGGACCACGAGGCGGTCCGGTCGGTGGTCGCTCTCAACCCCTGGGTCTACCCGGACGACCATGCCGAGCTCACCGGCCGGCGGGTGCTGGTCGTGCACGGCCTGTGCGACCGGGTGGCCAGTCCGGCCCGGGCCCGGTCGGTGGTGCGCAACCTGTCACGGACCGCGGACGTGGAGTTCGTGCCCGTCCCCGCGGGCAAGCACGCGATGGTCGGCCACCACCGGGAGTTCGACGGCCGGGCCGCGGCGTTCACCGCGGACGTGCTGCTCGGCCTTGGATGAGCCCGCCGGTCTCAGGCGGCCCAGCGGATCCCGTCGGAGATGACGTCGGCCAGCTCGGAGACGCCCTCGAGGTCCTTGCGGCGGTCGAGGAGCTCCACCACGCGGCGGCGGTAGCGGAGAGCAGCCTCCCGGCGGCGCTGCTCGCGCGCCTCGGCGGTGTCGACGCGGGTCTCCGGCTGCAGCATCGCGGCTCCTATACTCAGGTGTTTTTACTAACTTACAAGATCACCGTCGGCCCACCAAGAGGGGCTGGGCCACGTGGGCCAGCACGCCCTGCCCGTCGGACATCACCGAGTGGGCGACCCCGCGGCCGTGCGGGCTGAGGTTGGTCGCGGCGTCCATGTACATCCACTCCTCGGTCGGTACCCGCTCGACGGTCACGGTGAGCGTGTTCGGGATCGACCACCACTCCCGGATCGGCAGCCGCGCCGAGACGCCGTTGGTGGAGTCGGCCACGACCATCAGCCGGTGCAGGGGAGCGGTCTCCTCGCCCGCCACCAGCGGGATCCTCGGCCTGGTCCACAGCCGCGCCCGCCCGGTCACCGGTCCCGAGAAGCCGCCCTCCACGAACCGCCACTCCACCGACGGCCCGTAACCCCACTCCGGCGGCACCCCCTCGAAGTACGTCGTCGCACCCTCGTGGGGCACCGGCGGCAGCTCGGCCGGCGGCTCGACCAGGTGCCGGGTCGACTCTGACTCCTCGCGGACCCGCCACGCGGTCGCCGTACACGCGAGCCGGTCGTCGACGAGCAGCCGCGCGGCCACCAGCTCCACCCGGCGGCCCGGCCGGACCACCTCGGCCTCGGTGCGGACCACGCCCTGCGGGATCGGACCGAGCATGTCGACGGTGAGCCGGGCGATCGTGAACGCCGGGTCGTCCGTCGTTGCGTCCACCGCCCTGGCCAGCAGCGCCGCGGGCGG
>NZ_DASUFR010000201.1:0-4047 GCF_036274455.1 Nocardioides sp. | reverse complement strand
ACCATCTTGTCGTGGAGCTGGTCGCGCCCGTGCGGTGGCACGACACAGAAGACCGGCATCCCGTCCTCGATCAGCGCGATCGGTCCGTGCTTGAGCTCGCCGGCGGCGAAGCCCTCGGCGTGCAGGTAGGCCAGCTCCTTGAGCTTCAGCGCTCCCTCGAGGGCCACGGGATAGCCGGCATGGCGGCCGAGGAAGAGCACCGACCGGCTGTCGACGTGGTCGCGCGCCAGGGCGTACACCTCCTCGGCCTTGCCGAGCACCGTCTCGATGTGGCCGGGCATCTCCTCGAGCTGGTCCATCACCTGGGAGATCTCGTCGCCGAAGCGGGTGCCCTTGACCTGCGCGAGGTAGAGCGCGAGCAGGTAGCAGGCCACCAGCTGGGTCAGGAACCCCTTGGTCGAGGCGACGCCGATCTCCGGGCCGGCGTGGGTGTAGATCACGGCGTCGGACTCGCGCGGGATCGTCGAGCCGTTGGTGTTGCAGATCGCCAGCACCTTCGAGCGCTGGGTCCGGGCGTGCCGGATCGCCTGCAGCGTGTCCGCCGTCTCGCCGGACTGGGAGATGGCGACCACCAGCGTCGAGTAGTCGAGGATCGGGTCGCGGTAGCGGAACTCCGAGGACAGCTCGACCTCGACCGGCACCCGCGTCCAGTGCTCGATGGCGTACTTGGCCACCATGCCGGCGTAGAACGACGTCCCGCAGGCCACGATGATGATCTTGTCGATGTCGCGCAGCTCCTGGTCGGAGAGCCGCATCTCGTCGAGCTGCAGGAGCCCCTGGGCCGTACGCCGGCCGAGCAGCGAGTCGGCGACCGCCCGCGGCTGCTCGAAGATCTCCTTGCGCATGAACCAGTCGTGGCCCTCCTTCTCGGCCGCCGACAGGTCCCAGTCCACGTGGTAGCGCCGGCCCTCGACCGGGACGCCGCGGAAGTCGGTCACCTCGACACCGCTGCTGGTGATGGTCACGACCTGGTCCTGACCGAGCTCGAGGGCCTCCCTGGTGTAGTCGATGAACGCCGCCACGTCGGAGCCGAGGAAGTTCTCGCCGTCGCCGAGCCCGACGACGAGCGGCGAGCTCCGCCGCGCCGCCACCACCCGCGTCGGGTCCAGCGCGTCGACCGCGACCAGCGTGAAGGCGCCCTCGAGCTGCTGGCAGACCCGCTGCATCGCGACGGTCAGGTCGATGCCCGACTCCAGCTGGAGCTCCAGCAGCTGCGCCGCCACCTCGGTGTCGGTCTCCGAGACCATGACGTGGTCGTCGGCCTCGATCCGGGCCCGCAGCTCGGCGAAGTTCTCGATGATGCCGTTGTGCACCAGCGCGACCCGTCCGGCGTCCCGCCCGTTCAGGACGGCCATGTGGGGGTGCGCGTTGAGGTCGTTTGGCGCACCGTGGGTGGCCCAGCGCGTGTGCCCGACCCCCGTCGTCGAAGGCGGCAGCGGCCGGTCCGCGATGGCCTTCTCGAGGTTGGCGAGCTTGCCCGCCTTCTTTGACACGGCGAGCGCACCGTCGCTGACGACGGCGACACCGGCGGAGTCGTAGCCGCGGTACTCCAGCCGCCGCAGACCGCCCAGCACGACGTCCTGGGCCTGCCGGGGCCCGACGTACCCGACGATCCCGCACATGGGCCGCGAGTCTACTGAGCGCAGGCCGCGCGCCCGGGCAGGGCGGGCGGCTGACAGACTCATCTGCATGCCCAACGGGGGCCACGACGGTGGCCTGGACACCACCCGCGAGGCCTCGCCGTACATCGAGCTCGACCGCGGCGCCTGGGCCGAGCTCGCCCACGAGGTCGAGGACCCGCTCACCCAGGACGAGATCACCGCACTCCGCGGTCTCGGCGACCAGCTCGACCTCCGGGAGGTCCGCGAGGTCTACCTGCCGATCAGCCGGCTGCTGAGCCTCTACGTCGAGGCGGCCGGACGGCTGCACCGCGACCAGGAGGAGTTCCTCCACCAGGACACCCCGCCGCGCACGCCGTTCGTCATCGGCCTGGCGGGCTCGGTGGCGGTCGGCAAGTCCACGACCGCCCGGGTCCTCCAGCACCTGCTCGCCCACTGGCCCGAGCACCCCAACGTCGCCCTGGTCACCACCGACGGCTTCCTCTACCCCAACGCCGAGCTCGAGCGGCGGGGGCTGCTGCAGCGCAAGGGGTTCCCGGAGTCCTACGACCGCCGCGCCCTGCTCCGCTTCGTCGTCGAGATCAAGTCCGGCCGCGACGAGATCGCGGCGCCGGTCTACGACCACCTCACCTACGACGTGGTGCCCGGCGAGAAGGTGCACATCAAGCACCCCGACATCGTGATCATCGAGGGGCTCAACGTCCTCCAGCCCGCGCGCGTGCGTGACGACGGCCGGACCGGCCTGGCGGTCAGCGACTTCTTCGACTTCTCGGTCTACGTCGACGCGAAGACCTCCGACATCCGCGACTGGTACGTCTCCCGCTTCCTCCGCCTCCGCGAGACGGCCTTCCGCGACCCGCAGTCCTACTTCGTGCGCTACGCCTCGCTCTCGCACGACGAGGCGGTGGCCGAGGCGATGCGGATCTGGGACTCGATCAACGGCCCCAACCTGACCCAGAACGTGCTGCCGACCCGCTCCCGGGCCACGCTCGTGCTGCGCAAGGACGCCGACCACTCCGTCCGCTACGTGCGGCTGCGGAAGATCTGACCGACCGGTCCGACCGTGCTTCGTGGTTCTATACGCAGCGTGGCTTCTCCCGCGCGCACGGGCGGTGGGCGCCCGGGCGACCTGCGCGACCGGCTGCAGCAGTACGGCGCGCTGTCGCCGGCGCCGGCGCTCCGGCTGGTCGCCCGGCTCGGCGCCGACCTCGGGGCGATGCACAAGCAGGGCCGCGTCCACGGAGCGGTCGAGCCGGGCAACGTCATCCTCCACACGGCCGCGAACGGCAGCCTCCTCGGCCACCTGCGCGACGCGCCGAGCGAGCGCCCCCAGGACGCGGCGTACCTGCCACCCGAGCGGCACCGCGACCCGGCGGCGACCGCACGCGGCGACGTCTACTCCCTCGGCTGTGTGCTCTGGGCCTGCCTGACCGGCGCCCCGCCGTACTCCGGGGCCGACCACCGGCTGCGCCTCGCCGACGGCGAGCCCACACCTCCCCAGCTCGAAGCCCTGCTCGAGGGGATGCTGCGCCAGGAGCCGGCCGACCGGTTCAGCTCCGCGGCCGAGATCGGCCGGGAGGCGGCGTGGATCGCGGACCGGATCGACCCACCACCGCCGCCAGCCACCCCCGAGGCCCGCTCCACAGTCGCGTCCTCGTCGTCCTGGAAGAACTTCGGCATCGTCGGGGTCGTCGGGGTGGCCCTGTTGGCCATCGCCATCGGCGGGTACGCCATGGTGAACCTCGCCAACAGCCCCGCCGAACCGCCGGCAGTGGCCGCGGTGGCGGAGACCCCGACCCCGCCACCCACGCCCACCCCCACCCCGACGCCCGCGCCCGTGGTCGAGAAGAAGACCTTCACCTGCTGGGACGGCCGCGTGAAGAAGTCGCGCAAGAAGTGCCGCGAGCCGCACGGCGTCCGCGGCATCTATTGGGTCTTCCCGCTGCTGGAGGATCAGAACTGCCGGCCGCGCAACTCCGACCCCACCCCCGGCCGGCGGACGCTCGTCGAGTGCTACTTCTACGGCCAGCAGGTCCGGCTCGACGTCTCACTGTGGCGCGACACCGCCACCGGCACCGCCAACTACACCGCCAGGCTGGGCCACCCGTCCGACTCCCACGGCAAGTACCGCTGGGACGGCCGGATCGGACGCCACGGCTACCGGCACCTGACCGCCTACCTCTGGACCAGGCACGCCTACAGCGTCGCGGTCTACGCCACCAGGCCGGTCCTCGGCCGCGCAGTCGAGAAGTCCGGCTACACCTCCCCGATCCCCGACCGCCGCTACTACGGCTCCCCGAACGACTGAGTTTGGGCTCGGGTTTGGGTCTGGGTCTTCGTTCGCGGCTCCGTCAGCGGGCCGGGGGACGTGGAGGCCCGGCGGGCGGGATCCACCCCTCCGCTCGTCCCTCGCTCCGGGGGGCCAGTC
>NZ_DASUFR010000200.1:0-18282 GCF_036274455.1 Nocardioides sp. | reverse complement strand
GACGGAGGTTGTGGGTGGTCTCGACAGGCTCGACCACCCGGTAGAGCTAGATGTCCAAGAACCGCACGTCTTTTGCGTTGCGCTGGATGAAGGACCGGCGCTGCTCGACGTCCTCGCCCATCAGCACCGAGAACATCTCGTCGGCGCGCGCGGCGTCCTCGAGGCCGACCTGGAGGAGCAGTCGCTGGTCGGGGTCCATCGTGGTCTCCCACAGCTCGTCGGCGTTCATCTCGCCGAGACCCTTGTAGCGCTGAACCGGCATGTCCTTGGGCAGCTTCTTGCCGGCCTCCTGGCCGTCGCGCACCAGGGCGTCGCGCTCGGCGTCGGAGTACACGAACTCGTGCTCGTGCGGCTTGTTCCAGCGCAAGCGGTACAGCGGCGGCTGGGCCATGTAGACGAAGCCGTTCTCGATCAGCTGCGGCATGAACCGGAACAGCAGCGTGAGCAGCAGCGTGTTGATGTGGTGGCCGTCGACGTCGGCGTCGGCCATCAGCACGATCTTGTGGTAGCGCAGCTTGTCGATGTCGAACTCGTCGTGGATGCCGGTGCCCAGGGCGCTGATGATCGCCTGGACCTCGGTGTTGGCGAGCACCTTGTCGATGCGCGCCTTCTCGACGTTGAGGATCTTGCCGCGGATCGGGAGGATCGCCTGGATCTTGGGGTCCCGGCCGGACTTGGCCGAGCCCCCGGCCGAGTCGCCCTCGACGATGAAGACCTCGCACTCCTCGGGGTTGGTCGACTGGCAGTCGGCCAGCTTGCCGGGCAGCCCGCCACCTCCGAGGAGCCCCTTGCGGCTGCGCGCCAGGTCGCGCGCCTTGCGGGCGGCGATCCGCGCCTGCTGGGCGGCCTGGGCCTTGCGGACGATGTCCTTGCCCTCGGCGGGGTTCTGCTCGAACCACGCGCCGAGCTGGTCGTTGACCACCCGCTGCACGAGGCCCTTGGCCTCGGTGTTGCCCAGCTTGGTCTTGGTCTGGCCCTCGAACTGCGGCTCCTCGAGCTTGATCGAGATGATCGCGGTGAGCCCCTCGCGGATGTCGTCGCCGGAGACGCGGTCCTCGGCCTTCTTGATCAGCCCCCACTCATCACCCCACCGGTTGACCAGGGAGGTGAGCGCGGCCCGGAAGCCTTCCTCGTGGGTGCCGCCCTCGTGGGTGTTGATCGTGTTGGCGAAGGTGTGCACCGACTCGGTGAAGGTGGTGTTCCACTGCATCGCCACCTCGAGGCTCATGTGGCCCTCGGAGTCCTCGGGGGTCTCGGCCTCGAAGGCGATGATCGTCGGGTTGGCCGGCTGCTTGGCCTTGTTGAGGTGCTCGACGTAGTCGACCAGGCCGCGGTCGTACTTGAAGACCTGCTCGCTGCCGCCGCCGGCCGCCCGGTGGATCGCGTCCGCGCCGGCGGCATCGAGGGCGTTGGCGATGGTGTCGTCCTGGACGGCGTCCGCGATCGCGCCGGCGTCCTCGCGCTCGTCGCGCACGACGATCTCGAGCCCCTTGTTGAGGAAGGCGTACTCGCGGATCCGGGTGGTGATCGTCTCGAGGGAGTAGGTCGTGGTCTCGAAGATGTCGCTCGAGGCCCAGTAGGTGACCGTGGTCCCGGTGTCCTCGCCCCCCTCGAGCGGCCGCACCTCCTCCAGCGGCCCGTCCGGGTCGCCGAGGCTGAAGGACTGCCGCCACAGGTGGCCGCGGTTCTTGACCTCGACCACCAGGCGGCTGGAGAGGGCGTTGACCACCGATACGCCGACGCCGTGCAGGCCACCGGAGACCTTGTAGCCACCGCCGCCGAACTTGCCGCCCGCGTGCAGCTGGGTCAGCGCGATGGTCACGGCCGGCAGCTCCTGGCCCGCGGCGGTGTCGGTCGGGATGCCGCGGCCGTTGTCCTCGACACGGATCGCGCCGTCGGCGGTCAGGGTCAGGACGATGCGGTCGCAGTAGCCGGCCAGGGCCTCGTCGACCGCGTTGTCGACGATCTCCCAGATGAGGTGGTGCAGGCCGCGCTCACCGGTGGAGCCGATGTACATGCCGGGGCGCTTGCGGACCGCCTCGAGCCCCTCGAGGACCTGGATCGCGTTGGCGTCGTACTCGACGCCGTTGGGGGGCTCCGGAGGACTGATCTGGGACACGGGCACCCCTTCTTGCGGCCTTCGGCTGCGGTGTTGACATGGCGCTCTACACATGGAGCGGGCCGCCCAGCTGTCGGGACGACCCGTTGTCCATGATACCGGTCAGAAGGCCGTATTCCACGCACCCCCCCTGTGGAAAGGGGGGCGTCGCCTGTGGAAATGGCCCACAGAGTCGCGGGAAGGGCGCCGAGAGCGCCGCGGAGGGGGCCGCCCATGTCCCCATATGGCCGCGAGGCTGCCAGATCGGCTGATCCGCCCCGCCCGGCATCGGCCCCGAGCGCTGTGGCGCCCTCGGGCAGCCCCGGTCAGCCGTAGGTGTCGCGCGGCCCGCGGCTGTCGCGGGTGCGCAGCCGACCCCTGCCCCCGGTCGGCAGGTGCGGCCCGAGCACGTCGATGAGGGTGACGGTGCCCTCGCCGAGCTCCTCGTTGAGGCGGCGTACGAGCGCGGGCGCGAGCAGCGTGAGCTGGGTGGCCCAGGCGGTCGAGTCGGTCCGGACGACGAGCTTTCCCTCCGCGAAGGTCTCCGGTGTGCAGTGGGCGCCCACCTCGGCGCCGACCAGCTCCGGCCAGCGGGCGAAGACGCCGCGCACCCGCAGCTCGAGGTCCCACCCGCGCTCGGCCACCAGCCGGTCGACCTGGTCGCCGATGAGCTGCGGGTCGCGGTCGTCGGAGCTCGTCGCCGCGGAGGCGGCGCGGGGTGCGCTGTCACGCTTCGCCCGGCGCCGGCGTACGGCCGGTCCTGAGCTCGCGGCGGCCCGGGCCTGCTGGCGGGCCAGATCGAGGCCGTCGTCGCGGTGGGGGGTGTCGGGGCCTTCAGCCATCGCGGGTCACCTCCCCGCCGGCGACGACGAACCGGGTGCCGGCCAGCGTGGCCGGCACGTCCTCTGGAACTGCCGCGGTGACCAGGACCTGCTCGGCTCCCGCGACCAGGTCGGCGAGCTGGGCCCGGCGCTCGCTGTCGAGCTCGGCGAAGACATCGTCGAGGATGAGGATCGGGTCGTCGCCGTCGGCCCGGAGCAGGTCGTAGGACGCCAGCTTGAGCGCCAGAGCGAACGACCACGACTCGCCGTGCGAGGCGTATCCCTTCACCGGGAGCCGCCCTCCGTCGGCCGCGTCCGGGGTCGCGCCGTGGCCCAGCCAGAGCAGGACGTCGTCGCGGTGCGGCCCGGCCAGGGAGAGGCCCCGGTCGAGCTCCTCGCGCTGCCGGCGAGCCAGCTCGTCGAGGATCGCCTGCGGCAACGGTCCCTCCAGCGGGACCGACGAGCGGTACTCGAGCTCGGCGTCGTCCCGCGAGGCTCCCCGGGCCACGGTCTCGTAGGCCTTCCCGACATAGGGTCGCAGGTCGTCGACGAGCGCCAGCCGGGCCTCGAGCAGCTCCGCGCCGTGCCGGGCGAGCTGCTCGTCCCACACCGCGAGGGTGGCGAGGGCCCCCTGGCGCGCGGAGCCGCGGGCCGGCCCGGCCGTCTTGAGCAGCGAGTTGCGCTGCTTGAGCACCCGGTCGTAGTCCGCGCGGGTCCCGGCCAGCCGCGGCGTACGGAGCACGACGAGGTCGTCGAGGAACCGGCGCCGCTCCGACGGATCGCCCTTGACCAGCGAGAGGTCCTCCGGTGAGAACACGACGGTGCGGACGAGGCCGATCAGGTCCCGGGTGCGGGTCAATGTCGACTTGTTGACACGCGCCCGGTTGGCGCGGCCGGGGTTCAGCTCCACCTCGAGCACCGCCGTGCGGCCCTCCTTGACCACCGCGGCGCGCACCACGGCCCGATCGGCGCCCGAGCGCACCAGGGGCGCGTCGGTGGCCACCCGGTGCGAGGCGAGCCGGGAGAGGTAGTCGATGGCCTCGACCAGGTTGGTCTTGCCCTGCCCGTTGCGGCCGATGAACGCCGTCGCGCCCGGCTCGAGCGGCACCTCGGCGGTGGCGTAGGACCGGAAGTCGTGGAGGCTCAGGTGGGCAACGTGCAAGGCAGGATTCTATGCGGGGTTGGCGGGCCCGACGTCGCCGCCGGCCGGGGCCTCGGTGCGGGTGGCGTGGCCGCCGAACTGGTTGCGCATCGCGGCGATCGCCTTCATCGCGGGGCTGTCGTCCTGCCGCGAGGTGAACCGCGCGAACAGCGAGGCCGCGATGACGTTCATCGGGACCGCGTTGTCGATCGCCGCCTCGACGGTCCATCGGCCCTCGCCGGAGTCCTCGGCGTACCCGGCGATCTTCTCGAGGTGCGCATCCTCCTCGAGGGCGGCGACCAGCAGGTCGAGGAGCCACGAGCGGATCACGGTGCCGGCCCGCCAGGAGTCGAAGACCTCGGTGACGTTGTCGACGATGTCGACCTTCTCGAGCAGCTCCCAGCCCTCGGCGTAGGCCTGCATCATGGCGTACTCGATGCCGTTGTGGACCATCTTGGCGAAGTGGCCGGCGCCGGGCGCCTGGCCGGCGTGCACGAAGCCGTGATCGCCCTCGGGACGCAGCGCGTCGAGGGCCGGCTGCACCTTGGCGACGTCGTCGTCGGAGCCGCCGCACATCAGCGCGTAGCCGTTCTCCAGCCCCCAGACCCCGCCCGAGACACCGCAGTCGACGAAGCCGATGCCCTTCTCGCCGAGCATCGCGGCGTTCGCCTGGTCGTCGGTCCACTTGGAGTTGCCGCCGTCGACGACCAGGTCGCCCTCGCCGAGCAGCTCACCTAGCTCCTTGATGGTGTCGCGGGTCGGGTCACCGGCGGGCACCATCACCCACACCACCCGCGCGCCACCGTCCGGCCCCGGCAGGGCCGCGACCATGTCGGTGAGGCTGCCGACGTCGGCGAGCTCCGGGTTGCGGTCGTACCCGACCACCGTGTGGCCGGCGTTGCGCAGCCGAGTGCGCATGTTGCCGCCCATCTTCCCCAGCCCCACGAGACCGATGTGCATCCGAGAACTCCCTCCTGGCAGCTTCTGGTGGACCCGCTCCGGTACCCGCGCGGCCGCGGGTCAGGACAGCAGGCGGCGCGGCATGAGCAGGTAGCGGAACGCCGGGCCGTCGTTCCCGCTGTCGCTGGCCCCGTCGCGTGCCCCGCTGATGACGACCGGCTTGGACGACTGGGTGAAGGCGAGCTCCACGACGTCCTCGTCGATCACGGTCAGGCCGTCGAGCAGGAACTGCGGGTTGAACCCGGTCGTGATCGGCTCGCCGTCGATCTCGGCCTCGATGGCCTCCGACGCCTGCGCCTCGTCACCGGAGCCCGCATCGAGGGTGAGCTGGCCGTCGGCGAACGCCAGCTGGACCGCGGTGTTGCGCTCGGCGACCAGCGAGACGCGGCGTACGGACTCGATGAGGTCCTGCTTGCGCACCTTGGCGACGGTCAGGTGTTCGGTCGGGAAGAGGCTGCGGACCTTCGGGAACTCGCCGTCGAGGAGCCGGGTGGTCGTACGCCGGGTGCCGCCGGCCGCCGCACCCTCGAAGCCGATGATCCCCTCCCCCGCGCCCGAGGTCGCCAGCGCGATGGTCACCTCGGTGCCGCTGGTGAGGGAGCGGGCGGTGTCGCCGAGGACCTTGGCCGGGACCAGGGCGGCCAGGGTGTCGTCGGGGGTGCGGGGGTCCCAGCTGAGCTCGCGGTGGGACAGCCGGAACCGGTCGGTGGCCAGCAGCGAGATCGTCGAGCCGTCGATCTCGATCCGGACGCCGGTGAGGACCGGGAGCATGTCGTCACGGCCGGCCGCGGTGACGGCCTGGCTCACCGCGTGGGCGAAGGCCTCGCTCGGGACGGTGCCGGTGGCGGCCGGCATGTCGGGCAGCGTCGGGTAGTCCTCGACCGGCATGGTCTGCAGGCTGAACCTGGCCGAGCCGCAGGTCAGCGAGACCCGGGCACCGTCGGTGATCATCTCGACCGGCTTGTCGGGGAGGCTGCGGCAGATGTCGGCCAGCAGCCGGCCACTGACCAGGGCGCGCCCCTCGTCGGCCACCTCGGCCTGGAGCGTCGCCCGCGCGGAGGTCTCGTAGTCGAAGGTGGAGAGGACGAGCCCCTCGTGGCTGGCCTCGATCAGGAGCCCGGCGAGGACCGGGACACTGGGGCGAACCGGCAGGCTGCGCGCTGCCCAGGCGACGGCATCCGCGAGCACGTCGCGTTCGACGCGGAACTTCACGATTGGGGATCCTCTGCGGGCTCGGGTGTCGGGTGGTGGCGACGGGTGGATCGAATCCTGCCATGCCGGGGGGTGTTCCACAGGGTGGGCGTCGAGCGGAGTTCCACGGTCCATCGTCCCGTGTAGAGATCAGGAGTCGTAGTAGGCACTGTGCGATCTGTGGAGTGGACGCATCGGCGCAGGTGGGAGGCCGACGTCGCTGTGCACGACGGGTGTGGATGAAGTCCGGCCGCCGGCGGCGAGGGTGTGGACGGTGCCCCGGGCGGTGGAGACGCAGCGCGGCGGATCCGCAGATCCTCCCCGTGTAGTTCGAACCCCGGGAGGGTGGTTCTCCACAGGCTCACGACAGCACTCCGCCGAGCCGCTCAGGCCTGGCGCGCGGCGGCCTTGACCCGGCTGGTCAGCTCGCTGACCTGGTTGAAGACCGCGCGCCGCTCGGCGAGCAGCTGGTTGATCTTGCGGTCGGCGTACATCACGGTCGTGTGGTCGCGGTTGCCGAACTGGGCGCCGATCTTGGGCAGCGAGAGCCCGGTGAGCTCGCGGCACAGGTACATCGCGATCTGGCGGGCCATCACCAGGTGCCGGCCGCGGCTCGGGCCGCACAGCTCGTCGATGGAGACGCCGAAGTAGGCCGCGGTCTGGGCGATGATCAGCCCAGCGGTGATCTCGGGCTCGCCGCCCTCGGGGATGAGGTCCTTGAGCACGATCTCGGCGAGCGTCATGTCGACCTCCTGCCGGTTGAGGTTGGCGAACGCCGTGACCCGGATCAGAGCGCCCTCGAGCTCGCGGATGTTGGTCTGGATCTTGGAGGCGATGAACTCCAGGACGTCCGGGGGCGCCGTCAGCCGGTCCATGGCGGCCTTCTTGCGCAGGATCGCGATCCTGGTCTCGAGGTCCGGCGGCTGGACGTCGGTGATCAGCCCCCACTCGAACCGGTTGCGGAGCCGGTCCTCGAGCGCCTCGAGCCGCTTCGGGGCGCGGTCGGAGGTCAGCACGATCTGCTTGTTGGCGTTGTGGAGGGTGTTGAAGGTGTGGAAGAACTCTTCCTGGGTCTGGGTCTTGCCCTCCAGGAACTGGATGTCGTCGATCAGGAGCACGTCCACATCGCGGTAGCGCCGCTTGAACCCGTCCTGCTTGTCGTCGCGGATCGCGTTGATGAATTCGTTGGTGAACTCCTCGCTCGACACGTAGCGCACCTTCGCGCCGGTGTAGAGGCTTCGGACGTAGTGGCCGATCGCGTGGAGGAGGTGGGTTTTGCCGAGGCCGGACTCGCCGTAGACCAGCAGTGGGTTGTAGGCCTTGCCCGGAGCCTCGGCGACCGCGACGGCGGCTGCGTGCGGGAACCTGTTGGAGGAGCCGATGACGAAGGTCTCGAAGGTGTACTTGGGGTTGAGCCGCGCCTCGTGCGCGGCGCCGGGCCGGCCGGGCCTCAGGTCGATGTCGTGGTACTCAGGGGGCTCCGGGTGGAGAACCGGCGACGCCGGCTGGTCGATGGCCGAGCCGGAATGCGGCAGCACGGACGCCAGCGGCTCGATTGTCGACATGTCGCCAAGGTGATCAATCGATGAATCGATGCGGTCGTGGACGACTCCCGAGACGGCGCCCGGCACCCGGTCACGCGGCTCCCCGTCCGGCGGATCGGTCACCAGGGCGGGGTTGATGGTGGTGCCCAGGCCGATCTTGCGGCCGTAGCGGTCGCTCAGCGCCCCCTCGATCTCGACCCGCAGCCGGCCCTCGACCTGGGTCCGGGTGAACTCGTCGGGGACGGCGATGATCGCCAGCTCATCGTGGACGGTCACCGGGTCGCAGGTGGAGAGAAGCGCCCGGTTGGGTTGCCCCGGCGCGATCGTGTCCATGACGGACTGCCAGGCGTCGGTGAGCTCGGGGTCGGTCTGTTGCACGGGGTGGTCTCGCCTTCTCCCACTGCTGGTGCGGCGGGCCCGGAGCTCGGCTGCTGTCAGGGTCCGTTGCGGATGTTCACATGAGGTGTACACAGGGCGTGTTCACATGCCGTCTTCACATGCCGTCTTCACATGGCGACACCGCCGGCTCTCCACAGCATTCTCCACAGGCTGTGCACCCCGGTGCGCGGGCTGGGCGCGGTCGGGGGAACAGGGTCAGTGGCCGAGCGTTGTGGCGGTCGGCGGGCAACCGGACCGAGACGCACCCCCCGGTCTGCAGGGGCGGCAGGGAAACCTCGGTGAGTGCCGAACCTAACCCCCTTCCAGCGGCCCGCACAAGCGGTTCTCCACAGGCCGTCCCAGCCAATTGCGCGAGCGTCCCCCGGGCTGTGGATTCCGACCCGGGCGGAGCGCTGCCACATCGGCGGCGCCGGTTTGACCCTGTGTCAGCCGACCGCGTACCGTTGATCGGTCAGCGGCCGTGTCGTGCAGCCTCCTCACGCGTCCGGTGTGCGCCGGGACGCCCGCGCCGACCAGCCAGCTGACCAGCAGACCTGTCGCCCCAACCGGAAGAGAAACCCGTGAGCAAGCGGACCTACCAGCCGAACAACCGTCGTCGCCACAAGGTGCACGGGTTCCGTCTGCGCATGCGCACCCGCGCCGGTCGCGCCATCATCTCCTCGCGCCGCCGCAAGGGCCGCAAGAGCCTCGCGGTCTGAGCGAGCCGGACCTCCCGTCCCGTGCTCGCCGCCGGTCAGCGGTTGCGCCACACCGACGCCTTCCGGCGCACCGTGAGGTCGGGCCGGCGCGCCGGTGGGGCTGCCCTGGTCGTGCACCTGCTCGACGCCGGGGCTGAGCCGGCCGGTTCTCCCCAGGTCGGCTTCGTGGTCGGCAAGACCGTCGGGGGCGCGGTGGTCCGCAACCGGGTGAAGCGTCGGTTGCGCCATCTTGTCAAGAATCACATGACGACATTGCCACCCTCGTCCACCGTCGTCGTGCGGGCGTTGCCCGCAACCGCCTCGATGTCGAGTGCGGAACTCGAGGCGGAGCTCACCCGTTCTCTTCGCAGGGTCGCCACCGCCCCGCAGGCCACCCGGGCCGGGGCCGCGACCGGGGCCGGGACGAGGGCAGAGCCGTGAAGTACGTCTTGATCGGGCTGCTGCGTGCCTATCGGTTCCTGATCAGCCCGCTCTACGGGCAGGTCTGCCGCTACCACCCGAGCTGTTCGGCGTACGCGCTCGAGGCCGTGACCGAGCACGGCAGCATCCGCGGCGGCTGGCTGGCGATCCGGCGGCTGGCCCGGTGCCACCCCTGGGCGGCCGGCGGCTACGACCCGGTGCCGAAGCGCACCACCGACTCGTTGTCCACACAGGTCCACAGAGGGAGAACCTGAATCCCGTGTCATCACTCATCCTGGGACCTTTGGGGACCATCGGCCACTACATCCTGACGCCGCTCTACTACGCGATCTCGGGACTGCTGCTGGCCTGGCACTGGCTCTTCAGCCGGATCGGCATGGACCCGGCCGGCGGGGCTGCCTGGGGGCTGTCGATCATCGGCCTGACCCTGGTCGTGCGGGCCGCGCTGATCCCGCTGTTCGTCAAGCAGATCAAGGCCAGTCGGAACATGCAGCTGATCCAGCCGAAGGTCAAGGAGCTGCAGAAGAAGTACGGCCACGACCGGGAGCGTCTCGCCCAGGAGACGATGAAGCTCTACAAGGACTCGGGGACCAACCCGTTCGCCTCGTGCCTGCCGATCATCCTGCAGATGCCGATCTTCCTGGCGCTCTTCCGGTTGATCGACCAGGCCGCCAAGCACGGCACCGCGCACGGCTTCATGACCGAGGCCCAGGCGCAGCAGTTCGGTGATGCGAAGCTGTTCGGGAAGATCCCGCTGGCGGCGTCGTTCACCGACTCCCAGGGGATCGTGGCTGTCCAGGTCATCGCGGCGATCCTGGTCCTGGCGATGACGGCGACGACGTTCACCACCCAGCGCCAGCTGATGGCGAAGAACATGCCCGCCGACGCGCTGACCGGCCCCTATGCACAGCAGCAGAAGCTACTGCTCTACGTCCTGCCCGTGGTGTTCGCGGTCGGTGGCATCGCCTTCCCGATCGGCGTGCTCCTCTACTGGACCACGTCGAACCTGTGGACGATGGGCCAGCAGTTCTACGTGATCCGCAACAACCCGGCCCCGGGCACCGAGGCGGCGCGGCTCAAGGCCGAGCGCGACGCCAAGAAGGCCGCGGCCCACGGTGACGAGGGTGGTTCCGTCGCCGGCGATGAGACGGCGGGGACGACCCAGCCGACCGATGCGCCGCCCGAGTCCGACCGGCGGCCGGCTCAGCGGCAGCAGCCGAAGCGGCAGAGCAAGAGCCAGCGCCAGAGCAAGCCGGCGGGTGGCCAGGGCAAGGCCGGTGGCGGCGCCGGCAAGTCCGCGGGCGGCCAGAACAAGCCTGCGGGCGGCTCAGGCAAGAGCGGAGCGCGAAGCCCCAGCGGCAACCAGCGCAGCCAGAACGACCGGAGGAACGGGAAGCAGCAGTGAGCGAGCAGACGGACGAGACCTACGACCCCGAGACCGAGGCGGTCGAGGCTCCTGATGAGCAAGGTGAACCTGACGCGGCGGGGGAGTCCGCGGTGCGGGGCGAGGAGTTGGGGGAGACCTCGTCCTCCCGCGTCGACCAGCTGGAGTCCGAGGGGGACATCGCGGCGGACTACCTCGAGGAGCTGCTGGACATCGCGGATCTCGACGGCGACCTGGACATGGACGTCGAGGGCGACCGCGCGGCGGTGTCGATCGTGGGCGCGGAGTTGAGCCAGCTGGTGGGTGAGGACGGCGAGGTGCTCGAGGCGCTGCAGGAGCTGACCCGACTGGCGGTCTACCGCGAGACCGGGGAGCGGTCGCGACTGATGCTCGACATCTCCGGCTACCGGGCGCAGAAGCGGGCCGAGCTCGAGCGGCTGGCCGAGGAGACGGTCGCCAAGGTCAAGGACACCGGCGAGCCGGCCGCCCTGGAGCCGATGACCCCGTTCGAGCGCAAGGTTGTGCACGACGCGGTGGCGGCGGCCGGACTGACCTCGGAGTCGGAGGGCGTCGAGCCACGCCGCTTCGTGGTGGTCCTGCCGGTCTGACCCACGACATGGCCGATGTTTCACGTGAAACGCCCTACGCGCCGGAACTGGCGCGGAGGGCGTTCTCTTCGGAGCGGCTCCCGCTGGCGGAGCGCTACGTCGGGCTGCTCGCCTCTCACGGGGTCGAGCGCGGCCTGGTCGGCCCCCGGGAGGCGCCGCGGCTGTGGGAGCGGCATGTCCTGAACTGTCTGGCGCTCTCCTCTGTGGTGCCATCGACAGCGACCGTTGCCGACCTCGGCTCCGGCGCCGGCTTGCCGGGGCTGGTCCTCGCGATAGGGCGCCCCGACCTGAGGATCACCCTCGTGGAGCCGCTGCAGCGGCGGGTGACCTTCCTCGATGAGGTGATCGGCACGCTGTCGCTCGACAACGTCGTCACGGTCCGGGGTCGCGCCGAGGAGCTCCACGGCCGCGAGACGTACGACGTCGTGACCGCACGTGCGCTGGCGCCCCTGGGCCGGCTGCTGACCTGGGCGATGCCATTGGTGGCCTCTCACGGAGCGCTGCTGGCGATGAAGGGGAGCACGGCCGCCGACGAGGTGGCGGCGGCCGGCGCGCAGCTCCGGAAGCTGCGTTGCGCGACCCCGGAGGTGCTCACCGTGATCGGTCCGGATGGGTCCTCCACAGCGACCGTGGTCCGGGTGGCCCATGGGCAACCGCACGGCTAGGGTGACGGCTTGAACTCGGTGAAGGGATCTTGGTCGCGTGACTGAAAGTTCGGCTTCTCCCGAGGGGCAGTCCCGGGAGTTATCCACCGAGTCAGGGGCACTTGATGAGCGGGACCGTCCACAGGATGGCACCGGTTATCCACAGGCTACGCCTGAGCAGGACGAGGCGGTTTCACGTGAAACATCGGACGCGGTGAAGACCGACGACGGGTCGGTTTCAGGTGAAACGGCCGACGAAAAAGTTCCCTCGTCGTTTCTCCGGGTCCGCGACCTCAGTGAGGTGACACCCTCCCTCGCCGACCCTTACGGCGACGAGCCCACCCCGCTGGCCCAGGCTGCCGAACACATGTTGCTCGCCCGGCAGGGCGCCCGGCTGCGACCGGCCCTGGCCCGCCCCGAGGCGACGCGTGTGCTCGTGGTGGCCAACCAGAAGGGCGGCGTCGGCAAGACGACGTCGACGGTGAACGTCGCCGCGGCGTTGGCCCAGTTCGGCCAGCGGGTGCTCGTCATCGACCTGGACCCTCAGGGCAACGCCTCGACGGCCCTGGCGGTCGAGCACCACCGTGGCACGGCGTCGAGCTATGACCTCCTGGTGGACGGAGCGCAACTGGCCGATGTCGTCACCCCCTGCCCCGATGTCGAGCGGCTCGAGGTCGTGCCGGCGACCATCGACCTCGCCGGCGCGGAGATCGAGCTGGTCAGCGTCGTCGCCCGCGAGCAGCGGCTGCACAAGGTGCTGAAGGCCGACCCGCGGATCAGCAGCGAGTCCGTGGCGACGGCGGGGGAGGACCGCTACGACTACGTCCTGATCGACTGCCCACCCTCGTTGGGTCTGCTCACCATCAACGCACTCGTGGCCGGCCAGGAGCTGCTGATCCCGATCCAGGCCGAGTACTACGCGCTCGAGGGGCTCGGGCAGCTCCTGGCGACGGTGGACATGGTGCGAGCCCACCTCAACCCCGAACTGGCGATCTCGGCGATCCTGATCACGATGTACGACGCCCGAACCCGGCTCGCGGCCGGGGTTGCGGACGAGGTGCGCGCGCACTTCGGCGACCAGGTCCTCAAGACCTTCATCCCGCGGTCGGTGCGGGTCTCCGAGGCGCCGTCGTACAGCCAGACCGTGATGACGTACGACCCGGGCTCTCCGGGGGCCATGAGCTATCTCGACGCCGCGAGAGAGCTGGCCGAGAAGGGGCTCCGCCCCCAGGAAGGACAGGCATGAACTCCCCGCGGACGCAACGCCGCGGCCTCGGCCGCGGCCTGGGCTCGCTCATCCCGACCACGGGCCCGGCGACCGCGGACACACCGGGAGTGCAGGCGGACGTCGAGCCGGGCGCCGACCCGGCGGTGACCGAGGCCGACACCGGACCCGGCCTCGCGCCGGTCGAGGGCGCGACCTTCGCCGAGCTGCCCGTGGGCATGATCCGGCCGAACGCGGCCCAGCCGCGTCAGGTCTTCGACGAGGAGGCGATGGCGGAGCTCGTCGACTCGATCCGCGCGGTGGGGCTGTTGCAGCCGGTCGTGGTGCGGCCTTCCGGCGTGACCACCGAGGGCGAGGACGTCTATGAGCTGGTGATGGGGGAGCGCCGCTGGCGGGCCGTGCAGCTCGCCGGGCTGACGACGATCCCGGCGATCGTCCGCGACACCGAGGACACCGCGATGCTGCGTGATGCGTTGCTGGAGAACCTGCACCGTGCGCAGCTGAACCCGCTGGAGGAGGCCTCGGCCTACCAGCAGCTCCTCGACGACTTCGCCTGCACCCACGACGAGCTGGCCACCCGGATCGGCCGCTCCCGCCCGCAGATCAGCAACACGATCCGGCTGCTCCGGCTCAGCCCGGCGGTCCAGCGGAAGGTCGCGGCCGGCGTGCTGTCCGCCGGCCACGCCCGGTCCCTGCTCTCGGTCGAGGACCCTGAGCGCCAGGACCGGCTGGCCCAGCGGGTCCTCGCCGAGGGGATCAGCGTGCGCGGCCTCGAGGAGCTCGTGGCGGTCGGGGAGACCGGGTCGAGCGGGGTGCGCCGGGTGGCGCGGCCCACCCCCACGGCGCCCGGGCTGGCCGAGCTGGCAGACCGGCTCTCCGACCGGTTGGAGACCCGGGTCAAGGTCGACCTCGGCCGCGCGAAGGGCAAGGTCACCATCGAGTTCGCCAGCCTCGACGACCTGCGCCGGATCGTCGGCATCATCGACCCAGCGCGCGCCACGGATCAGTCGAGCTGACCGTTCCGGCTACGGCCGCTGCGGAGCGGACCGGCGCTGACCTGGGGAAACACTCGATCGAGGCTGTCGACAAGACGCCTTGTCGACAAAGCGACAAATGTCTAGATCGACAGACGGCGGCCGCCTCAGGTCAGGTCGGTGCTGGGCCCGTCGTAGCCCTGGAGCCCGATCAGCCGCGGCGGCGCATAGGTGTCGAAGGTCGCCCGGAGCTCGAGCTCGGCCTCGATGACCCCGGCCAGACGACGCACTCCTTCACGGATCCGCTCGGGGGTCGGGTAGCAGAAGGACAGCCGCATGGCGCTCGAGCCGAAGCCGTCGGCGAAGAAGGCGGTGCCGGGGACATAGGCGACGCGAGCGGTGACCGCGCGGGGCAACATCGCCTTGGCGTCGACACCGGGCGGCAGGGTGAGCCAGACGTAGAAGCCACCGTCCGGGACGTTCCAGCGACACGCGGCCGGCATCAGGTCCTGCAGCGCGTCGACCATGGCGTCGCGACGCTCGCGGTACATCTCCCGGAACTGCTTGATCTGACCCTGCCAGTCGTGGGCGGAGAGGTAGGCCGCGACGGCCATCTGGGAGAACTGCGGCGGACACAGTGTGGCCGACTCCTGGGCCAGGACAAGCTTCTCGCGCACCGTGTGCGGCGCCAGCGCCCAGCCCACGCGGAACCCCGGCGCGAAGGTCTTGGAGAACGAGCCGAGGTAGATGACGCCCTCGGCCGCATCGGCCCGGAGCGCCCGCATCGGGTCGCGGTCGAAGCCGAGGAGGCCGTAGGGGTTGTCCTCGAGGACCAGGATGTCCTCACGCCGGCAGATCTCGAGGATCTCCGGGCGCCGCTCCGCGCTGAGCGTCACGCCGGCGGGGTTGTGGAAGTTCGGGATCGTGTAGAGGAACTTGATCTTCTTGCCGGCGGCCCGGGTAGTCGCGATCGCCTGGCGGAGCGCCTCGGGCACCAGCCCAGCCGCGTCCATCTCGGCGTGCACGACGTCGCACTGGTAGGCCTTGAAGACCCCGAGCGCCCCGACGTAGGACGGCGCCTCACAGATGACCACGTCTCCGGGGTCGCAGAAGATCCGGGTGACCAGGTCGACCGCCTGCTGCGAGCCCACGGTCACCACCACGTCGTCCGGGTGCGCCACGATCCCCTCGAGCCGCATCACCGCGGTGATCTGCTCACGGAGCTCGGGCACGCCCTGGCCGGAGCCGTACTGCATGGCCTCCGGCCCGTGGTGCAAGACCAGCTCGCCGATCGCTCGGCTCACCACGTCAAGCGGCAGCCCCGAGATGTTGGGCATCCCGCCGGCGAGGGAGACGACCTCCGGTCGCGAGGCGACCGCGAAGAGGGCCCTGATCTCCGAGGCCGTCATGCCGGCGGTGCGTGCGGCGTACCGGTCGACGTACGGGTCGAGACGGTGCTGCGGCTTGGCCGGCGTGCTGTCCATGGTGGTCCAAGTGTGCGGGACACCGGACGCGGTTGCACGCCCGATGACCGCCGACTGGGTCACATGGGCTCCTCGAACGCGGAAGGCGGGGGCGCTCGCCGCCCAGTGTCAGGGAGTCCTGGACGCCTAGGGCGGCGAACCGTGACGAACCGGCGTAGTTTGGAGTCATGTCCCGCAAGGTCGTACGGCTCACCGTCGACCATCTCGCCGAGCTCGACGGCCCGTGCCGCACCTGCCTGTTCTGGCAGCTCGACCCGGTCAGCCGCGACCGGGTGTGTCCCGACGAGGCCGCGACGGAGAAGGAGGCCTGGGTCTCCCAGGTGCTCAGGGACTGGGGGTCGTGCGGCCGGGTCGCGCTCGTCGACGACCGGCCGGTCGGCTACCTGATCTACGCCCCCGACGCGTTCGTGCCCGGGGCGGGGGCGTTCCCGACCGCACCGGTGTCTCCGGACGCCGTGCTGCTGACCAACGTCTGGGTGCATCCCGAGCACGTCGGCGGCGGACTGGGCCGGATGCTGGTCCAGGGGATGGCGCGCGACCTGATCAAGCGCGGCGGGATCAGGGCCGTCGAGGCCTTCGGCGACACCCGTGGCCCCGGTCGCCGGGGGAGCTGCGTGGTCCCGTCGGACTTCCTGGGGAGTGTGGGGTTCAAGACGCTGCGCGCCCACAGCGCCACGCCGCGGATGAGGATGGAGCTGCGCGCTGCGATCTCGCTCAAGGACGAGGTGGAGGCTGCGCTCGAGCGGCTCGTGGGGGCGGTCCGCCCGGTGAAGCCGCACCCGGCGGAGGGCCGGATGACGCATCGGGACCTGAACTGAAGACGCCCAGAAATGCACTGAGACCCGACCCACAACTGTGGTCGGGTCCCAGCGTCGGCGTCACGCGATGTAGTCGGAGAGCTCGTTGAGCAGGGCGGCCTTGGGCCGGGCACCGACGATCGACTTCACGACCTCGCCGTTCTGGTAGACGTTGAGGGTCGGGATGCCGGTCACGCGGTAGGACGAGGGGGTCACGGGGTTCTCGTCGACGTTCATCTTGAGGAAGGTGATCTTGTCGCCGTGCTGGGTGGCGATCTCGTCGAGGATCGGCTGGACCTGCTTGCACGGCCCGCACCACTCGGCCCAGAAGTCCACCAGGACGGGCTTGTCGGACTTGAGGACCTGCGCGTCGAACTCGGCGTCGGTCACGGACTCGATGTGTCCCACGATGGGTCACCTTTCATGTCGGGGTCGGACCCAAGACCGGGCCGACGAGCTGGAAGCCTGACTCATCCAACCGCACACCGGTGCGGAATGTTCCCGTGGCGCGGCTGGGCTCAGGCTCCGGCGATCTGGGCCTGCTCCATCACGACCTCGCTGACCTCGCCCGCCTCCGCGTCAGCCCTCGCCTGGGCCTGCGTAGGGTCCCCGACGTGCGCCAGCTCGGCAAGGTAGCGCTCGGCGTCGAGAGCCGCGGCGCAGCCGGTGCCGGCCGCGGTGATGGCCTGCCGGTAGTGGTGGTCGACGAGGTCGCCGGCGGCGAAGACGCCGGTCAGGTTGGTGCGTGTCGAGGGGTGCTCGACGATGACGTAGCCGTTGTCGTCGAGGTCCACCTGGCCGGTCAGCAGCTCCGAGCGGGGGTCGTGGCCGATGGCGATGAACAGCCCGGTGACGTCGAGCACGCGCTTCTCGCCGGTGACGGTGTCCTCGAGCGTGACCGACTCCAGCCGGTCGTCGCCGTTGATCGAGTCGACCTTGGAGTTCCAGATGATCTCGAGCTTGGGGTCGGCGAAGGCCCGCTCCTGCATGATCTTCGACGCGCGCAGCTCGTCGCGGCGCACGATCATCGACACCTTGGAGCCGAACCGGGTGAGGAACGTCGCCTCCTCGACGGCGGAGTCGCCACCACCGACGACCGCGATGTGCTGCTCGCGGAAGAAGAAGCCGTCGCAGGTCGCACACCACGAGACACCGCGACCGGACAGGAGGTCCTCGTTGGGCAGGCCGAGCTTGCGGTAGCCCGAGCCCATGGCCAGGATCACCGCCCGCGCGGTGTAGGTCTGGTCGTGGGTCTTCACGATCTTCACATCACCCGTGAGGTCGATCTCGACCACGTCGTCCGGGATCAGCTCGGCGCCGAACCGCTCGGCCTGGGCGCGCATCTCGTCCATCAGGGCCGGGCCCATGATGCCGTCGCGGAAGCCCGGGAAGTTCTCGACCTCGGTGGTGTTCATCAGCGCACCGCCGGCGGTCACCGAGCCCTCGAAGACGAGGGGCTGCAGCGCGGCGCGGGCGGTGTAGAGGGCGGCGGTGTAGCCGGCCGGGCCCGAGCCGATGACGATGACGTTGCGGGGCTCGTGAGTGGGCTGGTCGGACATGCTGCTCCTCGGTAGGGGGTGACACGAACAGAACCGATCGTAGGCGAGCCGCATTCCCGGGTGGTGCCGGACGCGTCGTTCACCCGAGGGGCAGGGTCGCGGACCGCTCGGGGGACTCCGTGTCGCACAGGAACAGGTCGACGACCTGGGTGCCGCCGCGCGGCGCGCGGTAGACCAGCCAGCCGGACTCACCGCCGAAGGCGACCCGCACGTAGCGTCCCCCACCCCACGGCCCCGGCGCGCACCGCTCGAGCCCCGCGACGTCGCCATTGTGCGACAGGGCGGCGCCTTCACGGGTGGCCCGGTGGCCCGTCGCCCGCGGGCGCACCGCCTCG
>NZ_DASUFR010000199.1:0-3092 GCF_036274455.1 Nocardioides sp. | reverse complement strand
GGTGCGGGTCGGGACCGGGGGTGGCGCCCCCGGAGGCGTAAAGCGGCTTGGCCGCGGCGCGGGTAGCGCTACGCAACCACGCTGGCAGCTGTTGCCCGCGACGCGCCGCCGCAGCCCCGGGGGCGACAGCCCCCGGGCCCGGCCCGCTGACGGTGCCACGAACGAAGACCCAGACCCACAACCCTCAATGACAGTGGGCTTGGACGGGGACTGCTGAGACCCGGCTCTGGTGGGCGTGGCGGAAGGAGTCGGTGACGTGGGCGACGAAGGTCTTGAAGGCCCACTTGCCGTCGAGGCGGAGCATCATCTCGTCGTTGTAGAAGATGCCGCCGCAGGTGGTGTTGCTGGTGCCGGTGACGACGACGTACCGCTCCTTGCCGTGGATCTTGGCGTGGATCGCGTAGACCTTGTCGTGGGCGATGATCGTGCGGACGACGTTGTTGTTGATGTCGACGAGCTTGCCGTTGGGGAGGCGGAACGGCGACTGGATCCAGTTCTCGATCAGGTCGCGGGTGGTGATGATCCGCATCTTGCAGCCTTCGTTCCAGAGGCGGCCGATCTGGGCGCGGACGTCGTAGCGCTGGATGACCGCGACCATGATGTCGACGGTCTTCATCCCCTTGGCGCAGTGGACGGACTTGAGGGTGTTGAGGACGAGGTCGCCGTGGCGGGGGTAGACCATCGCGCTCGGTGGGCCGGCGTAGGACCGCTGCTTGTCCGACCACGCCACGCCACCGACCTTCCAGCTCTGGGCGCGCAGCCGCTGGAAGTACTGCAGCCCGTAGGCGTAGAAGCCGTCGTCGTAGACCCGGGTGAGGCTGTTGACCTGGGAGTACTGGCGGCCCTCGAAGTTGCTCGAGGAGGTGATCACCGACTTCCTGCCGCCCACGTCGGCGAGCAGGAGCTTGAGGTGGTTGACGTTCTGCGAGGGCGGGGCCGGGCCGCTGCCGGCCCACGGGAGGCAGGAGCCCTTGCAGACCACGACGTTGCGGGCCATCGGGTCGCCCGCCTCGATCTGGGCGATCACCGAGCGGCCGGCCGGCTTGGTGGTCATGTCGGCGTCGGCCACGATCTCGACGTGGGCGCCGCGCTTCTGGGCGCCGACGAGCGCCTTGGTGGTGGCGGGGATGTCCCAGCGGAACATCGCGATCCGCAGCGAGTCGCCCTTGCCGGCCGACTTGAAGATGTCGATGAAGTGGCGCACGACCGCGGGGTCGCTGCCGCCGTGGGTGCCGGGCGAGGAGAAGCAGACCTCGTACGCCGCACCATCGGTGTTGCAGCCGCTGATGGTGGTCCTGGCCGTGGTGACGGCGGGCGCCTGGGCAGCCGCGCCGGTGGCGGTGCCGTCGACCTCACCGTCGGACGCCGGAGCCGAGCTGACCACCGTGGTCGTCCGCGCCGAGCCGACCGACGTCCGGGCTGCCGGCGCCCCGGCGTGGCTGGCGGCGCAGGCGGTCGCCCCGACGAGGATCAGGGCGACGAGTGCGGAGCGTCCGAGGCGCGTGGGCATGTGCTCCAGCGTCTCATCCGTGATTTCGGGGCGTTCGACTACCGTGCGTCCGACTGGGCGGCCGCCGCAAGACGGGCCAGCGCCTGCCGGGCCACGGCGGGGTCGGTGGTGGTCCACATCGGCGCCAGACTGGCCTTGAGGAAGCGGCCGTAGCGAGCGGTCGCCAGCCGCGGGTCGAGCACGGCGACGACTCCACGGTCGGTGGAGGTGCGGATCAGCCGGCCGGTGCCCTGGGCCAGCAGCAGCGCGGCGTGGGTGGCGGCCACCTGCATGAAGCCGTTGCCGCCGGCCCGATCGGCGGCCCGCTGACGGGCGCTCATCAGCGGGTCGTCGGGGCGCGGGAACGGGATCCGGTCGATGAGGACGAGCTGGCAGGTGTCGCCGGGGACGTCGAGCCCCTGCCAGAGCGAGAGCGTGCCGAACAGCGCGGTGTGCGGGTCGTCGACGAACTGCCGGGCCAGCTCGGGGAGCTGGGCGTCGCCCTGCGCCAGCGTGGTGAGGTGCGGGAGCCGTTCGCGCACCACGTCGGCCGCGGCCTCGGCGGCCCGGCGGCTGGAGAACAGCCCGAGCGCGCGACCCTCGCAGGCGTCGACCAGCTCGACGATCTCGTCGAGCTGGGCGCGTCCGAGCCCGTCCCGGCCGGGCGGCGGGAGGTGGCGGGCGACGTAGAGGATCGCCTGCTGGGCGTAGTCGAACGGGCTACCGACGTCGAGGCCGCGCCAGGGCAGGACGCCGTCGGACCTCTCGACGGCGGCCCCCGCGAACTGCGGAGCCTCGACGTTCTCCTCCGGCTTCAGCCCGAAGCTCGACGCCACGGCGGTGAAGTCACCGCCGAGCCGGAGGGTGGCGCTGGTGAAGACGGCGAGCTTGTCGGTCAGCAGCTTGTCGCGCATCGGCCCCCAGACCTGCAGCGGCGCCACGCACAGGTGGGGTGGCCGGTGCTCGGCTCCCTCGGTCACCCACAACACGTCGGACTCGGCGTTCGCCGCCAGCCGCTCGGCGGTGGCGAACACCTCCTGCACGGCACCCTTGGCCTGGGTGAGCCCCGCGTCGGCATCACCGCCGCCGGCGTCGCCCTTGGGATAGGCCGAGAGGCAGGCGCGGGCGCTGTCGCGCACCGTGACCAGCGCGTCTCCGAGGGCGTCGGGCAGCACGTCGATCCGGCCGGGCGACAGGTCGTTGATGGCGACCCGCAGCGCGTCACCGGCGTCGGCGAGGTCGTCGGCCTCGCTGCCGTCGACGTGCCGCTGCGACCGCTTCGCCGCGCGGTCGACGTCGGCCGCGAACAGCTCGTCGGTGGCGGCCTGGGTGACCCGGGTGACGAGCTCGTGTGCCTCGTCGACCACCACGACGTCGTAGTCGGGGATCATCGGCACGCCCTCGATCGCGTCGATCGCCAGCAGCGAGTGGTTGGTGACGATCAGGTGCGAGCGCTGGGCCCTGTCCCTGGCCAGCTCGGCGAAGCACTCCTGGCCGAACGGGCACTTGGCTGCGCCGAGGCACTCGCGGTGGTTGACCGAGACCTGGCGCCACTCGCGGTCGGTGTGCCGCGGCGCGTGGTCGCGCTCGCCGCTGCCGCCCT
>NZ_DASUFR010000198.1:0-4086 GCF_036274455.1 Nocardioides sp. | reverse complement strand
CAACCTTGGCAAGGTTGCGCTCTACCAACTGAGCTACGTCCGCCTGCCTCCGAGCGCCGGTCTCCCGTGCTCGAAGTGCGTCAGAACCTTAGCCGATGCTCTCCGGCGTACAAACTTGGCGCGCAGGGTGAGTCCCAGCGTCGCTGCGGAGGCTTCGAGGCTCGGCGCCGGGGCGCCTCGCACCTCAGCCACCGTGGGCGGTGCGGGCGGGTGCCGTCGTCGCGGAGGCTTCGAGGTCGGCGCCGGGCGCCTCCCACCTCAGCTACCGGAGCGGGTGCTTGCCAGCGCGGGCTGCGGGGGCTTCGAGGCTCGGCGCCGGGGCGCCTCGCACCTCAGCCACCGCGGGCATCGGCAGAATGAAGCGGTGCGCGCGTGGGTGAACGGCAGGCTGCTCGAGGACCCGGCCGGGCCGGCGGTGGCGGTGAGCGACCACGGACTGACCGTCGGGGACGGGGTGTTCGAGGCGGTCAAGGCGGTGCGGGGGCGGCCTTTCGCTCTGACCCGGCACCTGGAGCGGCTTCAGCACAGTGCCGCGGGGCTGGGGCTGCCCGAGCCTGACCTGGACCGGATCCGCAGCGCGGTGGGGCAGGTGCTGCGGGGCACCGAGGAGCCGCTGAGCCGGATCCGGATCACCTACACGGCGGGACCGGCGCCGCTGGGGAGCGGGCGGGGGGACGGCGAGCCGACGCTTGTCGTGGTTGCGGCAGCGCTGCCCGAGGCGGACCGGTCGACGAGGGTGGCGACCGTGCCGTGGCCGCGGAACGAGCGGGGCGCGCTGGCCGGGCTCAAGACCACGTCGTACGCCGAGAACGTCGTGATGCTCGCCCACGCCTCCGCGCGGGGCGCCGGCGAGGCGGTGATGGCCAACCTGGCCGGCAACCTCTGCGAGGGGACCGGCACCAACGTCTTCTACGTCGTCGACGGCGAGCTGCGCACGCCGACGCTCGACAGCGGGTGCCTGGCCGGGGTGACCCGGGGGCTGGTCCTCGAGTGGTACGGCGGCCGCGAGGTCGACGAGCCGATCGACGCCGTGCGCGCGGCGAGCGAGGTGTTCCTGGCCTCCACCACCAGGGACGCCCAGCCGGTCAGTGCGTGGGACGACGTCGAGCTGCCGGCCTCCGGGCCGGTCACCAAGGCGGTGCAGGAAACCTGGCGCGAGCACGAGGCGACGATGCTCGAGACGGTCGGGTGATGGGCTAGCATCGGCGGTCGCAAGGGCGATTGGCGCAGTGGTAGCGCGCTTCGTTCACACCGAAGAGGTCACTGGTTCGAACCCAGTATCGCCCACCAACGTTTTCGCAGTTCAGAGCCGGTATTCCGGCGAGATCCGCTCCCCGCGTGTCGGTCAGATGTCGGATCATCGACACGGTCCGCTCGGGTGCGAGACCATCAACGTTCCTGCGCAACACCGGGAGGGAACATGGACTGGTGGGTATGGGTGCTCGTGATCGTCGTGCTAGGCGTCGTGGCCGCCCTCTGGTGGAGGAGCAGCGGTCGCACCCCGGACCATGCAGAGCCCAGAGGGAAGAAGCCTGGGGATAGCGACCAGCACGGACCATGGGGCGGCAGCATCGCAGGCTGATCGCTCGGGTAGAGCACTGGTCAGCACTCGTTCCCGATCGAGCAGATGGCGCCACCCGGGGATGCAGGCGTACGCCGACCTCTGCACCCGGACCCTCTCCCGGGCGCACGCTGCCGGTCCGCGGGTTCCATCAGCGCACAGCCGGACGGCCGCAGCCGGCTTGCGGCTGCGGCCATCCGCAGTGACCTCAGCGAAGATCGAACGCGTCGACGATCAGGTCACGCAGCCTGCCGAGGTTCGCATCGGTCGCGGTCGACGAGACCTTGGCCCGGGCGGCCGCCACGGGCGTCGGCGTCGGCGGTGGCACCGGGTCGCACTGCACGTCCGACCGGTTCTGGCCGGACACGCGGGCCGGCAGCGCTCCGGTGAGCAGGTAGTCCGCGATCCGGTCGTCGGTGCATGCGACTCCGGAGAGCGAGCCTGCGTGGGTCGTGCCGCCGACCCCTTCGATGAGGACCGACTTCGGGAACCGCTTGCGGACCTCCAGCGCGCCGGCGTACGGCGTCGCGGCGTCCTCGGTCTCCGAGATCAGCAGGATCGGTGCGACGTGCTGGCCCTTGACGTTGACCGGCTTGTCCGAGGGAGCCGACCAGGTGCGGCACGGCGCGTTGAACCATGCGTTGTTCCAGGTCAGGAACGGCGCGAAGGCGTAGATGCGGTCGTTGTCGCGCTGCCACGTCTTCCACTTGTCCGGCCACGGGGCGTCGGTGCACTCCACGGCCAGGTAGATCGCGTAGCCGTTGTCGGCACCCGGCCCGGTCGGGTCGCCGTAGAACGCCTTGGCAGGCCCGAGGTCGCCGTGCGCCGCCGCGACCAGCACGTGGGCGAGGTCGTCCCAGCCGTAGACGTAGTAGGCCGCCTGGACGAAGTCGTCGTTCCAGTCCGCCGCCCCGAATTCGGCCTGCGGGTCGGTGGTGAGCTGGTCGAGGACGTCGTAGTAGATCTGCCGCACCGCGGCACCGTCGGTGCCGAGGTGGTAGGTGGCGTCGTTCTCGGCGACCCAGTCGAAGTAGGTGTCGATGTTCTTGTCGAACTGCTTGTCCTGCTCGAGGTTCGCGTCGTACCAGACGTCCTTCGGGTTCACGACCCCGTCGAAGACCATGCGACGGACCCGGTCGGGGAAGAGCGTCGCGTAGACCTGGCCGAGGTAGGTCCCGTAGGAGAAGCCGTAGTAGTTGATCTTGCTGGCACCGAGCGCCTTGCGCAGGCTGTCCATGTCACGCGCCGCGTCCGTGGTCTTCAGGTGGTCGAGCAGCGCGCCACCGGCTTCCTCGCAGTCCTGCTGGTAGCCCATCGTCTTGGTCATCCAGTACGACGTGATGGCCTGCGTCTCGGGCACGTAGTTCGGCCGGCCGGGTGCGGCGTAGTCGCCGTCGCAGGTCAGCGCGGGCACGCTGCGGCCGACGCCGCGCGGGTCGAAGCCGATCCAGTCGTAGGGGTCGCCGCCGCCGTTCGGCACGAAGGCGCCGAGCCGGGCCAGCCCGAGCCCGGAGCCGCCGGGGCCGCCGGGGTTGACGAGCATCGGGCCCTGGGCGTCGGCATCCGAGGTCTTGTGCAGGATGCGGGACACCGCGAGCTGGATCTTGGTGCCGTTCGGCCTGTTGTAGTCGAGCGGGACCGTGAGCATGCCGCAGGTCGCGCCGGCGTTCCTGAGGCTTGCGGTCGGGCACACCCCCCACTGGATGGGTGGTGGCGTGTAGTCGGCGCCACTGTGGTGACGCGATGGGGACGCCGCATCGGCACTGGTCGCGGTGAGACCCGCGCCCATCAGTACCGCGGCGGCGACCATGCTGACGAGTTTCCTCATGAGACCCTCCCGGTCAGGTCGCCTGGGTCGGGATGTGACCCTTGATCACACAACCACTTCCGGCGGTCTCGGGGAACCCTGCCGACGGCACCCGGCGCGGGATCCACCCCGAGGGGTGGCGCGGCTCCGCCGGGGGCTCCATGATCGACGTCTATGTCGGAGCGACTGGCCTGGGCCGATGGGCTCGAACCCGCGAGCGTGTGGCGGGAGTTCGCCGCGCTCTCGGCCGTCCCGCGCAGGTCCAAGCACGAGGAGCAGGCCCGGGCGCACGTGGTCGACCGGCTCACCGCGCTCGGGGCGGACGCGACGGTGGACGGGGCGGGCAACGTGGTCGCCCACGTCCCGGGGGCCTCGGACGCCGAGCCGGTCGTCCTCCAGGCCCACCTCGACATGGTCTGCGAGGCCGACGCCGGAGCCGGCACCGACCCGGCGACCGACGGGGTGTTCCCGGTGGTGGTCGACGGGTGGGTCCAGGCGCCCGGTACGACGCTCGGCGCCGACGACGGGATCGGGGTCGCCGTCGCGCTGGCGGTCGCAGCCGAGGCTCTGGCCCACGAGGCGACGTACCCCCCGCTGCAGCTGCTCTTCACCGTCGACGAGGAGGAGGACTTCGGCGGGGCCGCGGGTGTGGACCCGGAGCTGGTCACCGGCCGGACCCTGCTCAACCTTGACTCCGAGCAGGAGCAGGAGGTGATCA
>NZ_DASUFR010000197.1:0-16130 GCF_036274455.1 Nocardioides sp. | reverse complement strand
CCCCACCGGCTGTGGTCCGTCCAGGAGGAGGTCGAGGATCGCCTGCCTGGTCGGGTCGCCGAGGGCGGTCAGAATGGCGTGTGCGTTCGTCATGACTTACCGTAAGTTACAACTAACGGTAAGTGGTTGTCAACCGTTAGTTGCGGGTGACCATCAGGCCTTGCCGTACCGCCGGCTCCTGGCGGCGTAGGTCTCGATCGCGGCCCACAGGTGCCGACGGTCGACGTCGGGCCAGAGCACGTCGCTGAACACGAGCTCGCTGTAGGCCGCCTGCCACAGCAGGAAGTTCGAGAGCCGCTGCTCCCCCGACGTACGCCAGACCAGGTCGGCATCACCGAGCTCGGGCACGTAGAGGTGCCGGGCCACGGTGCGCTCGTCGATCTTGTCGGGCTTGAGGCGGCCGGACGCGACCTCGCGCGCGATCGAGCGCATCGTGTCGGCGAGCTCTGCGCGGCCGCCGTAGTTGACGCACATGGTCAGCGTCAGCACGTCGTTGTCCTTGGTGAGCTCCTCTGCGACCTGCAGCTCCTTGATCACCGAGCGCCACAGCCGCGGCGCCCGGCCGGCCCACCGCACCTTCACGCCGAGGTCGTTCATCTCGTCGCGGCGGCGCCGGATCACGTCGCGGTTGAACCCCATGAGGAACCGGACCTCGTCGGGCGAGCGGGTCCAGTTCTCGGTCGAGAACGCGTACGCCGAGATCGCCTTCACGCCGATCTCGATGGCGCCCTCGACCACGTCGAACAGGGACGACTCGCCCGCCTCGTGGCCCTTGGTGCGCGGCAGCCCCTGCTGCTTCGCCCAGCGGCCGTTGCCGTCCATGACGATCGCGACGTGGCGAGGGACCAGCTCGCTGGGCAGGTCGGGCGGGCGTGCACCGGACGGGTGCGGCGACGGCGCGCGTGGCGTGCGGTTCATCGTTCGACGTAGGCCATGGAGCGCAGCCCGCGCTCCACGTGCCAGGCCAGGAAGGCCGCCACCAGGCCGCTGGCCTCCTTGAGATGGCGTGGGTCGGCGGCCTCGACCACCGGCCAGTCGCCGGCCAGCAGGGCTCCCAGCAGCGTGACCGTCTCCGGGGCCGGGCCGGCCGACCCCGGGACTCGGCAGGTGGTGCAGAGCATGCCGCCGTACGACGGGTTGAACCAGCGGTGGTGGCCCGAGTCGGGGGGGACGAGACCGCAGCGGGCGCAGGCTCGGAACGACGGCGCGTACCCGGCCACCGAGAGCGAGCGGAGCAGGTAGGAGTCGAGCACCTGCCCGGGCCGGCGCTCGCCGCCGACCATGGCCCGCAGCCCGCCGACGAGCAGCAGGAACTGCTGGGTCGCCGGCTGCTTCTCCTCGGTGACCAGCCGCTCCGCGGTCTCGAGCATCGCGGTGCCGGCGGTGTAGCGCTCGTAGTCGGCGCCCAGCTCCGCGGCGAACGCGTCGTGGGTCTCGGCCTGGGTGATCGTGTCGAGGTTGCGCCCCTCGGCGAGCTGGACCTCGACATGGGTGAACGGCTCGAGCCGGGAGCCGAACTTCGAGGTGGTCCGGCGTACGCCCTTGGCCACGGCGCGCACCCGCCCGTTCTCGCGGGTCAGCAACGTGATGATCCGGTCGGCCTCACCCAGCTTGTGGGTGCGCAGCACGATCGCCTCGTCGCGGTAGAGCGGCACCGTCCTATCTTGCCGGTTCTAGCGGACGGTACGGCGCTGGCTCGTGGGTGTCGCCCACACCTCCTGCGCCCATTCGGCGGCCTCGCGGTCGAGCCGCTCGGGCCACAACCGCCACTCGAGGATGCTGCGGGCCCGGACGAACCGGGCGTTCGGCAGCTCCTCGGCCAGCATCGCGGCGTCCGCGGCGGGGTGGATCGGGTCGGCCGGGTGACCGACCACCAGCGCCGGCGCGGTGATCGCCTGGCGCCGCTTGGTCGGCGGGGCGACCCGGCCGAAGAAGATGCCGTGCACCAGCGCGGCCACCGACTCCGAGCGCTGGTCGAGGGTGTCGAGGGCGATCCCGACCCAGAACGGCACGATCCCGCGCGGGATCGGCCGGGTCAGGGCGCGCACCCCGTCCACGGTGAACGGCAGGAACCTTGCCGCGAACATCAGCGGCGCGAACGCGAGGATCCCGGCCTCGACGGCGTTGTCGAGGACCGGCATCTCCACCAGGAGGCCCCGGACCCGGTCGGGCGCCAGGTCGGCGACCTCGAGGGCGACGTTGGCGCCCAGCGACGTACCGCCGACGATCGCCTCCCGCGCGTCCAGGTGGTCGAGCAGGGCGACCACCTGCTCGGCGAACGCGGTCATCGAGTAGACGAGGGGGTCGGTCGGGCGGTCCGACCGACCGTGGCCGAGCAGGTCGAGCGTCACCACGTGCAGCCCCTCGGCGGCCAGCGCGCGGGCCAGCGGCTGGTGCATCCGGCGCGGCATCAGCTGGCCGTGCACGAGGACGACCCAGTGGTCGCCCGCGCCGTACTCGGTGTACTCCAGCCGGTCGCGACCCGAGCCTGCGTCCACGAAGAACTGGCCGATGCGCTCGGAGACCAACACCCGGCCAGCCTAGATCGGCCCACACAGGGCCGAGCCGACGGTGGCTGAGGTGCGAGGGCGTTCTGCGCCCGAGTCTCGAAGCCTCCGCAGCCCGGTGTCAAGGTGCAGTGGACACCAGGTGGCGATACCTCCAGAAACCGAGCGGCGGGCCCGTGGGGTGCCCGACACTGAAATCGTGACGTCCGAGGCCGATCGACCCCTCGGTTGGGCGACCTCGTTCGCCCTGCTCGCAGGGGTCGTCGCTGCAGGAGCCGTCGCGGTGCGGTTGGCGCCCGACGGCCATACCGTCGCGACCTTCTGGCCTGCGGCCGGACTGGGACTGATCGTGCTTGCCCTGACCGTGGGCCGCCGCTGGCTGGCGCTCGCCCCGCTGCTCTTCGCAGCCACGGTGGCCGGTGACCTCATCGGCGACCGCACGCTCCGGCTCGCCGTCACGCACGGCGTGGTGGAGACCCTCTCGCTGGCGATCGCCGCGCTCCTGGTGACTCATGCGGGCCGGATCCGGCCTCGGCTCGCCGACCAGGAGGACTTCGTCCGGCTGCTGGGCGCGGCCGTCGTGAGCGGCGGGATGCTCGTCGCCGGCGGCGCCAGCGCCTCGCGGTGGTTGACCATCGCCCCCCTGGGCCCCTCGCTGGCAACGGCGTTCGTGGCGCACCTGGCCGCGGTCCTGCTCATCTTCCCGCTGGCGGTGGTCACCGGGAACCGGTGGACGGGACGAAGGCTCGAGCTGGCGGTCCAGGTCCTCCTGCTCGCCGGCGCGAGCCTGCTCAGCTTCGTGTCCGACGCGAGCTCGACGCTCACCTTCGTCCCGGTGCTCTTCCTGGCCTGGGCAGCACTCCGGTTCGACGTGCGGGTGGCCTGCACCGAGCTGGTGCTCGTCGGCAGCTTCGTGACGGTTCAGACGGTGGCCGGCATCGGCCCGTTCGGCGTCGCCGTCGACAGTGGCCGGGTCGGCGCGCTGACCGGAGGCGCGCTGACCCAGGGCTACCTGGCCTGCGCCGCACTGCTGGTCGTGCCGCTCGGCATCGCTGTGCAGCGCAACACCATCCTGATGGACCGGATCACCGCCGACAGCAAGCTGTTCCGCCGCAACTTCACCGAGTCGCTGGTCGGGATGGCCTTCCTCGAGCCGGACCCGTCCCGGCAGGACCTGGTCATCGTCGACCTCAACGACACCGCTCTTGGGATCCTCGGCGGTCGTGAGGAGGACCTGCTCGGCAAGCGGCTGACCGAGCTGATGGACGTCGGGCCGGAGTTCGCCGACGCTCTCCCCCGGCTCCTGGCGCGCACCACCGACGGGTGGCGGGTCGAGGGTCCGCTCACCTACGCGCGGGCCGGCAAGGTGACGCTCCAGATCTCGGCGCTGGGCGACACCGGCGACGCGCCGTTCTTCGCCGCCCAGCTCCTCGACGTCACCGCGGAGTACGACGCCCGGCACGGGCTCGAGGTGGCGCAGACGCTGACCAACGCCACGCTCGACACCACGAACTGCATCATCATGGTGACCGACCTCGAGGGGATCGTGGTCCGGATCAACCAGGCGACCTCGGTGATCACCGGCTACCGCGACGTGGAGCTGCTCGGCCGCAAGGTCTGGGACACCGGCATCACGCCGTCCGAGGCCGACGACGTCGAGGCGCTGTTCATGTGGCCGAACCGGTCCGGCGTACCGATCGTGCGGGAGTCCGACGCCACCACGAAGTCGGGCGAGAAGCTGCGGATCGTCTGGAACACCAACATCGTCCGCGACGAGCTCGGCAACCCGATGTACGCCGTCATGACCGGCATCGACGTCACCGCCGAGCGCACCACGGCCGGCCTGGTGAACCACCTGATGGAGGCCTCGCTGACCACCGCGATCGTCGGCATCGACACCGCGGGCCGGATCTCGGTGGCCAACTCCGGCATCCAGCACCTGCTGGGCTACGAGCGCGACGAGCTGGTCGGCGAGCCGTTCCACAAGCTGCTCAAGGCCGCCGAGCTGCTCGAGCGGACCGGGGCCGACACCCTCGACGAGGCATTCGACATCCTGGTCCGGGGGCTGGGGCGCGACGGTGAGACCCGGGCGCGGGACTGGACCTGGGTGACCAGGACCGGCGCGGAGCAGATGGTCTCGATGACCCTCTCGGTGGCGCAGGACGCGTTCGCCGCCCAGAGCGGCTACCTGTGTGTGGCGCGCGACGTGACCGAGCAGCGGCACAGCCAGGAGCTCCTGATCGCCGCCCTCGACAAGGAGCGCACCGCGGTCGAGCGGCTTCGCGCGCTCGACCAGGCGAAGAACGAGTTCGTCTCCACCGTCTCCCACGAGCTGCGCACGCCGGTGACAAGCATCGTCGGCTACGCCGAGATGATGACCGACGGCTCCATCGTCGAGCCCCTCCCCGACCAGCTGCCGCTGCTGGAGACCATCAACCGCAACGCCCAGCGGCTGATCTCGATGATCAACGACCTGCTGATGCTCTCCGGCCTCGACTCGCAGACCGTCCAGTGGCGCCACGACCAGCTCGACCTGGCTGCAACCGTCAGCCCGATCGAGGAGGCGATCCGGCCGCTGCTGAAGGGGCGGCACCTCACCCTCGACATCGAGCGCCCGGCATCGATGGTGCCGGTGCTCGGCGACCAGGCCCAGCTCGAGCGCGTGATGATCAACCTGCTCTCCAACGCGGTGAAGTTCACCGAGGACGGCGGCACGATCTCCTACTCCGTCGGCATCGAGCAGGACCACGCGGTGATCACGGTGAGCGACACCGGCATCGGCATCCCCGCGGACGAGCAGGGCGACCTGTTCCAACGGTTCTTCCGCTCGTCGACCGCCCAGGTACGCCAGATCCAGGGCACCGGCCTCGGCCTGTCGATCGTGCAGGCGATCGTGTCCGCGCACGGCGGCACCATCGAGGTGCGGTCCGCGCACCTGCAGGGAGCGACGTTCACGGTGAAGCTGCCGCTGGCGAGGTCGGAACGGCTCACGCCGGCCGGCTGATTGCTGGCCAGGTCAGAGGATGCCTGCGAGTTGACGCCGTTCGGCCCTGGACCCCGCCGAAAGGCTCGCTCATCGCGTGTTCATGGGTGAGGCTGTCGATCGGAGGGACCCATGGACACGCTGCGCGACCTGCTGGCGGAGCTGGCCGACGACGCACCCACCGGAGCTGTGCCCCCGGCAGAGCCCTGGTCGCGCGGCAGACGCCTCCATCGCCTCAGGGTCACCGCAATCGCGGTCATCTTGGTCGCGGTGGGCGCCGTCGGCACGGAGATCGCCGTACGCCTCGCCAACGGCGCCGACGAGAGTCTCGATCCTGCGCCGGCGAAGACTGTCGGCTTCGCGCTGCGTTGGTCACCCGGTGCGGGGGTGCTGCGCGATCGCTGACATGACCCCAGTCCACCACCCGCAGCCGACCGTCGCTCGCGGCCGGGATCCCACTGTGGACAACCGGTTCCGGTGCACTGGTTGTGGACGGCACGTGGACGATCCGGGGTCCCCGGGTGCCTTCGCTGCGGGGGTCTCGACAGGCTCGACCAGCAGTGGGTCACCCGGGTGCCCACGCTGCGGGGGTTTCGAGACGGTCGCTAGCGCGACCTCCTCAACCACCGGTGGGTCGCCCGGGTGCCTGCGTGGCGGGGGTCTCGACAGGCTCGACCCGCGGTGCGCCAGCAGGTGCCTACCCTGCGGAGGCGACCCGGTGCTGGTACCCACCCCGGGTGCCCTGCGGAGGCTTCGAGGCTCGGCCATGAACGGCCTCACGCCTCAGCCACCGTCGGCCCCCTGGTGTCTCCTCTAGTGGCGTCCGGGCTTCGTCGGGAGCTTGTAGGCCACGCCGTCCATCGGGAAGGTCGGAGTGATCCCCATCGCCTTCAGGATCGTCGGCATGATGTCGACCGAGCGCACCGGGGCATAGATGTCATCCTTGGACAGCGCGGCGCCGGCGAAGACGATCGGGATCTGCTGCGAGGCCCGCTGGATGCCACCATGGTCGCCCGCGATCGAGTACGTCGTGTCGTCGGGCAGCGTGGCGATCAGGTCGGGACCGTAGACGGCAGCCTCTGTGTCGACCAGCTCCTGCGCGTGCTGGGCGAACCACAGCTTCTCCCCGAGAGAGTGCATCCGGTCCCATCGGATCGGGGTCACCCGGTCGTAGTGGTCGCCGTTGCGACGCCACACCGCGGTGACGGCAGGCATGTCCTTCATGATCGCGGCGGCCTCGGCGACCTTGACCGGCGACTGGTCCTTCAGCCACACCCGCAGCATCGAGTCGCTGTAGGAGAGGCCGATGTTCCCGGTGTTGACCAGCGGCAGCAGGGCGTCCTGAGGCCGGTCGTAGAACTTGTCGTTCTCCGGGTCGCCGTAGTACCAGTTGTAGTAGCCGTAGTCCTTCTCGGCGACCAGCTTGCCGTAGTAGTGCTTGCCGGCGACCGAGCCGTGGTCGGCTGTCAGTACGACGAGGGTGTCGTCCAGCTCGCCCTGCCTGCGCAGCTCGTTGATGATCTTGCCGACCTGCGCGTCGGCCGTGGCTGCCGCCGCCTTGAGGTGGGTCATTGCGTCGCCGTCGGCGCCGGTCGGCCCGGGGTCGGCCACACCGCCCCACATGTGCGCGGCCTTGTCGACGCCGGGCAGGGTCACGAAGATCCCGTTCCAGTTCTTCTCGTTGCGCATGATCGCGATCGCGGCGTCGGCGGCCCACACGTCGCCGCCCTGGTGGGCGGCGTCGTGCCCGGTCACGTAGCGGTCGCTGTCGAGCGGGTACATCACGGCCGGGAGCTTGGTCGTGTCGTAGGCGTACTGCGGGTAGCCGTTATGCACCCAGAACCGGCTGCACGGCTCACCGAGGATGTAGGACGGCACGTTGATCCCAGCGGGCGGGCGCAAGCTGCCGCTGGTGGTGCAGTCGGCTCCACTGCCGAAGGTGATGATCGAGTCAGACCCAGGCCCGCCGAACGCCCAGCCGGCATAGCCCTTGGGACTGATCGTGAACGTCTTGGCGGTCGGGTCCGCGGCACCGAGGTAGTCCGCGAGCTTCGGGTAGCCGCTCTGCAGCTTGAACATGTCAGAGCTGCCGAAGTCGCTGGTGATGTAGAAGTCGTCCGTGCTGTCTTGGGGTGTCGTGTCGGGCAGCAGGTTGGCGACGTCGCGGTAGCCCTCGTCGGTCCAGCCCATGTGCTTGGGCAGCTGGCCCGAGGTGACCACGTTGTGCGTCACGACGGTGACCGAGCCGAGGTGGCCGAGGTAGCCGCGCGGAGTGTCGACGTACTTCTTCATCAACGACTCGACGTTCTTCATGTGGTACTTGTGCACGATCTCCTTGCTCAGCGCGTCGACCAGGATGACGACCACCTTGTCCGGCTTGGCCGGCTGATGGTGGTGGTGCCCCTTCTTCGCCACCGCATCGGGATTGGCCCCGGCCGTGAGCGCGACGGTGACAGCGGCGGCCGCGACGACTGCGAGCAGCGGACGAGTACGACGAACCATGACGGGTGACCTCCCAACGCGGCCCTCGCCGCGACCCTTGCGGGCAACCTAGACCCGGCAACAGTGGTCAGGGAAGGTGCAGGTTCGCCGCAGTACCCCAAATGTCAGCGGTGCCCGAAGAACGAGATGACCTGCTGGAACGTCGGCCGGTTCTGCCAGTCGATCGGCCGCACGCCGACGATGCCGGCGGTGGTCGAGCGGATGTAGTCCTCGGACTTGTCGTAGGTCAGCTGGCTCACCGAGGACTTGTGCTGCTCCCTCAGCACGCGGTGCACGGCAGCGGCCAGCGAGGCGCGCAGCGTCGCCCGGCACACGGCGAGCGAGCCCTTGCCGCAGTAGCCCATGGAGTAGGGAGCCTCGACATGCCGGCCGAGCACCGAGCGGAGGTCCTTGGCCACGTAGCCGTACCAGGCGATCCCGTTGAACGACGAGCCCCCACCCGAGCGCGGGTGGTCGTCCAGGGCCTGGGGCAGCTGCCGGGTCAGTGGCCCGAGCCGGGCCGAGAGCACGTCGTAGGCGACCGAGCTCGAGCCGTCCTCCCACCAGGAGTCGAAGAGCGCGATCGCCGACTGGTACTCGTAGGAGCCGTTGCGGTCACGGTCGGCGCGCGGCGCGCCGGCGTCCAGCCACTGCTCGAGCAGGGCGCGCGCGGGGGCCGTCTTCTTGTCGTCGCCGATCACCTTCAGCAGCCACGGCAGCGTGTACGCCGCGCGTGAGTCGGCCGTGGCGCCACCCGCCATCACCCCGACCATGCCGGGCAGGTCGACCTTCTTCTTCCCCTTGATCTTGGCCGCCAGCCGCTTCGACAGCGCCAGCGACCGGTAGACCGAGCCGTAGCTCCATGTGTCATCCGCGGCCGCGAACTCGGGCGCCGGCTTGTTGTTCCAGCTGACCAGGTAGCCGCGCTTCGGGTTGGTCTGGCGCGCGTGCTTCTTGAACGGGAGCCAGCCCTGCCAGTCGTACTTCTTGCCGGCCCAGTGCGGCAGGTCCGGCTCCACCTTCTTCGACCGTTGCGGCAGCAGCCCCGAGGAGTAGTAGGAGATGTCCTTGGAGTCGGCGTAGAACCAGTTGAAGGTGTAGTCGATGTCGCTCGCGGCCTTCTGGAACGACTTCGCGTTGTGCACGAAGCCCGGGTCGTTGAACTCCCCGAAGCCGAGCACCGAGTCGATCTCGTGGCCGTAGGTCGACCGCTGCAGCACCAGCGCGACGGGCTTGCCGTCGACGGTGGTGCGCTGCTGGACGATGCCGTGCCTGGTCCGGAGCACCTGGAAGCTGTAGGTCCTGGAGGGGCCGGGAGCGGTGAAGTTGGGCGTGGTCGTCTCGGAGTGGACGTCGACCTGCATCGGGACGCACTTCTTGCCGACCTTGTACGCCGTCGACCTGACGGTCGCCTTCGAGCCGTCGGTGTTGCAGAGCCGCTCGGCCACGGTGTCGATGTTGTCGCTGCCGGACGACGTGGCCGACCAGGCGTAGTCGACGCCGCGGCCGAGCTGGACGAAGAGGTTGACGCCGGCGAACGCGACTCCCCTGGCCTGGATGCCGGGGCCGTCGAGCACCTGCTCGACGAGCAGCTGGGGCGCGTAGTAGCCGGTCTGCGGCCCCATCACCGCCAGCGGCTTGCCGGTCCTGGACTCCTTGCCGGTCACCAGCAGCGCGTTGCTCATGCCGTGTGCGCCGAGCTGGGAGAGGTCGACGTGGACGCCGCCGGGCAGGTCGAGCTGCGGCTTCGCGCCGGCGGGTGCCGGCGCGGAGCCCCGCAGCACGGCGCCTGTCCCGGAAGCGGTGGGACCACCCCGGTCGGGGATCGCCACGCCGGGCAGGTCCGGGTCGAAGGTCCGGCGGTCGTAGGGCGCGCTGGCGCTGGACGTCGTCGGCGCCTCCGGGTCGTTCTTCTCGCGCAGGTCTCCGTAGATCCGCAGCGCCTCCTGCTTGCCGAACCTGGCCCGGAGGGCCTGCCACCACGCGGCGTTCTCGATCTCGTGGCCGCCGCCCTTGCCGAAGATGCCACCGACCAGGGACGCGACGTAGACGATGTCGGCGCGGGTCCAGTCGGTCGGCTGCTTCTGCAGCCCGACGTACTCCGCCGGGCAGGTCGGCGCGGCGACGGTCGGGCACAGGTCGTGCTGGGCCTGGTTGATGCCGGCGAGGAACGCGTCGACGCCGCTGAGCAGCTGCTGGCCCCGGGCCCCGGCGTCCTTGGCCGCCTTCAGGACCTGCTCGTTGGCCTCGGCCGGCGTGTAGAAGGACGCGCGCAGCTGGGCCTGGTCGGCAGCGACGTTGCCCGGGGTGTTGCCGATGAACTCGGCCAACCGCGCCGCTCCGGTGTGCCGGAGCACGTCCATGAGGAACATCCGGTCCTCGACCACGGCGTAGCCGGCACCGAACTCGACGTCGTCGAAGGTGGCGCCGTTGATGTAGGGCACGCCGTAGTCGTCACGCCGGATGGTCACCCCGGGCCTCGGCGACTTCGTGCTGACGACGGTCGCCGGGGTGAGGTCCTCGCGCTTGTAGAGCTTGTCGATGTCCGCCTGGCTGATGCGGTCGGGGTTGCGCTTGGTGAGCGCGTCGTACATCTCGAGCTGGTCGGCGACGTGCGGTGGCGCGGTGGGCGTCGCCGTGGTGCCGCCGAGCGTGGCGAGGTCGGCCGTCGTCACGTTGCCGGCCGAGCCCGGCGGCAGGATGTTCCAGAGGTTGCCGTAGCTCGCAGCGGCCTTGGCCGGAGCCGGCGGGCCACCCCCGGACGCAACCGACGGGGGTGCTCCCGCCGTGCCGGCAAGGAGCACCCCCGTCGCGATCGTTGCTGTCAGGCCGCCCACCGTGATCCGCACGAACGGTGAGACTAGCCCCTGGCGCACTACCTCCGAGTCTGGCTCTTCATCGGGCTCTGGGAGGTACCGCCACAGGGAGCGGCAGCCGACTGGGCCGCGGTGAGCTCGGCCTGGGCGGACTTCAGCGCGGCCTTCGCCTTCTTCAGCTTCTTCTTCGCCTTCTTGATCTTGCTGGCCTTGTGCGACTTCTTCGCCTTCTTCAGGGCCTTCTTGGCCTTGGCGACCTTCTTGTCCGCCGCGTCCACCTTCGCCTGTGCTGCAGTGGTGGCAGCGTTCAGGGTCGTGCAGTCGTAGGCGGTGAAGGTGACCGTCGCCGGAGTTGTGTCGGTGTTGCCGGCGGCGGACTGGCCGTGCCCTCCTACACCACCGGGGTCGCCCGGTTGACCGCGCTGATGACCGCCTTGAGCGAGGCGGTGACGATGTTGGCGTCGATGCCGACCCCCCAATAGACGCTGTCGCGCACGAGGCACTCGACGTACGCCGCCGCGACGGCGTCGCCACCGGAGGACAGCGCGTGCTCGGCGTAGTCGAGCACGCGGACGTCCCAGCCCCTGTCTTCGTGGCCATGGTCGAGCTCGTTGATCGCCGCCACGAACGCCGAGAGCGGACCGTTGCCCTCACCGTGCAGCGACATCAGCGCACCGTCGACGTAGACGTTGACGTCGAGCGCGTCCTTCTCCCCCGCCGCCGATGACGTGTGCACCGAGTTGAGCTCGAGTGGCGTCTCGCGGTCGAGGTACTCCGCGCGGAACACACCCCAGATCTCGTCGGGAGTCATCTCGCCGCCCTCGGCGTCGGTGTGCTCCTGGATGACGCGGCTGAACTCGATCTGCGCGCGCCGCGGCAGGTCGAGCTTGTGCTCGGCCTTGAGGATGTAGGCGACGCCGCCCTTGCCGGACTGGCTGTTGACCCGGATCACGGCCTCGTAGGTGCGGCCGACGTCCTTGGGGTCGATCGGCAGGTACGGCGCCTCCCAGGGCAGCTGCCCGACCGGCACGCCCTGCTCGGACGCCTGCCGCTCGAGGTCCTCGAGCCCCTTCTTGATGGCATCCTGGTGCGAGCCGGAGAACGCCGTGTAGACCAGGTCGCCCGCGTAGGGGTGGCGCGGGTGGACCGGCAGGTTGGTGCAGTACTCGACGGTGCGACGGATCTCGTCGATGTCGGAGATGTCCACCTGGGGGTCGATGCCCTGGCTGAACAGGTTCATGGCCAGGGTCACGAGGTCGACGTTGCCGGTGCGTTCGCCGTGGCCGAACAGGCACCCCTCGACCCGGTCCGCACCGGCCATCATCGCGAGCTCGGTCGCGGCGACCGCCGTACCGCGGTCGTTGTGGGGATGCAGGCTGATCACGGTGTTCTCGCGCCGGGTGAGCTGGCGGGAGAACCACTCGATCTGGTCGGCGTAGACGTTCGGGGTCGCCATCTCGACCGTGGCCGGCAGGTTGAGGATGATCTCGCGGCCGTCGTCGGGCTGCCAGACGTCGCTGACCGCCTCGCACACCTCGACCGAGAACGGCAGCTCGGTGCCGGTGAAGATCTCTGGGCTGTACTCGTAGCCGATCACCGTGGTGTCGAGGTAGCTCTCGATCCCCTTCATCACGGCCTGGGTGCCGCGGACCGCGATGTCCTTGATCTCGTCCTTGCTGGCCCGGAAGACGACGCGCCGGAACAGCGGCGCGAGGGCGTTGTAGAGGTGGATGTTGGCGCGGGGTACGCCGACCAGCGACTGGACGCTGCGCTCGATGAGGTCCTCGCGAGCCTGGGTCAGGACCGAGATCGTGACGTCGTCAGGGATCCGGTCGCCCTCGATCAGCTGGCGGACGAAGGCGAAGTCGGTCTCGCTGGCGCTGGGGAAGCCGACCTCGATCTCCTTGTAGCCCATCTTCACGAGCAGGTCGAACATCGCCATCTTGCGCGCCGGGCTCATCGGGTCGATGAGCGCCTGGTTGCCGTCGCGCAGGTCGGTCGAGAGCCACCGCGGCGCCTCGGTGATGACCCGGTCGGGCCAGGTGCGGTCGGGCAGGTCGATCGGCGCGAAGGCCCGGTAGCGGCCGAACGGCATCGAGCTGGGCTTCTGCTTGCCCATGGGGATCAGGGGGGTGGTCATGATCTGTCCTCGCTGGCCCTCGGTGGGCCGGTGGTCCTGGAGGCCGGTCGCGCGCGCTCACTCCGCAGCGAGGGGGTCCGGCTATGCCCGACTGGGCTCAGACCTCGCTGCGGCAGCCAAGGAGGAGGCGTCGCGTCATGACCCGCTCACCATAGCAGCCACCGCTGGGCCGGTCTCAGGGGACGAGCGCGCGCAGGATCACTCCTGCCGGCCGCTGCTCGGCGTTCCGGTAGCCGGTCCCGGCCCAGAGGTTCACGTGCTCGGCGTCGGCGCGGGCCGCCGCGGCCCTGCGGATCGGGCTGGTCAGGTGGTGCAGCGCCGGGTAGCCGAGCGGCCCCTTTGCGTCGTACGCCGCGAGGAAGGCGTTCATGACCGCGCCCGCCGGGCGACCGCTGAAGGCGGTCGTCGTCACCGGCGCGCCCCGGTCCGCAACCAGTCCGGCCCGGTGCGCCGGGTTGGTGCCTGCCTCGTCGGACAGCAGCAGGAGCGTGCCGACGGCGACCGCCTCGGCGCCCGCGTCGAGGGCGGCCCGCACGTCGGCGGCGCGGCCCACGCCACCGGCCGCTATGACCGGGAGGTCGGTCACCGCGCGGACCGACCTGACCAGGTCGGGCAGCGCGAGCCGCCCACCGGAGACCGCAGGGGTCCAGGTGCCCCAGTGGCCGCCCGCGTCCGCGGACTGCACGGCGAGCGCGTCCATCCCGAGCCCGGCCGCACGGTGCGCCTCCTCGGCCGAGGTCACCGTCTGGACCAGCGCACAGCCCGCCCGGCGCAACGCGTCCGCGGCGGTCGGGTCGGGCGGTCCGAAGGTGAACGAGACGACCGGCGGCGCAGCCTCGACCAGCACCTCGACCTTCGACGCCCACGTGTCGTCGTCCTCGACCGGCTCGACCGGGAGCTCGACGCCGTAGGCCTCGGCGAGGGGCAGCAGCAGCTCACGGTAGGCGGCGTACGCCGACGGATCGACCGGCACCGGGTTCGGCGCGAACAGGTTGACGCCGTAGCGGTCCGTCGCCGCCCGCACCTCGGCGACGTCGGTGGCCAGCGCCTCCGGGGTCTGGTAGCCGCCGGCGAGGAACCCGGCCGACCCGACGGCCGTCGCGGCCAGCACCAGCCGGGGCTTCGTGGGCCCGCCCGCCATCGGCGCGGCCAGGACCGGCAGCTCACTGCCGAACAGCCCCAGCAGGTCGTTCGCCATCCCCTCAGCCTGACACCACCGCCGTTCCGGGGTGTCGCCGGCGGCTGCAGAGGGACCCGACGGAGGACCTGCGCGCTCCCACCCCCTCGGTAGGCTCTGCTCGGTTCAGGGAGGGGAGGTCACGTGCGCGCTCGCGCCGTCTGGCGCCTGGTCCTCCCCGCGACCGTGGCCCTCGCGCTGTCCGCCTGTGGTGACCACGGGGGCGGCCACGTGGATCCCGACCAGGTCGACGCCATGAACGCCCCCGAGGTCGGCGCCTGCCGGCTGCTCTCACCGAACGACGCCGAGCAGCCGACCAACGCCACCCGCGTCGTCGACTGCGGTGAGCGTCACACCGCCGAGACGTTCGCCGCCGGCGACCTGCCGGACGACCTGAAGGACGCGGCCTACGACTCGCCCGCGCTCGGGGCGTTCGCCTACCAGACCTGCTCGGCGAAGTTCCAGCAGTACCTCGGCGGCGACGAGAGCACGGTGATGCGCACCATCGTGAGCTGGGTCTGGTTCCGGCCCTCGGAGAAGGCGTGGGACAAGGGCGCCCGGTGGTACCGCTGCGACGTCGTGGGCGGCGGTGCCGAGAGTACGTCGTACGTCGCCCTGCCGGACACCGCCGAGGGGCTGCTGGCCGAGCGGCCGCCGAGCGACGAGTGGATGGCCTGCGTCAGCGGCACCACCGTGCAGGACGCGCCCAAGGTCTCCTGCAGCGAGAAGCACAACTGGCGAGCGGTCACCACGATCAAGGTCGGCGACCCGGGCGACCCCTACCCCGGCGACAAGGCAGTCGAGGCGACCACCCGCGACTACTGCTCCAGCTCGGTGGGCGCGTGGCTCGGCTACCCCGACGACTACGACTTCGGCTTCACGTGGTTCCACAAGGCCGAATGGGACGCCGGCAACCGGCGTTCGGTCTGCTGGGCGGCGACGACCGCATGAGGCGCACGACATTCCTCGCAGTCGCGGTGACGGCTGTGCTCACGCTGGCCGGCTGCGACGATGACCACAAGCAGGAGCCCGCGCCCGCGCAGGGGCCGACGACGACCCCCACGCCGGTCGTCGCGCCGCCTCCCCCACCCGCGCCGCGTATCGGGGAGTGCTACCGGCTCTCCTACGACGAGGCCCTGGCGCCGACCAACACCGACAGTCCGGTCCCCTGCGACAAGGGGCACACAAGCCAGACCTTCGCGGTCGGCCAGCTGAACCTGATCAGCAACGGCCACCTGCTGGCCGTCGACTCCGACGCCGTCCAGAAGCAGGTCGCGAAGCGGTGCCCGGCCCAGCTGGGGTCCTACGTCGGCGGCACCGAGGCCCAGCGGCGCCTCTCGCTGCTGCGCCCGGTGTGGTTCACCCCCACTGTCGAGCAGTCGGACGCCGGTGCCTCGTGGTACCGCTGCGACGTCATCGCGGTCACCGGCGACAACGCGGTGGCGAAGGTCGACCACAAGTTCGCCGGCGCGCTGAAGGAGCCGGCGGGGCGCGCCGAGTTCGCCATGTGCGCGACCGCCCAGCCCGGCACGCCCCAGTTCAGCCGGGTGCTGTGCGGGGAGGACCACACCTGGAAGGCGATCTCGGTCGTCGACCTCGCCGACAAGGCCCGGAAGAAGGGCGTCTACCCCGGCGAGGACACGGTCAGGAACGCCGGCCAGGACGCGTGCCAGGAGGCCGCCCGCGCCATCGCGTCGGACGCCCTCGACTACGAGTGGGGCTACGAGTGGCCCACCAAGGACCAGTGGAAGGCGGGCCAGACCTACGGAAGGTGCTGGTCGCCAGATCCCGCTTAGGGTTTGGGTCTGGGTCTGGGTCTTCGTTCGTGGCACCGGGTCGGGCCAGGCCCGGGGGCTGTCGCCCCCGGGGCTGCGGCGGCGCGTCGCGGGCAGCGGCTCCCAGCCCCATTGCGTAGCGCTACCCGCGCCGCGGCCAAGCCGCTTGACGCCTCCGGGGGCGCCACCCCCGGTCCCGACCCGCGCGTCACCCTCACTTCGCCATCACTGGTGGGGTAGGGGCGGGGGAC
>NZ_DASUFR010000196.1:0-8642 GCF_036274455.1 Nocardioides sp. | reverse complement strand
CGCGGCAGCGTCGTCGCGGCGGGGTTGTGGAGTGCGTCGAGGACCCCGAACAGGATCGCGACGACGAGCAGCAGGGCCACGCTGATGCCGAGGACGGTGGCCAGAACGGCTCCCAGGGCGAGCACCAGGATCCGGCCGAGGTTCGCGAGGACGATGACGCGCCGGGCGTCGTGGCGGTCGGCGAGCGTGCCGCCGTAGAGCGCGGTGAGGGCGCGCGGGATCGTGCCCGCCCCCAGCACCAGTCCGGCCGTGGCGGGATCGGTGACGGTCGCGGCGGTCCACGCGAAGGCGACGAACCATGCGGAGTCGCCGGACAGCGAGACCGCGGCGACCACCGCCCAGGCCTGGAAGAGCCGGTCGCGGGCGAACGGCGGCGCCTGCGGCACCGCCGTGCTCATGGCTTGCTGGGCATGCCGTGGGCGAAGACGAAGCACGTCTCGCGGCCGGCGGCCGGCTCGCTGTGCGTCCGGTGGAACTCGGAGATGACGGTGTTGATCGCCTCCCCGAGCTCCTCCCACTCCGCTGGAGTGGCCCAGGCCCAGGTCGACGTCGAGAAGGCCGCCCGGGTCCAGGCCTCGTCGTACTCCTGGGACCCGTCGCGCGCCGCGAACCAGCCGTGGACCCGGCGGACGTGGTGGTCGAGATGCTCGTGCTCGGCCGCGATGGCGACCGCCTCGCCCACCGCGTCACCGCGGACGTCGGCCAGCGACCAGCTCAGTGAGACCGGGACCTGCCGCCACCAGCGCTCGCGACGGTCCTTCGCCAGCTCCGGCACCTCTTCGACCAGCCCGGCGCGGGCCAGCATCTTGAGGTGATGGCTGATGTTGCCCACGAGCTGGCCGGTGCGCTCCGCGAGCCGGCTCGCGGTGGCCGGGCCCTCGACGCCCAGCACCTCGAGCAGCCGGCGCCGCACCGGGTGCCCGCTCGCCGCGACCTGCTCGACCGTGGCCCTGACCCGGGGACCCTGCTCCATGCCCGGGACCCTAGTTCCACAAGAGTCGTTGTGCAAGAGTTCTTGTGTAATGGCACGTGGGTGCCCGGGCGCCTACCGGAGCACAACGGCGGGCTTCGCCGCACCGTTCCTCAGCGCGGGCACCACCAGAGGCAGGGCCGGGGTTCTGTAGCGACCCATCCGCTTCTGTGCCGAGATCTCGGCACAGAAGCTCAGGGGTCCCCGGATATCCGGTGACCCTGACGCTTGCGGTTCAGATCGCAGAACACCAACTGGGCCAGCTACGCGCGCGGCCGCCCACCCACCGATCAGGTCACCAGAGCCGGAAGTCGGTGGAACGTCAGCGCGCGGCGGGCCGGCCGAACCGGACCTTCTTGACCCGCTCGCTCGCACCCGTCGGCGCCACCGCGCCGCGCTTCTCGAACGTCGCGGTCGCCGGGGTCCACACCCCGAGGTCGGTGATGCCGTTCCCGTCCCAGTCACCGGTCACCGGCAGGTCCCCCGGGCTGCCGAACGGGATCGTCGTCGTGAACGGCGTCCCCATCGGGTCGGTCTGCAGCAGCGTGAACGTCGCGGTGGCCTGGTCGTAGACGGCGAGGTCGGTGACGCCGTTGCCGTCCCAGTCACCGGTGACCGGGAGGTCGTTCGCGTCGCCGAGCGAGACCTTCTTGACCGACCCGTCGGGCATGCGGAGCAGGAACTTGGCGCTGCCGGGCCGCCGGACGCCGAGCTCCCAGCTGCCCACGCCGTCCCAGTTGCCGGCGATCGGCAGGTCGCCGCGCTTGCCGAAGCGCACCTGGGTCTTGGCCCGCTTGACCTGCATCGTGAAGACCCGGTCGGCCGGGCTGCGGACGCCGGGGTCCACCCGCCCGTCGCCGTCCCAGTCGCCGATCACGGGCTGGTCGGCACCGCGGCCGATCTTGATCACGCGCTCCTTGGCACCGGTGCGGGTGACGTGGAAGGCGCCGGGGGCCGCGCGCCGGTAGACCATCACCTCGGCGGCCCTGCCTCCGAACATGTCGCCGGCCAGCGGGATGTCGGTGGAGGCGACCTGGCCGCAGTTCTGCGACTCGGCCGAGGAGTTCATCGGGAACCGGGCGCCGTGGAACCACGCGTCCACGACCGCGCCCCCGAGCCGCTCCTCGAAGTGCAGGTGCGGGCCGCTGGCGTTGCCGGTCTCCCCGACCGTGCCGAGCTGGGTGCCGGCCTGGACGACCTGGCCCACGGTGACCAGCACCGAGTTGAGGTGTGCGTAGAGCGAGCTCTCGCCGTTGCCGTGGTCGATGACGACGTACTGCCCGTAGCTGGGCTTGTTCATCCCGACGCGCGCGGTGACCACGGTGCCGGAGGCCGCGGCGACGACGGGGAGCCCGAGGTCGCCGCCGGCGTGGTTGAAGTCGACCGAGCGGACGCTGGGGCTGTGGCCGGGCCGGCTCGAGCCGCTCCACACCTCGCCGCACGGGAACGGCATCTCGTAGGGCGTCACCGGCTGCGCGGTCGGCTTGAGCTCGGTCAGGGTCAGCCCCTGGTCGCCAGGGAGCGACTTGCCGCCGTTGGTGGCGCTCGGGTCGTGCTCGCTGTTGGCGTCGTTCGCGCTGTCGTCGCCCGGCTTGGACTGGCCAGGCTTGGACTGGCCGGGCTTGGAGTGGCCCGGCTTGGCCGGCTTGCCGTGCGAGGCGTGCGGCTTGACCGGGCCGTGGTGGAAGTGCGAGTGGGTGTCGGCGTACGCCGAGGGACCGAGCACAGCGGCAGAGGCCAGCGTGACCACGCCGACCATCGCCCCGGAGGCGCGGGAGAGCGTCGGTCGGCGCCGGGTGATGGCACGGTGCTTCGGCCGTTGCATGTCAGCGAGTGTTCATTCGTCACACCCGCCACGTCAGGCGAATGCCGGAAATGGCCGAACGGAGGACGTGTCAGGTCTTGACCGGTGTGACTGGTGTGGTCTGTGAGACTGGTGTGATCAGCTCCGGCGCTGCCGGATGACGCCTTCCTGCGCCGCGGTGGCCACGAGGGTGCCGTCGGCGGTGAAGACCGAGCCGAAGGCCAGGCCGCGACCCCCCTGCGCGCTCGGGGACCACTGGTCGTAGAGCCACCACTCGTCGGCCCGGAACCGCCGGTGGAACCACAGGGTGTGGTCGAGCGAGGCCATCATCGCCCTGGCCGGGTCGACGTCGTGGACGGCCAGCGAGGCGCCGAGGAGGCTGATGTCGCTGGCGTAGGTGAAGGCCGCCAGGTGGGTCATCGGGTCGTCCGGCAGCCCCTCCCGGAACCGCATCCACATCTGCGCGCGTGACGGACGGCGCGGGTCGGGGTCGAGGCCGTGCCGGGAGTTGCCGAGGAACCGCACCTCGATCGCGGCCCACTCCTTGCCGAGCTCGTCGGCGTCTGCGTTCCCTCGCCCGCGCATCAGGTCGAGGAAGTCCAGCCCGTGCTCGGGATCGGGCACGTCCGGCATGACGTCCTGGTGCTCGAAGCCCTGCTCGGGCTGCTGGAAGTTGATGGTCTGGTGGTAGATCGGCCGGCCGTGCTGGCGCGCGGTCACCCGCCGGGTCAGGAACGAGCGTCCGTCCCGGATCCGCTGCACGTCGAAGATGATCGGTACGGCGTAGTCGCCGGGCAGCAGGAAGTAGGAGTGGAACGAGTGCGGCACGAACGCCGGGTCCACGCTGCGGGCACCGGCGACCAGGGCCTGGGCCGCGACCTGTCCGCCGTAGACCCGGGACCGCGCCGACGGCGGATGCGCGCCCCGGTAGAGGTCGTCGTCGAGCGTCTCGAGGTCCAGGATCTTCAGGAGGTCCTGGACGCTGTCCTCGACCGCCGAGGCCTCGGTCATGCGTCGCGCCCGGGGTCGCCGAACGGGTCGCCGGCGTCGTTGCCGTCCTGGGCGTCGAGGCCGGCCAGGAACTGCTCGAACTGCTGGCCGATCTCCTCACCGGTGGGCAGCGGCTCGTCGGAGGCGAGCAGGCCCTGGCCCGAGCCCTCGGCCCGGGCGAACGCGTCGTACTGCTGCTCGAGCGCGGCCACCACCTCACCCACCTCCTCGTTGGAGGCCAGGTAGCGCTCGATCTCGCCCTCACGCTCGCGGGCCAGCTCGTGCAGCTCGGAGAGGTCGATGGTCAGCCGGCCGGCCAGCTCGACGTGCTCCAGCAGGACCGCGGCGGCCTTGGGGTAGTCGAGCTGGGCGAGGTAGTGCGGGATGTGCGCGACGAAGCCGAGCATGTCGTGGCCCCACTCCCCCAGCCGCAGCTCGAGGAGGGACTGCGCACTGCTCGGGATCCGCAGCTCACCTCGCCACGGGCTGGCGCCCGGGACGAGCTCGGGGCGGTTGGCGTGCGGGGTGACCGCGATCGGGCGGGTGTGCGGGACCGCCATCGGCACCGACCCCATCGCGACCACCCGGGTGACGTCGAGCCGCTCGAGCACCTCGCGGAACGCACGGGCGAACGCCTCCCAGCGGTTGTCCGGCTCGGGTCCGTGCAGCAGGAGGTACGGCGTGCCGCCGTTGTCGTGGAGGAGGCGGACGGCCAGGCGCGGTGCGTCGTAGCTCTCGTAGTGGTCGCGCACGAAGGACATCGCCGGCCGCCGGGCCCGGTAGTCGTGGAACTGGTCGACGTCGAAGGTCGCCACGACCGGACCCGGCGTGCTGTGCCCGGTGTCGAGGTCGGCGAGGTGCCGGGCCGCGTGGGCCGCGGCGTTGCCGGCGTCGAGGAAGCCGTCGAGGACCAGCACCAGCGTCAGGTCCGAGACCCCCGCGAGCTCGGGGACCTCGTCGACGATGTGCACGAGTCGTTCGGTGGGCACCTGTCCAGATTCTCACACCGGGACGGCCAGGGTCCCCCGGTGTGCCTGCGGAGCCTCCGGATCGGGCTACATCGAGCGGTCGACCTCCGCCGGCGCCTCCCCGGTCCGGTCCTCCTGGTGGTCGGGCTGTGCATCGGGCCGGGCGGTGATGTCCTCGACGATGCGCAGCGCGATGGCCTGCGGGGTCAGGCCGACCTGCTCGAGGATCCGCGCCCGCTTGGCGTGGTCGAGGAAGCGCTGCGGGACCGCGTGCAGCCGGAACGGCGTGTGCACGCCTGCGGCGTTGAGCGTCTGCAGCAGGACGGCGCCACAGCCGCCGGTCTCGCCGCTGTCCTCGATGCTCACCACGAGCCGGTGCCGGCCAGCGAGGTCGAGGAGGGCAGGGTTGACCGGCTTGACCCACCGCGGGTCGACCACGGTCACCCCGATGCCCTGCGCGACCAGCCGGTCGGCCACGTCCACGGCGGTCGTGGCCATCGCGCCCACTGCCACCACGAGCACGTCACGGGCGCCGTTGCGGACCAGGACGTCGAGCCCGTCGACGGTCCCGACGGCGGGAATGTCAGCCGGCGGCGCGCCCTTCGGGAACCGGATCACCGTCGGGGCGTCCTCGACGTCGACCGCCTCGTTGAGCAGCTCGCGCAGCCGGGTGGCGTCGCGCGGTGCGGCCAGCCGCAGCCCGGGCACCACCTGGAGGATCGACATGTCCCACATGCCGTTGTGGCTGGCCCCGTCGTCGCCGGTCACCCCGGCGCGGTCGAGGACGAAGGTGACGCCGCACCGGTGCAGGGCGCAGTCCATGAGCACCTGGTCGAAGGCCCGGTTGAGGAACGTCGAGTAGATCGCGACCACCGGGTGCAGGCCACCGAGGGCGAGCCCCGCCGCGGAGGTCGCAGCGTGCTGCTCGGCGATGCCGACGTCGAAGGTCCGCTCCGGGAAGCGGGCCTGGAACTGCTGCAGCCCGGTCGGGTGCATCATCGCGGCGGTGATGGCCACGACGTCCTGGCGACGCTGGCCGATCCGGACGATCTCGTCGGTGAAGGCGTTGGTCCAGATCGCGCCCTTGGGGTCCTGCTCCCCCGACTCGGGGTCGAAGGGCCCCACCTGGTGGAACTGGTCGGCCTCGTGCCGCTCGGCGGCGTCGTAGCCGAACCCCTTGCGGGTCAGCGCGTGCACGATCACCGGCCCGCCGAACTTCCGCGCCTGGACGAGCGCGTGCTCCATCGCCACGCGGTCGTGGCCGTCGACCGGGCCGACGTACTTCAGGCCGAGGTCCTCGAAGAGCCCTTGCGGGGCGACGGCGTCCTTGACGCCCTTCTTCATCGCGTGCAGCGCGTCGTAGGCCGCCGGCCCGACGCCTGGGACGGCGTTGAGACGCCGCTTGACCAGGTCGAGGGCCTGCTCGTAGCGCGGGCTCGTGCGGAGCCGGGTCAGCGCTGTCGTGAGGCCGCCGATGGTCGGGGTGTAGGAGCGGCCGTTGTCGTTGACCACGATCACGAGCTTCGACCGGTCGGCCACGGCGATGTTGTTGAGCGCCTCCCAGGCCATGCCCCCGGTGAGCGCGCCGTCGCCGATGACCGCGACCACGTGCCGGTCCTCGCCCCGGATCGCGTAGGCCTTGGCCAGCCCGTCGGCATAGCTGAGCGAGGTCGAGGCGTGGCTGTTCTCGACGATGTCGTGCGCGGACTCGGCCTGGCTGGGATATCCGCTCAGCCCGCCCTCCACGCGAAGCCGGTCGAACTGCGCGGCCCGCCCGGTGAGCATCTTGTGCACGTAGGCCTGGTGGCCGGTGTCCCAGACGATCCGGTCCCGCGGCGAGTCGAAGACCCGGTGGATCGCGATGGTCAGCTCGACCACGCCCAGGTTGGGGCCGAGGTGGCCGCCGGCCGGCGCGCAGGCGGTGACCAGCCGGTCGCGGATCTCGCTGGCTAGGGTGTCGAGCTCGTCGTCGGAGAGCCGGCGCAGGTCACGCGGCCCCGAGATCGTGTCGAGCACACCCATGGACAGCGAGTGTACGGAGTCAGAGAGTCAGGAACGCGATCGCGGGCTGGAGCAGGCTGCCCATCCAGACCCGGCCCTCGTGCTCGCGGACACCGGTCACGAACCAGAAGTCGTCGGCCGGCAGGTCGAGGTCGTGCACGAGCGACCCGGCGTCGTCGTAGGCCTGCACCCGCACGACGCGTCCGGGCCTGGGCTGGAGCCGATCGGGCACCCTGGTCGCCGTGCGCCGCAGCCACTGCGGACCGCGGCGGACCCGCTCTGCGAGGGCCACTCGCGGGCTGGCGACGGCGACCCAGAGCAGGCCGTCGCTGCCGCGGGACAGGTTGTCCGGGTAGCCGGGCAGCTCGGGCACGAGCAGGTCGCGGGTGCCTGCCCTCTCCCCGGTGAGCCACTGCCGGACCACGGTGCACGCGCCCGACTCGGCCACCGCCACGTAGGACCCGTCGGCCGCCAGCACGACGCCGTTGGCGAAGTCGAGGCCCTCCAGCACGACGGTGACGGTGCCGTCCGGGTCCAGCCGCAGCAGCCGGCCGGTGCAGGTCGCCTCGGCGATGTCACTGCGCCAGCGGGCGAGCGGGTGCACCGCCGAGCTGTCCGAGAACCAGATGGTCCCGTCGCCGGCGATCGCGGCGTTGTTGCACATGACGATGGGCAGGCCGGCCGATCCTTCGAGGACGGTCTCCACCGAGCCGGACCCGGGGTCGACCCGGACCAGTCCGCTGTCGGCCACGCAGACGACCAGTCGGCCGTCCGCGTCGACCTCGATGCCCATGGGCCGGCCGGCGATGGTCGCCACCCGCTCGACCCGGGCCCCGTCGGGGCTGACCCGCCAGATCGCGCCGTCCTCGGTGCCGGTGAACACCGACCCCTGGTCCGGCCCGTGGGTCGCGACGACGACGTCCTCGGTCCCCGTGCCGGGCACGGGGACCACGGTCAGCTGCCTGAGGCTCACCCGGTCATGCTGGCACGCCCGGGACGCTACTTCCCCTTGACCTTCTTGACCGCGCCGTTCTGCCTCAGCAGCAGCTGGATCGTCCTGCGGTGCTTGAAGTCGAACATGGGCCCGGGGTCCAGCCCGAGCCGCAGTCGACCAGCAGCACGTCGACCGCGTCCGGCGCGGAGGTCGCAGCCTCGGTCGCGGCCGGCCGGCGGTCTCCGGACGTGACAGCGGCGGTGACCGTGCCCGCGGTCGCCGCGGCGACGAGGACGAGGACCGTCGCGGTCAGGCGCATCCGGGTGGTGGCCATGTCCCGGACAGCGTGGTCGGTCAGGGTCGTCGGTCGACGACGGGGCCTCCGGTGTTCAGCGGGACGCAATGACCTCCACGCTCCCGTCGGCCGCGATGCGGACCAGGTCGTCACCGTCGTCGAGCCGCCCGAGTACCGCGTCCCCGGCCGGCCTCAGGTCCGACACCCTGTGGTCCGTCACGGCGCCCGGCACCGAGACCTTGCTGAAAGTGACGAAGTCGCTACTGCGCCACAGGGCGCCGCTCCCGTCCGCGACGTACAGCGTCGAGGTGCCTGCGAAAGCGATCGACGTGTATCCCGAGAACCAGTCATCGGGGTTCTGCGACACGTTGAACGGGAGGCTGCGCTCCACGTCGTCCGGGTCGGTCAGCTCGTGCCAGGTGGCGCCTGCATCGGTGCTGACCGAGAGCCCGACCACACGGTCCGGCGCCGGCGTGCGCTCCAAGGCCGCCTCGACCACGACGACGTTCGGGCCGGCAGCGGCGATCACGCTCATCCACGAACCTCCGTCGGCAGCGAGGTCGTGGTAATGCCAGCTCGCACCGTCGTACCTCCCGATCGTCAGCGTCTCGGGACCCGTCTCGTTGTCCATCAGGGCCCAGAGCGTGCCGTCGGACGTGAACGCGTAGTTCGCGAGGAAG
>NZ_DASUFR010000195.1:0-4174 GCF_036274455.1 Nocardioides sp. | reverse complement strand
AGGTCACCTGCAGCGCGGAGTAGTCGCGGAACCGCTCCGGGTAGCCGATCTTGGGGCGGAAGGTGTCGAGCTTCTCGAACGCCCGCTGCTTGGTCTCGTCGGTCATCCAGTCCAGGTCGGTGATCGACCGGCGGTAGGCCTCCAGCAGGTTGCCGACGAGCGCGTCCATCTCCTCCTTGGCGCGCGGCGGGAAGTGGCGCTCGACGTAGTGGCGGCCCACCGCCTCGCCGACCGCGCCCTCCACGAACGTCACCCCGCGCTTCCAGCGGGCCCGCAGCTCCGGCGTGCCGGCGAGGGTCCGGCCGTAGAAGTCGAAGTTCGCCTCGACGAAGTCGTCGGTCAGGTAGGGCGCCGCGGAGCGCAGCACCCGGGTCAGCAGCCAGGTCCGCCAGTCCTCGATGGGCACCTCGGCGAGCACCGTCGACAGGTGCGCGAAGTAGGACGGCTGCCGCACGCAGGACTCGAACAGCAGGTCGTCGGCCTCGTGCGCTGAGGCGCTGAGGTTGGTGACGTAGACGTCCCAGTCGAAGCCCGGGCAGAGCTCGCGGAGCTCGGCGACGGTCGTGAGGTTGTAGGTCTTCTGGACGTCGCGGGTCTCGGCCCGCTCCCAGTGACCGGCGGCCAGCCTGGTGTCGATGTCGAGCACGGTCCGCGCGCCGGCCTCGGGGTCCTCGGCGTCGATGAGCCGCAGCACGGTGCCGAGGTAGGCGACGTAGGCCTCCCGGACCGGGGCGAACTTGTCCTCGCGGTAGTAGGACTCGTCCGGCAGCCCGAGCCCGCCCTGCACGAGGTGGAACAGGTAGCGGTCGGAGTTGCGGTCGTCGGTGTTGACGTAGGAGCCGAACAGCCCATGGCCGCCGACCCGCTCGAACTCGCCGAGGAACGCCGCCACGTCACGCACGTCGCGCAGCGCATGCACCGCCTCGACGAGCGGCTGGATCGGCCGGGTGCCCAGCCGGTCGATCCGCTCGGTGTCCATGAAGGACGCGAACAGGTCCCCGATCTTCTGCGCGTCGTCGTTGAGGTCGCCCGCCGTCTCGTCCGTCGCCCTGGCGGCCAGGTCCTCGATGATCGCGTGGACCTGCTCCTCGGCGGCGTCGGCCAGCTCCACGAAGGACCCCCAGCTCGACCGGTCCGACGGGATCTCGGTCTCGGCCAGCCAGCGACCGTTGACGTGGCCGAACAGGTCGTCCTGCGGCCGGACGTCGGGGTCCATGCCCTCGCGTGCGTCGTCCAGGATGCTCACCCGCCAGACACTAGTTGACGGGCCGGAACTCCCCGCTCTCCAGCACCGGTACGACGTTCGCGGCATCGAGCTCGGCAGCAACGTCGACGTCGTCGCCGAAGCCGGCCTCGGCCAGCTCGCGCCCGCCGGCGCAGTCATGGAGGGCCGCAACCAGTCGTGGCTCGACCGCGCGGAAGGCGTCGGCGGCCAGCCGCGCCTCTGGCGACAGGTCGGCGTCCGGCAGCCGGGACAGCACCGCGCCGGCGCCGTACAGGTCCTCGGCGCACGGGCGCAGGGTGCCGTCGGGCCAGCGCTCGCCGGCGGCCACGACCGCGACCGTGCCGCCGCGTTCGAGCAGCCAGCGGGCGACCGCGGTGCGGTTGCGGAGGGAGGCGCCGAGGACCGTGCAGCCGAGGTCGGCCAGCCCGAAGGAGATGGTCGAGCCGTTGGGCGAGGGCAGCACGATCCGCTCGACGCCGGTCACGCGGGCCATCGCAGCCGGCGAGAGGCTCACCGCAGCACCTCCGGTGAGCGAGCGCGCCTCGAGCCGGCCGACGGCCAGCGTCGCGTCGCGCTCGGCGGCGTACGCCGCGGCACGCTCGTCCTTCCACCGGTAGGGCAGCACCGTGATGCCGCGCTCGACGGCGACGCAGAGGGTGGTCGTGAACGACAGGACGTCGACGACGAGGGCCACGTCGGCGCCGTCCGCGATCGCCGCGGCGCCGGTGGGTCCCCACTCGAACCGGACCCGGTGCCCGAGCTGCTGGTGGGCTGGGTTCACCGAAGGATCACCGAAGGATCACCGCACCCGCACGACGGACTTGCCGCGGGTCCGGCGCTGGTCCATGTCGAGGAGTGCCCGGCCGAAGTCCTCGAAGGAGTACCTCGCGCCGATCGGCGGCTTCACCACCCCGGACTCGATCATCGGCAACAGCGCATCCCACTGCTCGCGCATGTAGCCGGGCCGGACCATCGCGTAGGCGCCCCAGCCGACGCCGCGCACGTCGATGTTGTTGAGCAGCAGCCGGTTCACCCGCACCTCGGGGATGCCCTGCCCGGAGGCGAAGCCGACCACGAGCAGCCGGCCCTGGGTCGCGAGCGAGCGCAGCGAGTCGGTGAAGACCTCGCCGCCCACGACGTCCACGACGATGTCGACACCGCGGCCGCCGGTCAGCGCGGCTACGGCGTCCTTGAAGCCGTCGAGCAGCACCACCTCGTCGGCGCCGGCCGCGCGGGCCACCTCGCCCTTCTCGTCGGTGCTGACCACGGCGATGGTCCGGGCGGCGTACCCCTTGGCCACCTGGATGGTGGCCGTCCCGACGCCGCCGGCCGCTCCGTGCACCAGGACGGTCTCGCCGGCTCGGATCCCGCCCCGCTCCGCCAGGGCGAACTGGGCGGTCAGGTAGTTCATCGGCAGGGCGGCGCCCTCCTCGAAGGACAGCGTGTCGGGGAGCGGGAACGTCGAGACGGCGGGGCTGGCCACCAGCTCGGCGGCGTTGCCGTAGGGCCCGACGCCGGCGACGCGCTGGCCGGGAGCGAACCCGGGACCGGACACGACGACGCCGGCGAAGTCGACGCCGAGGGCGAACGGTGGCTCGGGCTTGATCTGGTACTGGCCCCGGCTCAGCAGCAGGTCGGGGAAGGAGACCCCGACCGCGTGCACCTCGACCAGCACGTCGTCCGGGCCGGGGGCCGGCTCGGGGACCTCACGCACCTCGAGGTGCTCGGGACCGGCGGTGTCGACGACCTGGACGGCGCGCATGGAGGCCGAGGCTAGTGGGTGCCGCCGGATGCGAGGTTTCGGCCCGGACCGAACCTTCTGCTGGGCCCCGCCTCGGCCCCACACTGGACCCGTGATCGAAGTCGAGGTCGGCGTGGCCGACCTGGCCAACGTGCGGTTCACGACCGATGCGGTGTGGGAGACGAGCGCGAGCATCCACGCACTGGTCTTCCAGAAGAGCCACCTCCTCCACCAGAGGCTGCGACGGCAGGTGCCGAAACGTCCGGACTTCGACATCGACCACCTGGTCACCCTGGCCGGCGATGCCGGCTGGCTGCCCGACGTCTGGGCGCCGCAGCCCAGCGCGCGCCCGGGACACCCGCTCGAGCAGCTCGACGCCGTACGGCGCACCGACCTGGCGGTGGCCGAGGCCGACCTCGAGCAGCTGCGGAGGCTGGCGCCCGACTCGGCCACCGCGCGGATGCAGCCGCAGGAGTACCTCGACCGCACTGCCGAGGCGATGCTGGGCTGGTGGGCGGCGGTCCTCGAGCCGCTCTGGGACCGCATCGACGCGATCCACCGCGCGGACATCACCCACCACCAGGGGCTGCTCGCCGCCCACGGGCTCGCCGCGCTGCTGCCGCAGCTGCACCGCGACCTGTCGCTCGACGGCAACCTGCTCAGGGTCGAGGTGGGCAAGCAGGTGCTGTCCGTGCGATCGGCGGGGCAGGGGCTGTGGTTCATGCCGTCGGTGTTCCGCTGGCCGTGGGTGGCCCTCGACACGCGTGAGACCGTGGCCACCGCGGTGTCGTACGGCGCCCGCGGCTCCGGCCGGGTCTGGCAGCAGCCAGGCCGCGACGTCCCCGCGGGGCTGCCCGACCTGATCGGCCGCTCGCGGGCGCTGATCCTCGAGGGCCTCGACGTGCCCCGCTCGACGACCAGCCTGGCCAAGCTGTTCGGCCTCTCGATCAGCACGGTGAGCGAGCACCTGTCGGTGATGGCCGCCTCCGGGCTGCTGCAGTCGCGCCGCGACGGCCAGCGGGTGCTCTACTGGCGGACCCTGATCGGCGACCTGCTGGTGAACGGCGAGGGTGCGGCGGCGCGCCTGGGCTGAAGCCTGCCTCGGGGCCGGGGTTCCCGAGCGACCTGACAGGCTCGTGAGGTGACCTCGCGGTACAACGAGCTGTCCGGCCAGAGCGTCGACCGCGCCGTTGCACAGCGCGGGCACC
>NZ_DASUFR010000194.1:0-61941 GCF_036274455.1 Nocardioides sp. | reverse complement strand
GGTCGATCCCGACCGTGCCGGACACGAATACAAAAGGCCCCGCTTTGACTGCCTGGCTGAACAAGGGCGAGCTGGGCGCGTCCGGGGTGGTGATGATCTGGCGTGGCATGTGGGTCCTCCTGGACTGAAGGCGAAGCCGGACCGGAAGGATCCCAGACTGCCCCACGGCGCCGTGAGCGTTGCACGCTCCGAGGCAGGGTGGGCTCGATTTGATGTCCGAGGCTGGTTGTGTCGCCATCAGTGACAGCAGCATCCGGATCTGCCGCGATCAGTGCGTCACGTCGCCGAATGTCAGAACGACGGATCCGATGCGCGTTCGCACGCTCATCGAGAGAGGCTCAGGTCCTACCCTGAGTAGGTGCTCGACCTGGGCGGACTCGACATTGAGGAGGTCGCTACCGCGCTAGCGGACCAGACTGACTACGAGCACCGATGGCTGATCGACCCTCGGACGGGCCAGGTGGCGTACTGGACCAGAGACACGGGCATCGACGGGGAGAACCCAGTGGAGATCGACGAGCTGGATCTCCTTGTCATCGACCCCCTCCCGTCCTACGTGTGGTATCAGGACATGGCCGACTTCGCGGACGGCATCACCGACGAAGCGACCGGTCGATGCTTGGCCCAGTCGCTGCAAGGGCGAGGCGCTTTCAGGCGATTCAAGAACCAGCTCTACGAACACCACCCCGAGCTGATCTCGGCGTGGCACGCGCTCCGTGATGTTCGAGCCCAACGGCGGGCCGTCGAGTGGCTGCTTGACCATGGACTCGTCGACGACACCGCCGCGCAACAGTTCGCGACCGACCACTCAGATCCCGCTCTCCCTTGAGTCGCACGCCGAGGAGGGTCCCAGCCTCGACGCTGCCACCGAGGACCAAGGAACGTCACTTCGCCGCGTGAGGGGCTGGTCGGCCGCCTCACCAGCCGATGTCGGATCAACTCGGGCCTTGACTAGGCCGTAGGTAGGCAGTCAGTCGAGCAGCGAGGTCCACGGAGGCTTCGATCCCTTCACGACGGATGGAGACGCTTTCCACGTTCAGGCCGAAGGGCACTCCGAGGCGGCGGCAGAAGTCGATGAGCTCGATGGCCATCGCCTGCGCCTGCTCCATGGAAGCCGCCAATTGGGTGGCCGAGTGCCGGAGGTCGTTCTCGATCCACCGCGGGACGTCGATGCCGAGCCAGCGAAGGAACTCGAGGGTCTTCATCGAGCCGCATACGGAGAAGGTGAACACGATCACGATCCCTTGGAGTCAGTCATCTAGGGCTCAGCAGATACCCGTACGTCGCATCCCGCGAAGTCGGCGAGATAGACCTGAGCGCGTCCGTTCGGCTCGAGCCGCAGCGGGCCCTGGCCTTGGGTCACTGTGCCGAGGTCCACCAGCTGTCCGTCCGCGGCATCGTGCAGCTCGAAATCGCACTCGCCGTAGCCGTTGAACGCCAGGACCTGCACAGCGACTTTGCCCGGAGTCTCGGGAGCCGCGAAGGCGTCGGTGTCCCCGGTGCCGGCTTTCTGGGCGAATGGCAGCGCGGCCATCCCGGACCCGGAGTGCTGGGCCACGAGGCAGCCCGAGTCGTTGGCTTCCCACCGGAACTTGCCTGCGGTCTGCATCTGGAACGTCTTGGTCCCCCAGACATTCTCGAATACCTTCCGATCGCCGGTGTCGGTGTTTGTCACGGTGACGATGCAGCCGTTGTCGCCAGCCTCGATCTTGTCGCTGATGACGAGCCGCCACGCGGCTGCCGAGGTGATCTCATTGCTCGCTGGGCGCGCCGCTTCCCCGGGCGAGTCTTCCTCGGGCGAGTCCTTCCCGGGCGAGTCACCGCGGTCCAGCAACAGCAGGGTGGCCGCGGTCCCGGCGGCCGCGAGGACCAGCGCAGCCGCGGCAGCGTAGAACAGGCGAGGGCGCCGCGGCCGAACTGGCCGAGCGAGGCGAGTCGGCCTGCCGACCGGAGTCGCGCGCTTCGACGCCGAAGTCCCCGGATCGAGTGCGCCGTCGTGGTGCGGCCAATCCTCGGCTGCCGTGGTGGGAGCAGCGGGCGAGATGCTCGACAGTGGACTCGGTTCCGCCGCCTCCCGCTGGTCCGGCGCCGTCGGCGGCTCAGCTGTGCCCGAGCCCGCCGCCTTTCCTGTCTGCGCCGTCACCGCTGCCGCACTGTCGTGCTCAGTCCGAATCTCGACAAGGGTTCTGTCGAGAACCTTGAGCAGCCGGCTGATGTCGAAGTCGAAGCGGGCCGGGCTGAGCTCGAGAGCCTGACGTCGCACCAGCCCGGCGAGGCTGGGCGGCAGCTCATCGGCGCGAGGCAACCGGGCCCCCTCAACCAGGATCGGGATGACGCGGACGTTGCGCGTCAAGGCGGCCTCGATCTCCAGTCGGACGAAGTCATCGGGGTCATCGAGGCGGCGCCGCCCACGCGCATCGGTGATCGCGAGCCACTGATCGCCGATCAGCGCCAGCAGCACATCGCAGGATCCGACGGCTCTGGTGATCACCTCGACGAAGTCGTCGCCCAACTGGATCGAGTCGACGTCCTTGAAGACCTGGCCGCCGTAACGGTTGGCCAGCCGGTCGTACAACCAGCCTGCCGGGTAGGCCGTCTCCTCCCGCCGGTAATTGATGAAGACCCGGCCCGGAACGGGCGCAGCCGATTCAACCATCAGCCCGACCTCGCGACTGCTGGCCCCGCATCCCAGCGAATGTCGACGCGAACGAGACGCGGCAGCGAGCGATGAAGTCCACGGCGCTCCACTCGACACCACCTCCAACCGCACGCGTCGACGCCAACATCGTGGCGGCGCGACTCTCCAAGTAGAGCACCCTCTGGCTCCCGGAGATACCGACGTGCGAGGCGAGCGTCGGTAGCACCGACCGGCGCGCTCGGACTACGCCGAGACCCTGCGCGGCCATCGCGTCCTGCACCCTCGGTCCAGGCGTACCCGTCTCAGACGGCGCGATGGTCCGGTACAACGCCCGTCACGCACCCAGTCGTGAAGCCCTCGCGCCTCCGCCGAGGCGCACGCACGTAGACGCATCAGCTCGGGGCAGGACCCGCGTCCCTCCGCCGCTTAGGACTGGCAAGATGTGAAGCGGCCGTCGCCGATCCGAGATGGTGCGCGATGCCAAGTTCGGCAGCCGGTAGGCCGGCCGCAGCTCATGAGAACCTCACCTCGCAACCTGGAACGTCGCCTTGACGAAAGAGATATGTGCCCGGCGGGGTTGAAGATCGGCCGTCGTCGGTGCAGGTGCCGGCCTCGCGTGCCGGGGGTGGTCGGTCTAGTTCGATGCCGCGCCGCGGTTGGCGCTCTGGAACCGGCGGGCGATGTCTGTTGCAGGGTGCCAGGTGATGTCGGGGAACTGCTGGGCGAGCGCGGAGGCGTCCGCGGACATGTCTGTGGTGTCCATGACGAGGGCGGCGCTTGTCTGCCGAGCCAGAGCAGGCGCCCACGGGGCCAGGACGATGGATAAGCATCGCAGCGCAGCGCGTGGGATGTGTCTGGTCTTGCTCGCCCCGAGGTGCTGCGCCAACTCGGTCATCGTCAGGTTGTCGAGGCCTGGGATGTCGATGACCTGGCCGCTCAGCGCCGGATCGGTGATCGCGCGCTCGGCGAGGGCGGCGACGTCCCGGACCGAGACGAAGTTGATCGGGTTGTCGGCTCGGCCGAAGACGATCGCTGGCCCACCCGATGCGAGCTTGGCACCGACGATGCCTGTCCATGTCTCGATGTAGGACGAGGGGCGCAGGATGGTCCACGGCAGTTCGCTGGCGCGCAGCTGCCGCTCGGCGGCGTACTTTGCGCGGTGCAGGGACATCGGATGGTCGAGTGCTGCATCGAGGACGGAGACCAACACGAATCGCTTCACGCCGGCGTCGAGCGCGACGCGCACGAGGTTGCCGTTGCCGTGGTTGTCGACCTCCTCCGGACCGGCGCCTCGGCCACCCAGGAAGCCGTGCACGGCAGAGATCACGACCGATGTCCCACGCATGGCGTCAGCCAAGCTCGAGGGGTCACGCACGTCGCCGATCGCAAGCTCGACAGGGAGTCCTTCCGCACGATCGGCATCTCGGGTCAGCACGCGAACCTCTCGGCCTGCTGCCGTGAGCCGGGCAACCAGCTCGCGGCCCAAGGTTCCCGTACCGCCGGCGATCAAGATCATGGTGTCTCGGCGCCGAGTGCACGAGCGACGGCGGCGTCCACGTTTCCGCTGGTGACTTCGACCGGCTCAAGGTAGAACCGGGCAGAGACGATCCGGTCGTGGTCGACTCCGAAGATGATCACCCCAGCCATGGCGTGTGCTGAGCCATCACGCCGCGTGCCGCTCATCTCCCACTCGGTCCACGCCATGTTTCCGTCGACCGCGCTGGCGGTCACCCGAGCCGTGATGTTCGGAACGCCGGCAAAGATCGACGTCCAGTTGCGACGGACCTGGTCGCGGCCCCTGAAGCCACGCAGAGGGTGGGCCGGCGTCTCGTTCACGTAGTCAGCTGCGAAGCAGGCCACCAGCGTGTCGATGTCGTGCGTGTTGGTCGCCTCAACGAGTCGTTCAACGACCTCGAGCGTCTCAGGCACGGGTACTCACCACTAACTGATACAGTCCCCCGTATTAGATCCAGAGCATGGAACGGAATGCATTGGAAGTCAAGACCAAGCGGCGATACGACGCCAGCCGTCGCCGCGCCCAAGCAGCGCGGACGCAAGAAGCGATTCTCCATACAGCGCGGCAACACTTCCTCGAGCACGGTTATGCAGCGACCACGGTGGCGCGGATCGCCGCGGAAGCCGGAACGTCCGTCGAAACCGTCTACAAAGCGTTCGGCGGGAAGTCAGGTCTCGTGCGCGCCCTCTGGCAGCGCGGGCTGGGCGGCCGCGGTACCGTCCCGGCTCCGGAGCGTTCCGACCGGCTGAGCTCGACCGAGACCGACCCGGTTCGCGTGCTGCGGGGGTGGGGGACCTTCACCACCGAGGTCGCACCCGAACTCGCTCCGATCCTGATGTTGGTCCGCGGCGCATCCGCCACCGATCCGGAGATGGCAGCTCTTCTCGCCGACGCCGAAGCCCAGCACCGCGCCCGGATGCGCCACAACGCCCGGCGCCTGCAGCAACGCGGCTGGCTGCGGCCCGGGATAGGCCTGGCGCAGGCCACCGACATCCTCTGGGCTTACAGCTCGACCGAGCTGTACGAGCTGCTCGTCGTCAAGTCAGGATGGCCGATCAAGCGCTACGGCGAGTTCATCGGTGACGCCCTGATAGCAGCCCTCCTACCAAGGCCCGTCAGCGAGTAACCACCAACCCGCGTGACTCCCCGATCCACGCCCCGTGCTGCAGCCGCCGAATGCTTCGGCCCTCGAGGGCAGCCGCGGCTTTGTCAGGCGGCCCGGGTATCGCTCACGATCGCCATCGGCGTGACCTCCGGACCGGTGTAGTCGCATTCGCTGCTCTCGTTGGCGTCGCCGGAGCCGATGCCAAAGTCATCGAGCGTCTTCTGTTCCCCAAAGGCGCGGAGCACTGGTCGCCGAGCATCACGCATCGAGATGATCGGGTGCCACGGGTACGCCGGGTTGTGCAGGCGGACGTCGATGTGTGAGAAGTTCGCCGGCGGACGTCGATGCACCGTGCTGATGCGCCGCAGGAAGCGATCCATCAAGGTGTTCGGCAGCATCACCTCCCGACCCTCCTCGCAACGCGCAGACGACGCTGGCAACGGCATGGCAACTCCCTTCCAAGTTTGTTGAATGGAAGACGCCGGCCACGACCCGTCTTATCGCCGCCTGTTGGCGTGCCTTGACCGGGGCTCGCCTGCCGCACAGGACGTGGTCCGAGCGCGCAGTTGCCGGCCCTCGGGATCGTCGCCGGTCGACGGGTGGCTCGGCGGAGCGTCAGTGATTCAGGGTGAGGTGTAGGTCCGTGCCGAGGATGGCCGCCAGTCGCCTGGCCTCTTTCTCGATCGCCTTGCGGGGTGGCGGCGTTCCTTCCAGCCAGGCGACAGTGAGCTCGTCACCCTTGGCTGCCCAGGTTCCGCACACGACCCCACCGGCGATCACCGGGTTCGCCTTGCGAGTCACCGCTTCCCGATGCGTTGACGGGGTGACATGGATGTCCTTGGCGCCAGGCCCCATCACCCACTGGTCGTGCCCGGGCAGGAACCGCACGGCGTTCGAGGGGCGTGCAGCGGCGAGGGACTCGACGTCCTCTGCGAGGGCGTAGGCCGGGGTGCCCTCGACATCGACCGCGACCAGTCGGTCGCCCAGCTCGGAAAGCCACCGGTCGAGGCGTTTGCGACCTGCGCTCAGGCCGCTGCCGAGCCAGTAGTGGATGTGGTCGAAGGTGGCAGGCCCGTAGGTCCGGAGGTACATCGTGATCGCGCGCGGACCGGCGTCGTCGAGGTCGGGGATGCCCTTCCACCTCGGATTGTGGTCGAGGCGTTGGCACGTGGGCTGCCCATCGCGTGGCAGCCCGAAGCTCATGTCCCCCTGCCAGGTCAGCGGCTTGACCAGCGTGCCCGCGCCGTCGTCGAAGACAGGCTTCAGGTGCCGGTAGGCGCGAGGTCTCGTCACGAGATCGCCCAGCTCGTGGATCGTCAACGGCCCGTCCTGCAGTGCGTCGCGGACGGCGGCCCGGAAGTCGGGCCAGTCCGCCGGGCCAAGCTGGTAGTACTCCACCCAGCTCGGCAACTCCCACTGCCGACCTGCCGCCCTCACAGCGAGGTAGACCCCACCCTCCTCCGGGGTCAGGTAATGCATCGACCCGCGGAACGCGAACACCTTGATCAGGCTCCCGTCCGCCAAGGCCTTTGAGAGCTCGCCCGGTCGCGACGTCGTACGCCGGGTCCGGACGGCTAGCTCGGCGAGTGACTCGTCCATCGCCAAGACCGCACCGAGCTGGCCCACCACGTCCGAGACAGACCCGGAGCCCACCGGATCGAGAAGGTGCCGCTCCATTCGCCAGCCGAGAGCAACTCCCCACGTGATCGAGATCTCGAGATCAGCGCCCATGCGCGCAGCCTTCCACCCATTCCGCGGCAGCTCGGTCGGGATCTGCTTCCGAGCGACGCCAGGAGCCAGTTGCGTTCGCATGCGGCTCGTCTTGGTCGATGGACGAACTGTGTGGAGCACCTGCGTCATATCGCGTAGGACGCATGGATCGGCCGATGAGGGTCGCCTCCGGTCAGACTGCATGGAGTCCACGAAGTCCTCCACCGGGCGCCGACCAAGAGGGAACCCCCAACGACAACCCGGTGTCCATCGAGCCGAACAACCCCTAGGTTCTGCGGAATGGAGCTCGAGCTGCGGGAGGTCACTCCCGAGGTGCTGGACGAGCTGCGCGCGCACGTGGTGCTTCCGCCCCATCAGGCGGAATGGGTCGGCGGCAGCGTCGACGATTCGCTGCAGGAGGCGGCCGAGCTACCTGAGGGCAAGCCCTGGCCGCGGGGCGTGTATCGCGACGGGGTGCCGGTCGGGTTCGTGATGCTGAGCTGGAACGTCGAGCCGCACCCGCCCAGTCTGTACGGACCGTGGTTCCTGTGGAAGCTGATGGTCGCCCCAGCGGCCCAGGGCACGGGCGTCGGCACGGCCGTGGTGCGGCACGTCGCCGCGCTCGTCAAGGAGCATGGAGCGACCGAGCTGCTGACGAGCTGCTTCCCAGAGGGCGAGCACACGCCGTACCCGTTCTACCTCGGGCTCGGGTTCGTGCCGACCGGCGAGTACGCCGAGTGGGACGAGGAGATCCTCGTGCTGACGCTTTGACCGAGCTGAGCCAGTCGCAGTCCACGAACCAGGGCATTCTCAGCGAGACCTTCGCGGGTACGTCGCGCGGTGAGCGCCATCGCCGAGCTGCTGGCCGAGTGCCGCCGCGAGCTGGAGACGGAGCACTTCCCGGCGCGCTCGTGGTCGACCGCAACGTCCTGGAGAGGCGGCTCGAACCGACGAGGCCAGGAGCGAAGGGGAGTCCGCACCGTTCTGAGCCGTTGACCCGCGCAGGTCGCGCTGGCGCGGCGGGAGTCCCCGCACCGGGGCCGCCTCCGCATCGAGCTTTTCGGGGTGACCGCGTGACGTCGCACCCGCGATGATCTGGCGATGGACGTGCGCGACGCCGAGTCGGGCGAGGACCTCGACAAGGTCCGCCGGCTGTTCCAGGCGTTCGTCGTGTGGCACCACCAACGGCAGGGACACAACGCCGGGCTCGTCACGTCGTACTTCGACGTCGCCGCGTGGCAGGCCGAGCTCAACGGGCTGCCGGGGGACTACGCCGCGGTCGAGGGCGGCGCGCTGCTGCTGGCGGAGGACCACGGCGTGGCACTGGGCTGCGTGGCGCTCCGCCAGCTCGACCACGAGTCCTGCGAGATGAAGAGGATGTACGTCGATGACGCGGGCCGCGGCCGAGGCGTCGGCCGCGCGCTCGGCGAGGCGGTCGTCCATCGGGCGCGCGACCTCGGCTACTCGGCGCTCTACCTCGACACCAGCGTCGAGCAGCACGAGGCGATCGGCCTCTACCGCAGCCTGGGTTTCGAGGAATGCGATCCGTTCCACGTGGTACCTGACGTCATGCAGGGATGGCTGCTCTTCTTCCGCAAGGCGCTGTGAGGCGATCGCATGGTCAAGCTGGTCGCGATCACGTGGATCGCGACCCTCGGATTCCTCAGCTACCGGCTCTCACTCACGCGACGCGCCGCGAAGCTGCAGCGCGCCGGTGAGGAGAAGCAGGCGGTGGTGCTCCGGGAGCGCGCGGTCGAGCTCCGGATGGCGGTCACGATGGTGCTGCTGACGACGTTCGCGGTGCTGCTCACGCTGGTCTTGGTGTAGGGGCGGGTCGTCCCGTCACGCCACCCACGTGATCAGCGCGAAGAGGAGCAGGTGCCCCGCACGATGCGCAGCCATGCCCGGCTGCTCCGCGGTCGCCTGCGACGTTCCGCCGTGCTGAACACGGCAGCAACTGAAGAAGTCTTCAATGTGCCACACTGACCCCTCGCGGCTGCGAGGCGAGGCACGCGGCCCGGGAGGGGGCTTGGACTGCCATGGCCGTACCGCTCTACCAGGCGAAGGCAGAGCTGTTCCGCACGCTGGGCCATCCGGCGCGCATCCGGATCCTGGAGCTGCTGTGCGAGCGGCCGCATGCGGTCCACGAGCTACGGCAGAGCATGGAGATCGAGGCCAGCAACCTCAGCCAGCAGCTGAGCGTGCTGCGCCGCGCGCAGCTGGTGGTGTCGTCGCGCGGGGGCGGCGAGGTCGTCTACTCCATCTCGGTGCCGGAGATCCGCGACCTTCTCCTGGCCGGCCGGCGGATCATGGTGCATCTGGCCCCGGACGTCGAGCTCGACTGGGCGAAGGGCTGACCGCTGCCGCGGCTGACGCGGCACCCGCAGCTAGCCTCCTGCCCATGCGCGACCCGGACTGCGTCTTCTGCTCGATCGTGGCGGGTGAGGTCGACGCGGACAGGGTGCTCGAGTCCGACGACTTCGTGGCGTTCCTCGACGCCCGCCCGGTCTTCAAGGGCCACGTCCTGCTGGTGCCGCGCGAGCACGTCGTCACCCTGCCCGACCTGCCGGCCGCCCTCCGCGACGGCTTCCTGGCCGCCACGCAGCGGCTCGCCACGGCGGTGGTCGACGGGCTCGGCGCCCAGGGCAGCTTCGTGGCGGTCAACAACGTGGTCAGCCAGTCGGTGCCGCACCTCCATGTCCACGTCGTCCCGCGGACCAAGGGCGACGGCCTGCGCGGGTTCTTCTGGCCACGCACCAAGTACGCCGACCCGGCCGAGCGGGCGACGTACGCCGAGCGGATCCGCTCGGCGATGACCTGAGCCAGAACGCCACGCGGCCGTCAGGTCGGCCCTACCATGACGCGGTGATCGCGCCCAGGCTCGCTGCGTTGCCGGCCCTCGCGGCGGCCCTGGCCCTGTTCTCGGGGTGCGGCGACCTGTCGGGGACCGTGGCCCAGAAGGGCACGGCCACTGCGGCCACCGCTACTGCCTCACCGACCCCCGAGTCGCCACCGTCGACCCCGGACCCGGCACCGTCGACCCTGCCACCACCGTCCGGCCTGCCCACGCCGGCGCGGGCCCCGCACGGTCCGACCAGACGGGTCGAGTCCAGCGGCATCTCCTTCGAGGTGCCGTCGGGCTGGCTCGAGCTGGACGCCGCCGACCTCGCTGACGGCCTGGGCAGCAGTGACCTCCTCACCGATCTGGCCGACCGCTCCGGGCTCGATCCCGACCAGCTCGTCGAGATGATGGAGTCGATCGACCTCTACCTCGTGAGCGACGACGGTGCACATGCGGGCTTCGTCGACAACATCAACGTGATCGAGCAGCCGATCGCCCTCCAGAACGACTCCCAGGTGGAGCTCGGGCTGCTCACGCTGGGCGCGAAGGACATCGACGTCCGGCACGAGTCGACGGGCGCCGGCGACGCCACGATCGCGTCCTACGCCCTGGACTTCTCCGGCAGGCACGCCGAGGCCACGGTCATCGTCGTCGCGGCCGGGGAGGGCACCGCCGCGGTCACCATCGCCGCGAGCGACGCCCCGACGTTGCAGGGCCTGGTCCGGACGGTCCTCGGCTCGATGAGGACCACCGATGCACCGATCGGCTGAGCCCGGCGGCAACCCGGCGGCAACCCGGCGGCAACCCGGCGACTCCACCGCGCGTCTTCGTTGACATGAAGCTGCGCTCCCTCGTCCCGGCCCGCGCCGGTGCGCTCGCCAGCCTGATCGCCAGCCTGATCGCCAGGCTGATCGCCGGTGTCCTCGCCTCGGTCCTCATCATCACGTCGGCTCCGCTCGCCGGGGCCGCGTCCGCGCCGTCGCCCGGCCAGCGGTGGGCGCTTCGCGCCGCTGCCGTCGCACCCGGCTCCTACCTCACCACCGTCGAGCGGGGCCCCGGCACCAGCGACGGCGGGATCCGTGCTCGCCGAGAGTGGCTCGTGCTCGTGGGCCCGACGGGGGACACCCGCACCGTCTATGTGCGCAAGGTCACCCGCAAGGCCGGCTACTTCCAGCTCGCCGACTGGTCGGCCGACGGGAGCACAGCCCTGCTGCTGGTGGACGGCCCACACGGCTCGCGGCCGGTCGTCGTCGACGTCGCGGCCGGCACCGCCACGACGCTCCACGTTGAGCGGCTGAGCTCGGCCGTGCTCGACCCGTCCGGCACCGGGATCCTCGCTGCGGTGTGGAAGGGCAACCACAGCAACAAGCAGGTGCTCGAGCGCATCGCGTGGACCGGCGCGGTGACGGTCCTGATGGAGTCGACCAACGGCAACATCGCCCCGGCGCCGAACGGGACCGTGCTCACCCAGGACGCCGACCGGCCCCACGTCCAGCTCCTGCTGTCGATCTCCACCGGTGCCGTCGTGCACGAGTTCCGCCACCGCGGCTACTGCACGCCGGTCCGCTGGTGGGACGCGACCCGGCTGCTCGAGATGTGCGGTCGCAACCTCTTCCTCGTGGACCCGACCACCGGGCGGTTCGACCAGCTGACCAGCGGCCACGGGCGCGGTGACTACGGGCACCTCGACGCGCGGTACGTCGGCTCGAGGCTCTACGTCCAGGTGGCGGGCGCCTGCGGCTACACCTACGTCGCGAAGGTGACCCGGAAGGGCACGAAGCACCTGAAGGTGCCCGGCGCCGTCGGCAACGTGCTGATGGTCAACGCCGTCGGCAACGATCTGATCCTCGAGCACGCGGCCAGCTGCGACGGCGCCCGGCCCCGCTCGATGCTGACCCGGTTCGACCCCGTGACCCACGACGAGACCCCGATGCTGGTGCTCGAGAAGCGCGAAGCGTTCGGCCGGATCATGCTGCTCGGCGAGGTCTATGCCTCGGTGTACTGACCCGACCCGCGGATTCGGACCGGCTGGGGCCGTCCCCTACAGTCGGGGTCCATGGGTCGATACGACGGTCGCGTCGCAGTGGTCACCGGAGCCGCCCGTGGCATCGGGTTCGGCTGCGCCACCCGCTTCGCGGAGGAGGGGGCGTCGGTCGCGGTCGTCGACCTCGACGAGTCCGCCGCCGCGGAGGCCGCCGCGAAGCTGCCGCTGCAGGGTGAGGGCAGGGCGGTCGGCATCGGCGCCGACGTGAGCAACACCGACTCCGCCGAGGCCGCGGTCGCGCGCGTCGTCGAGGAGCTCGGCGGGATCCACGTGCTGGTCAACAACGCCGGCATCACCCGCGACAACCTGCTGTTCAAGATGACCGACGAGGACTGGGACCTGGTGATCGGGGTGCACCTGCGCGGCGCGTTCCTGATGACCCGGGCCGCCCAGCGGCCCTTCGTCGAGCAGAAGTACGGCAAGATCCTCAACCTTTCCAGCGTCAGCGCGCTGGGCAACCGCGGCCAGGCCAACTACTCGGCCGCGAAGATGGGGATCCAGGGGTTCACCCGCACCCTGGGCATCGAGCTCGGCCCGTTCGGGATCAACGCCAACGCCATCGCCCCCGGCTTCATCGCCACCGAGATGACCGACGCCACCGCGCGCCGGCTCAAGATGGAGCCCGAGGAGCTGCGCCGGCTCAACGCCGAGTCCAACCCGGTCCGCCGGGTCGGCGAGCCCGCCGACATCGCCGCCGCGGCGGCGTTCCTGTGCAGCGACGAGGCCTCCTACATCACCGGCCAGACGCTGTACGTCGACGGCGGGGCCAAGCTGGGCTGACCCGCCGAGACCGCTCCAGACCGGTCGGGGCGAGCCTTCGGGAACGTCGGCGCGCCTCCCGCTGTCCGAGACAGGGTGGGCGCACCATCGAAGTCAACCAGTTCAGTAGAGAACTCTTCCCCGATGATCGGAGTACGCACGTGCGACGTCGTGCCGTGACCGCCGCAGCAGCTCTCCTCGCCACCACCCTCGTCCTCGCCGGCTGCGGCAGCGACGACGGGTCCGACGACGGAGACGGCAAGGGCGGACCGGACGCCCAGAACGTTGCGGCCGCCACGACGGTCAAGTCGACCTGGCCGCTGACCGGCCTCCCGGTCACCGGTGACGACGAGGCCGCCCAGAAGCACCCGGTGATGGTCCTGAAGATGGACAACACCCCCGCCAGCGCTCCCCAGAAGGGGCTGGGCTCGGCGGACATGGTGGTCGAGGAGCTGGTCGAGGGCGGCATGACCCGGCTGGCGGCGTTCTACTACTCCCACATCCCTGGTGACGTCGGGCCGGTGCGGTCGATGCGCGCCAGCGACATCGGCATCGTCTCGCCGGTCAAGGCGACGGTGGTGACCTCGGGCGCCGCCCAGGTGACGATCAACCGGATCGATGGTGCCGGGATCACGTGGTACACCGAGGGCGACAAGGGGTTCTACCGCGACTCCAGCCGGCACGCGCCCTACAACCTGTTCACCAACATGTCCGAGACCGCCTCGCTGGTCGACCAGAAGGAGCCGGAGCGGCCGGCCGACTACCTCCCGTGGGGCGACGAGAAGGACTTCCCGCAGGGCCAGCCGGCCCGCACCATCGCCGCGTCGTTCTCGGGCGGGCACACCACCAACTGGACCTTCCAGAACGGCGCCTACGACAACGAGAACACCTACGCCGCCGCGGGTGATGAGTTCCCCGCCGACACGGTCCTGGTGCTCCGGGTGAAGGTCGGCGACGCGGGCTACCGCGACCCGGCCGGTAACCCGGTCCCGGAGACGCAGTTCACCGGCCAGGGCCAGGCGCTGATCTTCCACGCCGGGCGGCTGGTGCGCGCGCAGTGGACCAAGGACTCGCTGGGCTCGCCCATCAAGCTGTCGACCGAGGCCGGCGAGCTCACGGTGCCGGCCGGGCACACCTGGCTCGAGCTGGTGCCGCAGGTCGGCGGAAGCGTCCGCTTCACCAAGTAGTCAGCGAGCAGCCGGGTCGGCTGGGCTCAGTCGGCCACCCACTCGGGCTGCACGCCCGCGTCGGCCATCGACTGGAAGCCCGCGATGATGAAGCCGATCGCGGCCTCGACCCGGTCCGCGGCCTCCTCGGCGTCCTCGGCGGTCGCAACCGACTCGCCCGCCGACGACAGCGCGCCGAAGAAGATCCGCGCGAAGGTCTGCACCATCCCCTCGTCCAGCGCCCACGAGCCGGCGCTGAGCACCGAGCGGACGATGTCGACGACGGTCGCGAACGTCGACCGCTCCTCCTGCTCGCGGTAGCGCTCGTAGCCCAGCACCGACGGGCCCTCCTGGATCACGATCCGGCGGTAGCGCGGCTCCTGCACCACCCCAAGGAAGGCCCGCAGCCCGGCCTGGGCCTTCAGCCAGGGGTCCTTCTTGCCTTGCAGCGAGCTGTTGATCGTCTTGGAGGCGTCGGCCTCGACGCGCTCGAAGACCGCCTCGAACAGCGCCTGCTTGCCGCTGAAGTGGTGGTAGAGCGCGCCCTTGGTCACGCGGGCACCGGCGACGATGGCGTCCAGCGAGGTGCTGGCGTAGCCGTGCTCGGTGAACAGCTCCTCCGCGACGTCGACCAGCGCGCGCTTGGTCGATGCGGAGTACTGCTGGCGCCGGGACGCACCGGGGACAGCTGGCACCTTGGGCACCACGAGGCGGGCCACCGACTTGGGCATTCCGGCAGGGTAGTCGGAAACCGACCGCCGGTATGCCGAGGCCGGCCCGGCACTGCTCCGCCCTGCCACCTGCGGGCGCCGGATCCGAGGTCGTTCGTGGTTTGACGGTCGTGCGGGTGCGCCATGATGTCGACATGGCCGACCGGACGTCCGACGTGCGGCCCGGCATGCTGCTCGTGGCCACACCGCAGCTGCTCGACCCCAACTTCGTCGACACCGTCGTGCTCATGCTCGACGTCGACGAGGGCGGGGCGCTGGGCGTCGTCCTCAACCGCCCGTCCGGGATCCCGGTATCCGACGTCCTCGAGACCTGGGGCGAGATCGCCTCGGAGCCGGAGGTGCTCTTCCGCGGCGGCCCGGTGAGCACCGAGGGCGCACTCGGGGTGGCCCTGCTGCGCGACCGCAACGACGTGCCGGTCGGCTTCCGGGAGGTCGACGGGCTGCTCGGGCTGGTCGACCTGGACACGCCGGTCGAGCTGGTCACGGGATCGCTGGCGGGGATGCGGGTCTTCGCCGGGTACGCCGGCTGGGGCGCCGAGCAGCTGGCCACGGAGATCGACGAGGGCAGCTGGTACGTCGTACCGGGCGAGGCGCCCGACGTCTTCCGGCTCGACCCCAGCGACCTGTGGCGCGAGGTGCTCCGCCGCCAGCCGGGCAACCTCGCCTGGCACTCGACCCGGCCGGTCGACCCCGAGCTCAACTGAGTGCTCAGCTGACCGTCCCGCGGGTCGCGTCGCCCTCGCCCCGCTGCGCTGCTTCGGGGGCCGTGCGACCCATCACCAGCGTGGCGAGCAGCGGGCACAACAGCACGGTCGCCGCGCCGGCGCCGACGAGCACCGACGCGTTCTTGCCGGTCATCTGTCCCGCGGACACAGCAACCGAGGTGACGGCCACGATGATCGGCAGGCCGGTGGAGGAGAAGAGGGCCACGGCGAGCCCGTCGCGGTCGGTGAGCCGTGACGGGCCACGCTCGAGGCGACAGGCGCCGAGCACCGGCAGTCCGCGAGCGACCAGGATCAACACGATCACCGCGACGAAGGCGCCCGGCTCGTCCACGATCGCCTGGGGGTCCAGCCCCATGCCCGAGTGGACGAAGAAGATCGGCACGAGCAGGCCGAACGCGATCCCCTCGAGCCTGGCCTCCAGGTGCTCGTCGCCCTCAGGGATGGCGATGCGAAGGATGAAGCCGGCCGCGAAGGCGGCCAGGACGATGTCGAGGTGGAAGGCCGTCGCGACGGCCAGCAGGCTGACCAGGAGCAGCATCGTCACCCGCACCGTCGTCTGGCCGGTGGTCTCCGCCCCCCTCCGGATGAGCTCCAGGATCTGCGACTCGCGACGTTGCAGCCGCAGTGACCAGACGGTCACCAGCAGTGCGAACGCCGCGAACGCCGCCAGGACGACCAGGGATCGGATCGGTCCCCGGGTGCCGAGCAGCAGCGCGATCGCCACGATCGGCCCCAGCTCGCCGACGGCACCGTGCCGCAGGACGTGCTCACCGACCGGCCGCCCGAGCAGGCCGCCGTCCTTGAGGATCGGCAGCAGGGTTCCGAGCGCGGTCGAGGTGAGCGCGATCGCGAGTGCGACCTCGGCGTGGACCAGTCCTGCCGCGTCGAGCAGCGCAACCAGGCCGAACGCGACGGCCAGGCTCGTCAGCCAGGTCCACATGGCGCGGCGGCCGGCGCTGCCGGTGAGCTCGGCCGGGTCGATCTCGAAGCCGGCCTGGAGGAAGAGCATCGCGAGCCCCAGGTCGCTGAGCATGTCGATCGCCTCGTCGGGCTCGGCCAGCCCGATGCCGAACGGCCCGATCACCACCCCGAGCACCAGCAGCAGCACGACTTCGGGCACCAGACGCCGCGGCACCGCACCCGAGACCAGCGGCGCGACGACGGCGACCAGCGAGATCCAGAACAGCGACTCGATCGACATCGCGACCTCCCGCGCCCGAGCCTAGATGGCTGATTCCAAGGGATCGTGCAAGCGAGCGGCGTTCAGCGCCGCGCTGGCAAGGCGCGGGCGCGATGTCGTACTTGGTCGTCCAACGAGCGTCCGCAACGCCGCCAGCGTGGATGCTGAGCGTCGCGTAGCGTGCGAGCCCTTGGAATTGGTCATCTGGGGGAGCCGGGACGCGCGGCCGGCCCGAGTGCTCGAGCAGCTGCCGGCGACGTAGGCTGGGCGCGTGAGCACCACCGGTTTCGGGACGCAGACGGCCGTCGACACCGACGTCCGCCACGAGGAGCGGACCGTCCCGACCGACGAGGGCGACCACGAGCGGTTCTCGCACTACGTCGACAAGGACAAGCTCACCGAGGCGATGGTGATGGGCACCCCGGTCGTCGCCCTGTGTGGCAAGGTCTGGGTGCCGAGCCGGGCGCCGGAGAAGTTCCCGGTCTGCCCGGAGTGCAAGGAAGTCTGGGAATCCCTCAAGGACGACTCCGGCCAGCCGGCCGGATCGGGTCCCACCGAGTGATCCGCGGCGACGACGCCGCTCCACTGGCACCGGGCCTGGGTCCGGCGTGGCCGGAGCGCGCGGCTTGGGGGACGGCGACGCCGCTGCGGGCGTGGCAGTCGGCGGCGATGACGGCGTACTTCGACCGGCTCCCACGCGACTTCCTGGCGGTGGCGACCCCGGGCGCTGGCAAGACCACGTTCGCGCTGTCGGTCGCCGCCGAGCTGCTCGGCCGGCGGCTGGTCGACCGGGTCACGATCGTGGCGCCGACCGAGCACCTCAAGCTCCAGTGGGCAGAGGCGGCGGGCCGGGCCGGGATCCCGGTCGACCCGGCGTACGCCGCCGGCAAGGGCAGGACCTCGCAGGACTACCTCGGGATCGCGGTGACCTACGCGGGTGTGGCGGTGAACCCGCTGGCGCTCCGGATCCGCACCGAGCGGTTCAAGACCCTGGTGATCCTCGACGAGGTCCACCACGCCGGCGACGCCTTGTCGTGGGGCGAAGGCGTGCGCGAGGCGTTCGAGCCGGCGCATCGCCGGCTGGCGCTGACCGGCACGCCGTTCCGGTCCGACGTCAACCCGATCCCGTTCGTCACCTACGCGCCCGGCGAGGACGGCGTCGCGCGCTCGGTGGCCGACTACACCTACGGGTACGCCGACGCGCTGGCCGACCGGGTGGTCCGGCCGGTGCTGTTCATGGCCTACTCCGGCGAGCTCCAGTGGCGCACCCGCGCCGGCGACGAGGTCGCGGCCCGGCTCGGTGAGCCCCTGACGAAGGACCTCACCGCCCAGGCCCTGCGGACCGCGCTCGACCCCGACGGCGCGTGGATCCCGTCGGTGCTCTCGGCGGCGGACAAGCGCCTCTCGGAGGTACGCCGCCACGTCCCCGACGCCGGTGGCCTGGTCATCGCCTCCGACCAGGACTCCGCGCGGGCCTACGCCCGGACGCTCAAGGCGGTGGCCGGCGAGCCGCCCACGGTCGTGCTCTCCGACGAGACGCAGGCGTCGAAGAAGATCGCGGACTTCTCCGCAGGCGAGCAGCGCTGGATGGTCGCGGTCCGGATGGTCTCCGAGGGCGTCGACGTGCCGCGGCTGGCCGTCGGGGTCTATGCCACGACGACGTCGACGCCGCTGTTCTTCGCCCAGGCGGTCGGCCGGTTCGTGCGGGCGCGCGCTCGCGGCGAGACCGCGTCGGTGTTCTTGCCGTCGGTCCCGAACCTGCTGACCTACGCCGCGGAGCTCGAGGTGGCCCGCGACCACGTCCTGGGTCGCCGGATCACCGACGAGGACGACATCTTCGCCGCGGAGGACGACCTGCTCGCCAGGGCGCAGGCCGGCGAGGTCGCGTCCGCCGACCTCGAGGCGGCCCAGTTCGAGGCGCTCGGCTCGCAGGCGCACTTCGACCGGGTCCTCTTCGACGGGGCCGAGTTCGGCCACGAGGGCGAGGTGCACGTGGGCTCGGAGGAGGAGATGGACTTCCTGGGCATCCCAGGGCTGCTCGAGCCCGACCAGATGCGCCAGCTCCTGGCCCAGCGGCAGAGCGACCGACGCAAGAAGAAGCCGGCCCGCCCCGACCCGGACGTGCCGGAGCTCACCACGCACGAGCAGCTCGCCGTCCTGCGCCGCGAGCTCAACGGCCTGGTCGCCGCGTGGCACCACCGCACCGGCCAGCCGCACGGCGTCACCCATGCCGCGCTGCGCAAGGAGTGCGGTGGCCCTCCGGCCGCGGTCGCGAGCGCCGAGATGCTCCGCAAGCGGATCGACCGGCTGCGGGAGTGGGCAAGCCGGGCGAGCTGACCGGCGGGGTCAGTCCCTGAGCCGGTGCCGGCCGCCGGAGGCGGCGCCGGCGAGCCGTTCGGTGTCGTGGAGGCCGACCACGGAGGCGCCGGCCTCCCAGCCGAGTGCGATGCGCTGGGGCAGGGCCGGGCGCTCGGGTCGCGCTGCGGCGTGCCTGGCGGCCTTTCGCGGCGAGCCACCACTGGTGCGCTTCGGGACGAACGCGCAGACCTCGCCGGAGCCGTAGAGCGACGCCTCGATGGCCCGCACCTCGACCTCGCGCAGCTGGGAGCCGAGGAACTCGACGGCGCGCGTCAGTCCCTCGGGGAGCTCGTCCGCCACGAGCACGATCCGGACCCGCTCGCGGGAGAGACCGGACTCGACCAGCGCCCAGAACGCATTCGGGTCGTCGCGCCAGCCGAGCGTAGTGGCCAGGAGCTCCGCCTCGTCGCGGTGGCCGTGGGTCACGAGCACCAGCTCGCGCAGCCCTCCGTCGCGCCACCCCGGCAGCTCCACGGCGGCGCGCTCGAGGAGCCGAACGAGCGCGTTGCCGTCGGGAGGGGAGTGCGGGGCCACCTGAACGGCGACGAGGAGCGGGACGCCCTCGCCGTCGACGTACACCCGCTCCAACGGCAGCGCCCCGGGGTCGGCCGGGTCGTGGGTTGTCGCGGTCCGGCTCACCAGCAGCAGCCGCAGGTGGTCATCGACGTTCGGGGCGAGGACCAGGTCGGGACGGGTGTCGAGCAGCCGGCGCAGGCGGTCCTCCTCGTGGGGCCCGCCCTTCTGCAGCACCCTCACGCGGCCGTCCACCATCACGACGACGCCATCGTCCATGCCTCGCCCCCTGGGCAGCAGGCTGCCACGCGACGGGTGTCGTTGTCGGCGACTCGCCGGAAGGTCCGCTCAGCGGGAACCTGCGTGGGCGCCGCTCGCCTCCCGCACCAGGGGCAGGACCCGGTAGGGGATCTGTGTCGCCAGCGCGATGACGGTGGTGGACCGCTCGATCCCGTCGTGCTGGAGCACCTGGTCGATCACCCGCTGCAGGTCGGCGTTGGACCGCGCCACCACCCGCGCCCACATGTCGCCGGCGCCGGTGATCGTCACCGACTCGAGCACCTCCGGGATCCGTGCGAGGTGGGCGGCGACGGTGTCGTGGCCGACGCCCTGGCGGATCTCGAGGGTGATGAAGGCGGTGACCGGATAGCCCAGCGCCTCCGGCGAGAGGTCCGGCCCCCAGCCGGTGACCACGCCGGAGGTGACCAGCTTGTCGAGCCGGGCCTGCACGGTGCCCCGGGCCACGCCGAGCCGCCGGGACGCCTCGAGAACCCCGATGCGCGGGTCGGCGGCGAACAGGTCGATCAACCTGCGGTCGAGATCGTCCATGCGTCGGCTCCGAACTGGACAACTTGCACAGCGTGTCGGCGCAGTCTTGCACAGATTGTGCTGACCGGCTGAGATCGACACATGAGCGACTCGACCCTCACCGCCCTGACCAGCGAGGAAGTCCAGGCCGGGCTCTCCCTCGAGCAGCTCAAGCAGCTCGTCGGCCTCGTCGACTACGACGCGAGCAACGACCCCTTCCCCGTGGTGGCCCAGGACGCCGTCTGCTTCGTGGTCGGCAACGCCACCCAGAGCGCGTCGTTCTACCAGCTCGCGATGGGCATGGAGCTCGAGGCCTACCGGGGCCCGGAGACCGGCCACCGCGAGTCGAAGTCCTACGTCCTGCGCAGCGGCAGCGCCCGGTTCGTGTTCACCGGCGGCGTCACGCCGGACAGTCCCGTCCTCGACCACCACCGCAGGCACGGTGACGGCGTGGTCGACCTCCCCATGGAGGTGACCGACGTCGACAAGTGCATCGAGCACGCCCGCGCGCAGGGCGCCACGATCCTGGTCGAGCCGCACGACGAGTCCGACGAGCACGGCACGGTCCGGCTGGCCGCGATCGCGACGTACGGCGAGACCCGGCACACGCTGGTCGACCGGAGCCGCTACACCGGCCCCTACCTGCCGGGCTACGTCGCGCGGCAGAGCACCGTGGTGCGGCGTGAGGGCCACCCGAAGCGCCTCTTCCAGGCCGTCGACCACTGCGTCGGCAACGTCGAGCTCGGCCGCATGGACGAGTGGGTCGAGTTCTACAACCGGGTCCTCGGCTTCACCAACATGGCCGAGTTCATCGGCGACGACATCGCCACCGACTACTCCGCGCTGATGAGCAAGGTCGTGGCCAGCGGCAACCACCGGGTCAAGTTCCCGCTCAACGAGCCGGCGATCGCGAAGAAGAAGTCGCAGATCGACGAGTACCTCGAGTTCTACGACGGCGCCGGCTGCCAGCACATCGCGCTGGCGACCAACGACATCCTGCGCAGCGTCGACATCCTGCGCGACAACGGCATCGAGTTCCTCTCGACCCCGGACTCCTACTACGACGACCCCGAGCTGCGCGCCCGCATCGGCGAGGTCCGGGTGCCGATCGACGAGCTCAAGAAGCGCGGCATCCTGGTCGACCGCGACGAGGACGGCTACCTGCTGCAGATCTTCACCCGACCGATGGGCGACCGGCCGACGGTGTTCTACGAGTTCATCGAGCGGCACGGCTCGCTGGGCTTCGGCAAGGGCAACTTCAAGGCGCTCTTCGAGGCGATCGAGCGCGAGCAGGAGGCTCGGGGCAACTTGTAACGTCCCGGTCGTGACGTCACAGCCCGGCTGGCACCCCGACCCGCTCCCGGCCCAGCCCGGGCAGCCACCGCAGCTGCGCTACTGGGACGGCACCCGCTGGACCGAGCACACCGCGCCGGCCGCGCCGCAGCAGTACGCCCCGCCGGCCTACCAGGGCACCTACGGCGCGCCCCGGCCGCAGGCCGCGGGCTACGCCTACGCCGCGAAGCCGCCGGCGACCACGCCGGACGGCGTACCCCTCGCGGGCTGGTGGCAGCGCGCGGCCGCGCTGCTCATCGACTGGGTGATCGTGACCGCGATCGTGCTCGTGATCGCGCTGCCGTGGATCCGCGACATCTGGCACGCCTACCGGGACGCGCTCGACGACCTGATGAACGACAGCGGGAGCGGTACGACGAGCACGACCGCCAGCCAGCTGCAGGACGACGTGGCGGGACCGGCCGCGATCATCGGGGTGATCACGCTCGCGGTGGAGTTCTGCTACCACGTCGGCTTCCTCATGTGGCGGCAGGCGACCCCGGGCAAGCTCGTCATCGGCCTGCGGGTGCGGCTGCGCGAGCGCCCCGGACGCCTCCCGCTCGGGACGGTGCTGCTGCGCTGGCTCGGCCAGTTCGGCATCCGCGTGATCGGCCTGGTTCCGTTCCTGGGTTCGGTGACCGGCCTCTACCTGCTGCTGGACTACCTGTGGCCGGTCTGGGACGACAAGAAGCAGGCGATCCACGACAAGGTAGCGAAGACCAACGTGGTCCGGGTGCGCTGACCCTGCTCCGATTGGATCGTCGCATCGTGGTCCGTTCGGCGGCCACGGTGCGACAGTCCTTGTATGGCTGGCTGTGACCTCACAGACGCCGACCTGATCAACGCGATGGCCGGGAGGGACGAGAGCGCCCTCCGCGAGCTCTACGACCGGCACGCGACCTGGATCCACGCCCGCCTGGCGCGCCGCTGCGCGGACCGCGACGCCGTCGCGGAGGTGCTGCAGGACACCTTCATCGCCGCATGGGACGGCGCGTCCCGCTTCCGCGGCGACGGGCCGGTGCCCGCGTGGCTGTGGGGGATCGCGATCCGGCGCCTGATCAGCCGGCTGCGCCGTCGCAACGACGTCCTGCTCGGGCCGGCCCTGCTGGACCGGGACGAGTACGAGATCTCCGCCGAGGAACAGGTGCTGCTCCGGCTGGAGAACGTCGATGTCGGCACCGCACTCGCCCGGATGTCACCCGAGCTGCGAGTGGTGCTGCAGCTCACCGTCATCGACGGGCTCAACACCCGGGAGGCGGCGGTGCTTCTCGACATCCCGCGCGGCACGGTGAAGTCGCGGCTGCAGCGGGCCCGGGCCACCTTGAGGGAGGAGCTGGCATGAGCGCCACCTGGCACGTGGACGCATCGGTTCTCGAGTCGTACGCCGCCGGCCGGAGCACGCAGGTCGGTGGCGCGTCGGTCGAGGCCCATCTCATGGAGTGCAGGGAGTGCAGCTCGGTGCTGCGGGAGCTGATGCCCACCGAGCCCCTGGACCGGGCCTGGCGCGCGATCCGGGCGCATGTCGAGGAGCCACGAGCCGGCGTCGTCGAGCGGCTCCTTGCCGCTCTCGGCCTGTCGTCGGACTCCGCCCGGCTGCTCGCCGCCGTACCCGCCTTCCGGGGGGCGTGGCTGCTGGGCGTGTTCACGGTCCTGGTCTTCGCCAGCGCAGCCGCGGTCTTCGCCGACGACACCGGACTGACGCTCTTCCTCGTCATCGCACCTCTCATCCCCGTCGCCGGGGTCGCGGCCTCCTTCGGCGGTGACGCCGACCCGGCGCACGAGCTGGTGACGGTCACTCCCTACTCATCGGTGCGGCTGCTCCTGCTCCGCACCGCGGGTGTCCTGATGACCTCGGCCCCCATCACCATGCTGCTCGGGCTCGCGCTGCCGGGGCCCGCCTGGCTCGCGGTCGCGTGGCTGACACCCGCCGCGGCAGGCATCGCGCTCACGCTCGCCGTCTCGCCCCACGTGGACACCACAGCGACCGCGGCGGTCTTCGGCGTCGTCTGGTCCTGCGCCGTCCTGTCGGCGTACCACCTCGGCGACCCGGTGGAGGTCGTCGAGCCGCTCATGCAGCTCGTGCTTGCCGCGGTGGCTCTGGCCGCCCTCGCCGTCGTCGTGCTGCGCAGCCCGTCCCTCGACCTGTTGGGGAGGAACCAATGAACACCGTCACGCTGACCGAGGTCGGCAAGTCCTTCGGCCGCACCGACGCGCTCGCCGACGTCTCGCTCGCCCTCGCCCCCGGCATCACCGGGCTCCTCGGCCCGAACGGTGCCGGCAAGACCACGATGCTCCGCATCATGGCGACCGCGCTGGCCGCCGACCGCGGGACCGTTCGGGTGCTGGGCGCGGATCCTGCCACCCCGTCGGGACGGACCGAGGTGCGCCGTCACCTGGGGTACGTCCCGCAGGAGACCGGCTTCCCTCGCGGCTTCACCGCCTTTTCGTTCATCGACTACATGGCCATCCTCAAGGAGTGGTCGGACCCGACTCGCCGGCACGCCGAGGTACGCCGCGTGGTCGACCTGGTCGGCCTCACCGACGTGGCTCCCAAGCGGATCGCGGCGCTCTCCGGCGGGCAGCGCCGCCGCGTGGTGCTCGCCCAGGCGTTGCTCGGGGAACCCGACCTGCTCGTGCTCGACGAACCCACCACCGGCCTCGACCCCGCCCAGCGCGGTCGCCTACGCGACGTGCTCGGTCGAGCCGGGGAGTCGGCCACGGTGCTGATCTCGACCCACCAGACCGCGGACGTGGCTGCGCTCTGCGAGCGGGTGGTGGTGCTGGACGGTGGCCGGATCCTGTTCGACGGCACCGTCGTCGACCTGGTCCGCCAGGCCGACGGGCGGGTCTGGCTGGCCCAGGAGCGGCACCCCGCCGCGCGCCACGCCTGGCGAACCGGGACCGGCCGGGTCCGCAACGTCGGAGACCCACCCGCGGACGTCGACCTGATCGAACCCGATCTCGAGGACGCCTACCTGCTGCTCGTCGGCGAGGCCGGGAGCGACCCAGAGCTGGAGGCAGTGTCATGACCACTGGACTCACCCACGCCGTGGCCCCCAGGTCGCCCGTGGCCGAACGAGCCACGTTCCGGGCGCTGGCCCGCGCCGACGCCCGCCGGTACGCCCGGCACCCGCTCTTCCTGGTCCCCTGCGCGATCCTCGTGGCTCTCATCTTCGCGAACGCGATTGACCGGAAGGGTGGCGGGACCAACCCGCTCGTGGACACGATGACGATCGCCCTCTTCCTCGGCGTCTTCGGCTTAGTCGTGGCTCACCGTCTGACGACCTCACTTCTCCGCACCCGCGAGCTCGTGGGCACCGTCCCGGTCGAGCGGCAGGAGCGCACCGCTTCCCTGTGCGTCGCATGTCTCGTCTCGGCGGCGGCCGGTCTCGTCGCGGCCAGCTACCTGCTCGTCGCGAACGCGCTGTGGCCGCCGAACGGCCAGCCCTCCAGCCTGCCGGTGACGTGGTTCTCCGACTACCCGGCGAGCGACGTGCTGCCCGCGCTGCTCGCGATGGGACCGGTGGCTGCCCTGGGCGGACCGCTGCTGGGTGTCGCAGTCGCCAGGTGGGCGCCGTTCCGTGGCTCTGCGCTGCTGGGCGTCGTCGTCCTGGTGGTCGCCACCGCGATGATGGAGAGCGACGAGCCGGGTGGCCGCGAGCGCCTCGTCTCGGCGTGGCCCGTCCTGATCGACGAGCACGTCGACGGGAACGGGAACGTCGTGAGCACGACGTTCACCAGCGGCATCGAGCCGATCTGGGCCCTCGGCTGGGTGCTCTGCCTGTGCGGGCTGGCCGTCGTGGCGGCCCTGCTCCGCGACCCGGGTCACCGGCGCCGGCTGCTCATCGCGGGGGGTGCCCTCACGGGCGCAGCGGCGGCGTGCTTCGTCCTGGCACTGTCTTGACCAGGACATCGTGGCCTGCCGCGCTGACGGCACTGGCCGCGAGTGCCCTGGTCCTCCTCGCGGCGGCGTTCCAGCAGACGGCCGGGGCGCTCCCGTTCGTGTGGCGGGTCGCCGAGCTCGCGCTCGCCGGCGGCGCGGCGTACCTGATCGACGATGCGGCGGCCCAGCTGACCACCGTCGCCCCGAAGGGACCGTGGCGCCGCCGCGCACCCGCCCTCGGCGCCGGGGCCGCACTGGTGGCCGGCGGCTGGCTCACCATCCTGGCGATCCTGCAGTGGCGTGGTGCCCGGCCGCCCCTCGCCGAGTCGTCCGCGGAGCTGGTGGTGATGTGTCTGGTGGCCGTCTCGGCCGCCGTGCTGCTCTTCCGCCTCGGTGACCCCGAGCCCGGAGCGATCGTCGCCCCGGTGGTGGTCGTCCTCGGGCTCGGTCTCACCATCGTCGCGTCAGTTGTCGGCTCACCGCTCTACCTCACCGACGCCGACCCGGCACCGGGACGAGTGGCCGGCTGGACGGCGGCCGGTGCGGTCGCGGTCCTGGTCATCGTCGTCGCAGGTCGCGACGGCGCGGGCGAGCCCAAACGTGTCATGCGAGCCGCAGCAGGCCGGGTCTAGCGTCGAGCGACCCCAATGCGAGCGGGAGGTGCTCGACATGAAGTACGTGATCACCTGGAACAACCGGCCCAGCGCCACCGAGGAGACGACCGCACGGAGCCTGCAGGTCTTCGGCAAGTGGGAGCCGACCAGCAACTTCCGGGAGTTCCTCGGACGGGTCGACGGCCAGGGCGGGTTCGCGGTCGTGGAGACCGACGACCCGGCGACCGTCGCCAAGGACATCGCGCCGTTCGTCGGCTTCTTCGACTTCACCGTGCACCCGGTCCAGGAGATCGCCGACACCGCCGCGGTCGGCATGGAGGCCGTCGCCTTCCTCCAGTCGATCGAGTAGCGCCCGGCGCTACCCCGCGTCGGCGACCGCGACGAGCTCACCCTCTGCCCGCGAGTGCGCGGCGGGGGTCTGGGTGCGCTCGAGGTGACGTCGGCCCGTCGCCAGGATGACGACCGCGACGGCCACGGCCGCCGCGCCCATCCAGAACGGGGCGTGCACGCTGACGTTCTCGCCGAGCTTGCCGGCCGCCCAGGGCGCGATCGCGCCGCCGGAGAAGCGGACGAAGGAGTACGCCGACGACGCGACCGGCCGCTCGACCGGCGCGGCGCCCATGACGGCCTCGGTGATCACGGTGTTGTTGACGCCGAGGAAGGCGCCGGCCACGATCACGCCGACCACCAGCACCTGCTTGTGGTCGGTCCAGATCGCCATCGCGGCGAGGTCGAGGCCGAACAGGACCAGGCTGACGAGCACGGTCGGGATCGAGCCGAACCGGCGCTGCAGGATCGGAGCAACCCACACCGAGGTGATCGCGAGCAGCACGCCCCAGCCGAAGAAGACCAGCCCGACCTGGTGGGCCGTCATGTCCAGCGGGAACGGGGTGAACGCGAGCAGGGTGAAGAAGCCCATGTTGTAGAACAGCGCGGTCAGGGCGATGGTCAGCAGCCCCGGGTAGCGCAACGCTCGGAACGGGTCGGCCAGCGATGTGCGCCGGGTGGTGACCGGAGTGCGCGGCAGCAGGACCGCCGTGGCCACGAGGGCGATCGTCATCAGCACCGACACGCCGAGGAACGGCGCTCGCCAGCTGATCGAGCCGAGCTCGCCGCCGAGCAGGGGACCGGCCGCGATGCCGAGGCCCAGCGCCGCCTCGAAGAGGATGATCGCCTGCGCTGTCGAGCCGCGGGCCGACATGACGATCGTGGCCAGCGCGGTCGCGATGAACAGCGCGTTGCCGAGCCCCCAGCCCGCCCGGAAGCCGACGATGGCGCCGATCGTGCTCGACAGCCCGGCCAGCGCGGAGAAGACGATGATCAGCGCCAGGCCGAGCATCAGCGTGCGCTTGGCGCCGATCCGGGTGGAGACCACGCCGGTCACGAGCATCGCCACGCCCATCACCGCCATGTAGCTGGTGAAGAGCAGCGACACCTGGCTCGGCGTGGCGTCGAGCTGGTCGGCGATCGGCTTGAGGATGGGGTCGACCAGGCCGATGCCCATGAACGCGATGACGCACGCGAAGGCAACGGCCCAGACCGCGCGAGGCTGGCGGAGGAAGCTCTCGGAGGGGGAAGCGGTGTCAGGGGAGGGAGCGGGGGTGGATGTCACGAGGTGCGATCTCCGGTTTCTGTGCTGGTGCTGGTGTCGTCAGCAAGCAGGGCGCGCAGCACGGTGACGGCGGTGCGGAGCTCTGCTGCGGTGAGGGTCGGGTGCCGTGCGACGAGGGCGGCGACCGCCTCGCCGTTGAGGCGGCGCACGCGGGCCAGCTCGGCGGTGCCGGCCGGGGTCGGCGTGACGAGCGTGGCGCGGGTGTCGTCAGGGTGCGGTCCCTTGGTGGCCCAGCCGTGCTGCAGGAGCTGGTTGACCAGGCCGGTCATCGTCGGCTGGGAGCACGAGTACGCCGCCGCGAGCTGGGTCACCGACAGCGGCCCCTGCTCGTCGAGCACCGAGAGCACCCGGATCGCGGCCGGAAGCTCGTGGCGCCGGCGCATGGCCCGGACCAGCCGGGCGGCCTGGGTGACCAGGTCGCCGGCGAGCGCGATGTCATCTCCGTCGTCGAGGGGGATGGGCACTCCACGACTATACATAGGCAACCTATGAATCTCCAGCCTTTGGCAGGATCGGAGTCGTGGCGACCTACATCGGCTTCCTGCGCGCGATCAACCTCGGTCCCACGCGGAAGTTCGCCAAGGCCTCGATCGTGCGGGCCGTCGAGGCGGCGGGCTTCACCGACGTGGCGACGTACATCAACACCGGCAACGTCCGCTTCGACACGACCATGCGGTCGCGGGCCAGGATCGAACGGGCGCTGGAGGAGGCGTTCGAGGCCGGGGCGGGGTTCGAGGTCCCGACGATCGTGTTCACCCAGAAGGAGCTGCGCGAGATCGCCGAGCACGCGGCCTCCTTCGGTCACAGCGGCCGGCACTACGTCTCGCTGCTCAAGGAGGCGCCCAGCGCGGCGGACGTGAAGCGGCTGGAGGACGCCAGCACGGCCGACGAGGTCGCCAAGGTCGGCGGCCGGGCCGTCCACCTGCTGCTCGGCGCCAACTACCACGAGGCCCGGCTCACCAACGCGGCCGTCGAGAAGTACCTCGGCGTCGCGACCAACCGCAACCTCACGGTGATCCAGGCGCTGGCCGAGAAGTGGTGCTGAGGGTCGTCGCCCACCTGGGTGAAGTGGCCCCCGCGTCGGGGTGATAGGAACGACGAGCCGCTCGGGGACACCGGACGGTCCCTCGTCACCTTCACACTCTCGGGAGCACGCCATGCCTTCGGCCCAGGACCCGTTCCGCCGTCCCGTCGACCACGACCCGCACTGCTGCCCGCCCGGGCTCGGCCGGCCGCACCCCGACATCGAGGCTGCCGGCGCCGCGCTGCCCGGCCGGCGTGGCGTGCTCACCGGCGCCGCCGCGCTCGTGGCGGCGGGCTGGGCGGCGCCGGCGCTCGCCGACGACGACGTCGAGCGCCCCGACCACCACGGCCAGCGCAAGCGCACCCGCGTCCGGCTGACCGTCCTCGGCACCACCGACCTGCACGGCAACGTCTTCAACTGGGACTACTACAAGAACGCCCCCTACGACGACGCGAAGCACAACGACATCGGCATCGCCAAGGTCGCCACCCTGGTCAAGGCCGCCCGCAAGGAGCTGCGCAAGAAGAAGCGGCCCTCGCTGCTGCTCGACGCCGGCGACACCATCCAGGGGACGCCGCTGGCCTACTACTACGCGCGGATCGCGCCGATCACCAAGGGTGGCGAGCACCCGATGGCGACGGCGATGAACCTGATGAAGTACGACGCGGCGGCGCTCGGCAACCACGAGTTCAACTACGGCATCGACACCCTGCGCACGTGGGAGTCGCAGCTGGACCACCCGCTGCTCGGTGCCAACGTGCTCGATCCGGCCACCGGCCGGCCGGTGTTCCGGCCCTACGTCATCAAGAAGGTCAGGGCCAAGGGCCACACCATCAAGGTCGGCATCCTGGGCCTGGTCACCCCCGGCGTCGCGATCTGGGACAAGGCCAACGTCAGCGGGAAGATGACCTTCAACGGTCTCGTGGAGCAGGCGAAGGTGTTCGTGCCCGAGATGAAGAAGAAGGGCTGCGACCTGGTCATCGTCTCGGCCCACTCCGGGATGGACACCTCGTCGTCCTACGGCGACGCACTGCCCTACCCCGAGAACGCCTCGTCACTGGTGGCCGAGCAGGTCCCCGACATCGACGCGATCCTGGTCGGGCACGCGCACCAGGAGATCCCGGAGCGGTTCGTCACCAACGCCAAGACCGGCAAGCAGGTGCTGCTCTGCGAGCCCTACTACTGGGGCATGCGGCTGGCGGTCATGAACCTCACCGTCGAGTACCACGCCCGCAAGAAGAGCTGGCGCCTCGTCCGCGCCCGCAGCCACCTGCTCAACTCCAACGTCGCCAAGGAGAACGGCAAGGTCGCCAAGGCGATCCGCGGCCGGCACGACAAGGTGGTCGCCTACGTCAACGCGCCGATCGGCACCTCGACGAGCGCGATGTCAGCGGCCCGCTCGGTCGTGGAGGACGTGCCGATCATCGACTTCATCCAGTACGTGCAGGCCGGCGCGGTGAAGGCCGCGCTGACCGGGCCGGACGCCGCGCTGCCGGTGCTGTCCGAGGCGGCGCCGTTCAACCGCGCGGCGTCGTTCCCGCAGGGGCAGGTGAGCGTCCGCGACGTCGCCGGCCTCTACATCTACGACAACACCCTGCTCGGGGTGCGGATCACCGGCGCCGACGTCAAGGCCTACCTCGAGTGGTCGGCGGCGTACTTCAAGAAGCAGAGCGGCGGCGGCCCCTACACCGTCGACCAGCTCACCAACGCGACCACGCCGCAGGCGCCCACGGGCATCCCGGACTACAACTTCGACTCGATCCGGGGGCTCGACAAGCACCTGACCTACGTGATCGACGTCGGGCAGGACGTCGGCAGCCGGATCCTGCACCTGCAGTACGACGGCGTGGACGTCGACCCGGCCGCGCAGTTCGTGCTGGCGGTCAACAACTACCGGCAGTCTGGTGGTGGCGGCTTCCCCGCGGTCAAGACCGCACCCGTGGTCTACAACGCCCAGGTGGAGATCCGGCAGCTGCTCATCGACTGGGTGACGGCCAACCACACGATCGACCCGGCCACCTTCGCGAGCGTGGACTGGAAGCTCGTCTACAACGACGCCCCGGTGGTCATCAGCTGACCGTCACCGGCCCCTGAACCGGGGGGATCGCTGCTCGTTGAACGCGCGCATCCCCTCGGCGGCGTCGTCGGTCCGCAGCAGTGCGGTCTGGTCGGTGCGCTCGCGCTCGAGCACCGGCTCGAGCTGCGCGAGCGTCGCGGCGTTGACGGCCTTCTTGGTCGCGGCCTGGGCGAGGGGAGCGCCCCGGGCCAACCGCCGGACGATCGTGTCCACGAGGGTCGGAAATTCCTCGACTGTCGACAGGTGGCTGACCAGCCCGGCGTCGTGGGCCTCGCGCGCGGTGAGCGGCTCGGCCAGCAGCGCCATCCGCATCGCCCGGGCCCGGCCGATCGCGGCGGCCACGGTCGCCGAGCTGCCGCCGTCCGGCATCAGGCCGATCCGGGCGAAGGCGAGCAGGAAGCTCGCGGACTCCGAGGCCACGACGATGTCGGCGGCCAGGGCCGTGGAGCAGCCGACGCCGGCAGCGACGCCGTTGACCGCGGCCACCACCGGCCGGGGGCAGTTGGTCACCGCGCGGATGACCCGGTTCGCGGCATCGAGGATGCGAACGTCGAACCGCTCCGGGGCGGTTGGCCCCGAGATGTCGGCGCCCGCGCTGAACGCCCGGCCGGCGCCGGTCAGCACGACCACGCGCACGGCGTCGTCGGACGCGGCGTCCTCGAGCCGTTCGGCCAGGGCCACGAACAGCTCCTCGCTGAAGGCGTTGAGCACCTCGGGCCGGTTGAAGGTGAGCCAGAGCGCGCCGTCGTCGCGGAGCTCGACCAGCAGGTCGTCAGTCTCCGGCAAGGGTCACGCCCGCCTCGCGCATCGCGGACAGCGCGGCCTCGGTGGTCTCGGGGGCGACCCCCGCGCAGAGGTCCAGCAGCACGGCCGTCTCGAACCCCTCCCGCGCGGCGTCCAGGGCCGTGGCCCGGACGCAGTGGTCGGTCGCCAGGCCGCAGATGTCGACGCGGGTGACCTCGTGGGCTCGCAGCCAGTCGGCGAGCGGCTGGCCCTCGTGGGCGCCCTCGAAGCCGGAGTAGGCCGCCTGGTGCTCCCCCTTGAGGAAGATCGCGTCGAACGGCTGCGGGTCGAGGTTGGGGTGGAACGCCTCACCCTCCGTCCCGACCCGGCAGTGCACCGGCCAGGAGTCCACGAAGTCGGGCTGCTTGGACCAGTGGTCACCGGGGTCGACGTGGTGGTCCTTGGTGGCGACCACGTGGTCGTACGCCGACCCGTCGCGCAGCAGGGTGGCGATGTCGCACGCCACCTGGGCGCCGCCGGTCACCGGCAGCGAGCCGCCCTCGCAGAAGTCGTTCTGCACGTCGACGACGATCAGTGCGCTCTTCACGCTCCGACCATAGTGACCTGTGCTAGTCGATCCTGACCGGCAGCCACCGGATCACGTCCTGGATCTGCGCGTCCCACAGCGTCCACTCGTGGGTGCCGGGCCGGAAGTCGACGGTCACGTCCATGCCCTTGGCCTCGGCGGCCGCCACCAGCGCCTGGTTCTGCGGCAGCAGCAGCTCCTCACCGTTGCCGCAGCCGACATAGAGCTTCGGCAGCGGCCCCTTCGCTGCCTCGAGCAGGGCGAGCACGTCGTCGGCCGGGGTGATCTCGCCGCCGAAGACGCGCTGGACGACCTCGGGCCGGGGGAGGTCGTCGCCCAGCGCCTGGATCCGGGCGACGCCGGACAGCGTGGCCACGGCGGCGTACCGCTCGGGATGGGTGAACGCGTGCTTGAGCGCGCCGTAGCCGCCCATGGACAGCCCGGCGACGAAGGTGTCCTCCGGCGTCTGCGAGACGTTGAAGAACTGTCCGACGAGCCGGGGCAGCTCCTCCGACACCCAGTCCCAGTAGCGGTGGCCCTGCGCCTCGTTGGCGTAGAAGCTCCGGTCGACCGCCGGCATGACCACGGCCAGGCCGCGGGCCACGGCGTACCGCTCGACCGAGGTGTAGCGCTGCCAGGCGGTGTGGTCGTCGGAGAGCCCGTGGAGCAGGTAGAGCACCGGGGGCGGCCCGTCGAGCGGTTGGTCGATCAGGCCGATCTGCTGCTCGGTGGCCTGGGGGAGGATGACGGTGATCGTGGTGGCGCGCATCAGCGACTCGGAGAACAGCTCGCACGAGATGAGCGCCATCAGTGCGCGTCGCCCTCGAACACGGTGGGGATCACCGGCTCTCCGCGCGACATCTGCTGCGCGGCCGGCGGCAGCTCGGCGCGGCTGCGCCGATGGCGCTCGCGGGCGGCCTCCAGCGGCTCACGGCCCACGACCTCACCGTCGCGGACCAGCGGCACGAGCAGCTCCCGGTCGTCGCCATCGTTCGCGGCCGGTGTGCCGATGCCGACCACCTCGGCCTGCGCGACGCCCCGGGTGAGCCGGCGCAGGGCGTACTTGCGGCCGCCGACCGAGATCTTGTCCACGCTCTTCTTGGCCACCGACTGCAGGACACCGTCGTCGTTCTCACGAGCGACCAGCTTGTAGACGAACCCGCAGGTGGGGTGGCCGCTGCCGGTGACCAGCTGGGTGCCGACGCCGTAGGCGTCGACCGGCGCCGCGGCGAGCGCGGCGATGGCGTACTCGTCGAGGTCGCTGGTCACCACGATGTGGGTGCCCGTGGCGCCGAGCTCGTCGAGCTGGGCGCGCACCTGCTCGGCCAGCACGGCCAGGTCGCCGGAGTCGAGGCGGACGGCGCCCAGCCCGGTCCCCGCGACCTCGACGCCGAGCCGGACTGCCTCGGTGACGTCGTAGGTGTCGACCAGCAGCGTCGTGCCGGTGCCGAGCGAGGTCACCTGCGCACGGAAGGCCTCCTCCTCGGTGTCGTGCAGCAGCGTGAACGAGTGCGCGCTGGTGCCGGCCGTCGGGACTCCGTAGCGGTCGCGGGCAGCGAGGTTCGAGGTCGTGTCGAACCCGGCGACGTACGCCGCCCTCGCTGCGGCGACGGCCGCCTTCTCGTGGGTGCGCCGCGAGCCCATCTCGATGCACGGTCGCCCCCCGGCCGCGAAGGTCATCCGGGACGCCGCCGAGGCGATGGCCGAATCGTGGTTGTAGATCGAGAGCAGGACCGTCTCCAGCACCACCGCCTCGGCGAAGCTCGCCTCGACGATCACCAGGGGTGAGTGCGCGAAGTACGCCTCGCCCTCGGGGTAGCCCCAGACGTTGCCGGAGAACCGGTAGCCCGACAGCCACTCGAGCGTCGGGGCGTCGACCACGCCGTCGAGCGCCGCCAGCACGTCGTCGTCGAAGCTGAAGGCCTCGATCGCGTCGAGGGCTCTCCCCACGCCGGCCACGACGCCGTAGCGCCGGCCTTCGGGCAGCCGGCGGCCGAACAGCTCGAAGACGGAGCGGCGGTGCGCCGTACCTCCGGCCAGCGCGGCCTGGAGCATCGTCAGCTCGTAGTGGTCGGTCAGCAGGGCAGTCGACGTCGATGCCACGGAGCCACCCTAGGACCGTGGCACCATGGGAACGTGTCCGCCGCTTCCCCCGTCGAGGTCGAGCCGACCAGCACGCCCGACGAGATCACCGTGCTGGCGGTGCCCTGGGTCACGATCGTCTGGAACGACCCGGTCAACCTGATGTCCTACGTCACCTACGTGTTCCAGAAGTACTTCGGGTATGAGAAGAAGAAGGCCGAGAAGCTGATGCTCGAGGTGCACGAGGACGGCAAGTCCGTCGTCAGCAGCGGCAGCCGCGAGGAGATGGAGCGGGACGTGCAGGCGATGCATGAGTACGGCCTGTGGGCGACGCTGGACAAGCAGAGCTGATCCTTGAGCGGCTTCACTCGCCACCGCCGGAGCAAGCACCTCATCGCCACGTTCAGCGGCTTCGAGGCGGACCTGCTGCGCTCGCTGGCCGCGCAGCTCGTCGAGCTGCTGCGCAACGAGGCCGCGGTCCCGCGCGACGACGCCGACCCGCTGGAGGCGATGATGGACTTCTCCGGGCCGACCACCGAGCCTGAGGACCCGGTGCTGGCCCGGCTCTTCCCCACGGCCTACCCGAAGGACGAGGACGCGGCCGCCGAGTTCCGGCGGTTCACCGAGGGGACGCTTCGCGACGGCAAGGCGAACGCCGCCATCACGATCATCGACGGTCTCGAGGAGGCCGGGCTGCCGCCCGAGCTCACCGAGGACGGGCTCGTCATCGACGTCGAGCTCGACGAGCCGACAGCCGAGGTCTGGATGCGCTCGTTCACCGACCTGCGGCTGGCGCTGGCCACCCGGCTCGGCGTCGAGGAGGGTGACGAGGCCTACTGGCACTCGCTGCCCGACGACGACCCGCGGGCGCAGGCGCACGAGATCTATGAGTGGGTCGGCTTCCTCCAGGAGACCCTGGTCCAGGCACTCGCCTCGCGCTGAGCCGGCGTTCTCCACAGTCCCGCAGATAGTCCGATACGAGACGATCTCGTATCGAACTATTCTGGAGCCATGGAGGAACCGCCCGACGAGACTCGGCTCGACCTCTCGTTCCTGCTCAACCAGGCTGCCTACGCCTTCGAGGCGCACCTGGCCGAGGCGCTCGCCGAGCACGGGCTCACCGTCCGCGAGTACTGCGTGCTCTGGAAGGCCGAGGAGGCCGAGCGCACCCAGCAGGAGGTCGCCGAGCTGGCGGGGCTGGACAAGAGCACGCTGGTGCTCACCCTCGACCGGCTCGAGGAGCGCGGCCTCGTCGAGCGCCGCGTCTCCGACATCGACCGGCGCGCCCGGGTGGTGGCGGTGACGCCGCGCGGCAGCGGGGCCTACGCCGAGGCGCAGCGCGCCTACGACCGGGTCACCCTCGAGACCTTGCGAGCGCTCGGCGCCAAGGGGATGGAGAGCTTCGTCCGCGGTCTCCAGGGGCTGGTCGAGGACGGCGGTCCGCTGGCGTCGCCGTCCCACGTCCGGGCGGCCCGGCGCAAGGAGGTCCGGCGGAGACAGTCTCCTACGGGATAGTTCAATACAAGATCGTCTTATACAAAACTATTTGATACGGTCCTATCCATGAGGACCGACGCACGCACCGGCAGCCACCGCTGGGCCATGTGGGTACTGCTCGCCACCCAGCTGATGGTGATCCTGGACGGCACGATCGTGAACGTCGCACTGCCGACGATCCGCGACGACCTCGGCTTCAGTGACGCGGGACTGGCCTGGGTGGTGAACGGGTTCTTCGTGCCGTTCGCGCTGCTCCTGCTGCCGTCCGGTCGGCTCGGCGACCTGGTCGGCAGCCGACGGGTCTTCGTGACCGGGCTGGTCGTCTTCACCGCGGCCACCGCCGCGGCCGGCCTCGCCACCGGGCCGGCCGTGCTCGTCGTCGCGCGCGTCGCCCAAGGCGTGGGCGGCGCGCTCACCTCCGCGGTCGTGCTCGGCATGATCGCGGCGCTCTATGACGACGCCCGGGCCAGGGCACGGGCGTTCGCGCTCGTCGCGTTCGTGGGGTCGGCCGGGGCCTCGATCGGCGTCCTCTCGGGTGGGCTGCTCACCGATCTCGCGTCGTGGCGCTGGGTGTTCTGGGTCAACGTCCCCATCGGGCTCGCCGTGCTGTTCGCGGCCCACGCCGTGCTGGACGAGACGCCCGACGTCCCCGGGCTGCGCCGCGGCCTGTCTCGGAGCCGGGCCCTGGTGCCCCGCAGCCTGGTGTCCGACCGGGCCTTCCTGCTCCCCAACCTCGTGCTGTTCACGATGACCGTGGCCGGCTTCTCCTTCCAGTTCCTCACCGCGCTCTACCTCCAGGACAGCCTCGGCCTCGACGCGCTGCGCACCGGCCTGGCCTACCTTCCCGTCACCCTTGCGATCGCGGTGAGCTCGCTGGGCGTCAGCGCCCGTCTGGCGGCACGGTTCGGGCAGGAGCAGGTGATGGTCGCGGGGCTGGTGCTCTTCATGGCCGGGATGCTGCTGATGGCCGCGCTCCCCGACCACGGGAGCTTCGCGGTGCATGTCGTGCCGGGGTTCGTCGTGATGGGCGCGGGCTTCGGCCTGGCCATGCCTCAGGTCACGGCGCTGGCGATGGCAGCGGCGCCCTCACGCGACGCCGGGGCCGCGTCCGGGTTCGTCAACACCACCCAGCAGGCCGGCGGGGTGGTCGGGCTCGCGGTGGTCGCCACCGTCGCTGCTGGCGAGGGCCGGGCGGCCGGGTTCCTCCTCGCTGCCGGAGCGCTGGTCCTGGGGGCGCTCGTGGCCGTCTACCTCGCCGGAGCCGCGGCTGGACGCCGCTGTCCGGTCGCCGGGCCGCACCCGGCCGGACGGGTCGCCACCCATACCCTTGAAGGGTGCTGACACTCGACCGGGCGACCTACGACGCGATCGTCGCGCACGCGAAGCGGGACCATCCCGACGAGGCGTGCGGGGTCGTCGCGGGTCCGGCCGGCAGCGACCGCGCCGAGCGGCTGGTCGAGATGGTGAACGCCGCGGGCAGCCCGACGTTCTACGAGTTCGACTCCACCGACCTCCTCCAGCTCTACAAGGAGATGGACGCCAACGACGAGGAGCCGGTGGTCGTCTACCACTCGCACACCGCCACCGAGGCCTACCCGAGCCGGACCGACATCGGTCTGGCCATGGAGCCGAACGCCCACTATGTGTTGGTCAGCACACGCGAGCACGGGAACAACGACGGCCCTGTGGAGTTCAGGAGTTATCGGATCGTCGACGGCGAGGTGACCGAGGAAGAGGTCGTCGTCGTCGAGCAACTACCTAGGAGGAGCACCACCTGATGGCCATCGAGGTCCGCATCCCGACCATCCTGCGCACCTACACCGACGGTGAGAAGTCGGTCCACGGCGAGGGGATCAACCTCAGCGCGCTCATCGAGGACCTCGAGTCCAACCACCCCGGCATCAAGGACCGGCTCATCGACAACGGTGACCTCCGCCGGTTCGTCAACGTCTACGTCAACGACGAGGACGTGCGCTTCCTCGGCGGGCTCGAGGCCACCCTGAGCGACGGCGACCAGGTCGTCGTGCTCCCGGCGGTCGCCGGCGGCTGATGGCCCGCTACGACAACCTCCTCGCCTCCGTCGGCGGTACGCCGTTGGTGGGGCTGCCGAGGCTGTCTGCCCAGTTCGACCAGGGGAGGGCCGACGTACGCCTCTGGGCCAAGCTCGAGGACCGCAACCCGACCGGCTCGATCAAGGACCGCCCGGCGCTGCGGATGGTCGAGGAGGCCGAGAAGGACGGCCGGCTCCGGCCCGGCTGCACGATCCTGGAGCCGACGTCCGGCAACACCGGCATCTCGCTGGCCATGGCGGCCAAGCTCAAGGGCTACCGGATGGTGTGCGTGATGCCGGAGAACACCTCCGAGGAGCGTCGCCAGCTGCTGCGCATGTGGGGCGCGGAGATCATCACCTCGCCCGCCGCGGGCGGCTCCAACGAAGCGGTGCGCGTGGCCAAGCAGGTGGCCGAGGAGCACCCCGACTGGGTGATGCTCTACCAGTACGGCAACGAGGCCAACGCGCTCGCGCACGAGCAGGGCACCGGCCCGGAGATCCTGGCCGACCTGCCGGGCATCACCCACTTCGTGGGCGGACTCGGCACCACCGGCACCCTCATGGGTGTCGCCAGGTTCTTCCGTGCGGCCAAGCCCGACGTGCGGATCGTGGCCGCCGAGCCGCGCTACGGCGAGCTCGTCTACGGGCTGCGCAACCTCGACGAGGGCTTCGTCCCCGAGCTCTACGACGCCGAGCTGATCGACGCACGGTTCTCGGTGGGCCCGCGCGACGCCGTACGCCGGGTGCGCGAGCTGCTCGAGCTCGAGGGCATCTTCGCCGGCATCTCGACCGGCGCGATCCTGCACGCCGCCCTCGCGCAGGCCGCCAGGGCGGTGAAGGCGGGGGAGTCCGCCGACATCGCGCTCATCGTGGCCGACGGCGGCTGGAAGTACCTCTCCACCGGTGCCTACGAGGGCACCATCGACGAGGCCGAGGAGGCCCTGGAGGGGCAGCTCTGGGCGTGAACGGGTCCTCGACGTCGGGTGCGGCACGGGCAGCTCGACTCGCCGGGCGGCCAGGCCGGCCGACCCCGGGCCTGCGCTCTGCTCCCGGGCCTGGGTCGTGACCGCACGCCGTCCCGGCGCCGGGTTATCGTCATGACCCGATGAGACGCCTGCTGCTCACCCTCGTCCTGGCCCTCACCGGCTCCCTGCTGTCGGCCGTGTCGGGCACGGCAGTCGCCGCGGACGCGGCGGACGCGGCGGGCACGGCGACCACCGTGGCCACCGCGGCAGCGCAGCGGTCGACGCCCGGGGTGAAGCGCCAACCGCGCGTGAAGGGCGTGGCCCGCTACACCCACACGCTCGTCGTCGCGCCGGGCCGCTACCAGGGGAAGCCCTCGAAGATCAGGTACCAGTGGCTCCGCGGAGGCAAGCCGATTGCGGGCGCCACGGGCCGGCGATACGCGCTCGCGCCGCGCGACGTCGGCGAGCGGCTCCGGGTCCGGCTGACCGTGATCGCGCACGGCTTCGACCCGCTCACCGTGGTGACCAGGCCGACGCCGGTGGTTCGGCACCGCGTCGACGTACGCCGGACGGTCCGCTACCACGTCGAGACCCGCGGCCGGATCACGACGAGCCTGAAGCAGTTCAGGGCACAGGCGCAGCAGACCTACGAGGACCCGCGCGGCTGGCGGGCCGCCGGCATCAGGTTCGTGCCGGTCACCCATGGAGGAGCGTTCACGCTGGTCCTTGCCCAGGCCGCCCTGGTGCCGTCGTTCTCGTCGCAGTGCAGCTCGATGTGGAGCTGCCGGGTGGGTCGCTTCGTGATCATCAACCAGGACCGCTGGAAGAACGCCTCGCCGGCCTGGAACGCCGCCCACCTCCCGCTGCGCGACTACCGGCACATGGTGGTCAACCACGAGACCGGCCACTGGCTCGGGCTGCACCACGCGGGCTGCCCGGGCAAGGGCCGGCTCGCGCCGGTGATGATGCAGCAGTCGAAGGGGCTGCAGGGCTGCCGGTTCAACCCGTTCCCGACGATCCGTGAGATCGAGAGCCGCACGCCACGCGGACGGATGATGGCCGTGCTGGGGGCGGAGGGTTACATTCCTGACGTCGAGTAGCCGGACCGCCCGTACGGGGAGAGCAGTTGCGCGAGATCGTCGTCTTCAGCGGCAGCGGCCACCGACCCTTCGCCCAGGCGGTCTGTGACTCCCTCGGCGTCGAGCTCAGCTCGGTCGAGCTGACCCGGTTCAGCAACGACTGCCTCCAGGCACAGCTGCAGGCCAACTGCCGGCAGCGCGACGTCTACGTCGTCGCGCCGCTGGCGCCGCCGACGCAGGAGCACCTGATGGAGCTGCTCCTGATGCTGGACGCGGCCCGGGGCGCCTCGGCGGCGCAGCTCACGGCCGTGATCCCCTACTTCGCCTACGCCCGCTCGGACAAGAAGGACGCCTCCCGCCTCTCGATCGGCGCCCGGCTGGTCGCAGACATGCTCGTCACCGCCGGCGCCCAGCGGGTGCTCACGATGGAGCTGCACGCGCCTCAGGTCCACGGGTTCTTCTCGGTGCCGGTCGACCACCTGACCGCGCTCGGCGTCCTCTCCGACCACTTCCTCGGGCAGGACCTCTCCGACGCGGTCGTGGTGTCGCCGGACTTCGGCAACGCCAAGACGGCGACCCAGTTCTCGCGGCTGCTCGGCGTACCCGTCGCCGCGGGCTCCAAGAAGCGGCTGGCCGACGACCGCGTCGTCATCGACGCCATCGTCGGCGACGTCGAGGGCCGGCGCGCGATCATCCTCGACGACGAGATCGCCACCGGCGGCTCCATCGTGGAGCTGCTCGACCGGTTGTCCGAGCAGGGCTGTACGTCGGCCGCGGTCGCCTGCACCCACGGGCTGTTCGTCGGCAAGGCCGTCGAGCGGCTCCGGGACCACCCGATGATCAGCGAGGTCGTCACCACCGACACCGTGCCCCCGCCGGCCGGCTGGCCCGAGCTCGAGGTGCGCTCGGTGGCCGGGCTGTTCGGCGCGGCGATCGAGCGGATCCACGCCGGGGAGTCGATCTCCAGCCTCTTCGACGGCGTCGACCCGGCGCTCGGGCCGCCGCAGCCTCGTCTCTTCGACTGAGCACGCTCTTCGTCCGGGCTCGGCGGGCCCGCGCCGTGACCTTCGCTATGGTCCTGAGCGTGCACCTGCCCCGTCTCGCAGTCAGCGCGTCCGGGGTGCTCCTGGTCGCCGGCCTCGCGCCCGCCGCCGCGCCGGCCGCCGGGACGGGGCCCGACACCGCCGCGCCGAGCACCCGGGTCGCCCAGGTCGCCCGGGCCGTCCAGAAGGCTCCGGCGTGCGTCGCGCAGGGCGGCGGCGGCCCGGTGGCCAAGCCCAAGCGGGTGAGGAACATCCCGACGGGGGAGACCGGCTGGTTCTCCTCGCCCGGGCTCGTCGACCTCGACGGCGACGGCCGGTTGGAGATCGTCGCGCCGTTCTACTCCACCTTCGTCTACGACGCGAACGGGCACCTGCTGGGCAAGGGCCGGGCCAGCAAGGGCCGGGTCTACGCCCCGGGGGTCGTGACCGACCTCGAGGGCGACGGCGTCAAGGACATCGTCGTGGGCGGCAACGAGGGCACCGTGGCGGCCTATGAGCTCCGCGGCGGGAAGCTGCGGCTCAAGCCCGGCTGGCCGGCGTCCACCAACAGCGGTGGCCAGTCACCCGAGGTCCGCGGCCTCGCGGCGGCGGACCTCGACGGCGACGGCCGGGTCGAGGTGGTGGCCACGACCACCAACACCGCGTCCAAGGGTGCCCAGGTCTTCGTCTTCGACGCCAACGGCCGGCTGTTCGCGCCTGGTGGCAACACCCACGCCTGGCCGCGCAACCGTGGCTACGGGGCCTACGGCGAGAACGTCGGCATCGGCAACATCGACGACGACCCCCAGCTCGAGATCATCGCCACCTTCGACAACCACCAGATCGACGCGATGAACCTCGACGGCACCTCGATCCTCGCCTCCCCGTGGTTCACCAACCGGGAGTCGGGACAGGTGGGCCGGCGGATGGCGTGGGGTGACTTCATCCGATGGGCCAGCCCGAAGGTCGAGCGGCGCCACTACCACCTGCACAAGGGCGCGTGGCCCAGCCCGGCCCGGCAGCCGTGGCTGCAGTGGACCGCGTCGCCTCCCTCGGTCGCGGACCTCGACGGTGACGGCCGCAACGAGGTGATCGGGCTGCCCAACGTCGAGAAGCACATCCCCTACCGGACCCAGGGCTATGCGTTCATGGTGCTGGACGGCGCGTACGGCGACGGCAGCCGCTCGGCGATGCGGCACCCGGGCTTCAACAGGCTGATCGTGTCCAACAAGCCGGTGTTCCGTCCCGACGGCGACTGGTACCCGCCCAGCGGCATCCCCGCGCCGACCGTCGTCGACCTCACCGGCGACGGCCGCCCCGAGATCGTCGCGTCGCTGCCCGGCGGCCGGGTGTACGCCGTCGGGCCCGACGGGCGCCGGCTCTGGACCTCGACCTACGCCCCGAAGCGCGCGAAGACGTTCGCCTCCGAGGTGGCCGCCGCCGACCTCAACAAGGACGGCAGGCCCGAGCTCGTCTTCGGCACCTACTCGCTGCACCGCAACGCCGGGAAGCTCGTCGTGCTCTCGGCCACGGGCAAGAAGCTCTCGGTCACCCGGCTCAAGCACCAGGGGCGCGACGGCAACGGCATCGGCGTGCCTGCGGCGCCGTCGATCGGGGACCTGACCGGAGACGGCACGCTGGAGATCGTGCTCACCACCTTCGACCACGGCATCGACGTCTACACCGTGCCCGGGTCCGGCACGGGCTGCCTGCCCTGGCCCACCGGGCGGGGCAACCTGCTCCGTAACGGCATGGGCCCGGCGACGGCGCCGTGACTGGGACCCACTGCCGTTCACCAGAGATCGCGGTCACCTGATCGCGAAGATCCTCACGAACATGGGCGTATCGATCAGCGTGTGCGGCGCGATCGCGTGGTAGGCCCACACGTGGACCCAGGCGTTGCCGGTGCGGAGCGTGACGAAGGTCTTGAACATCCCGGGTGCGCTGTAGAAGAGCAGCACGTAGAGCGCGGACAGCAACGCGTCGGTCGGTGAGGCCAGGCTGGTCCAGCCGTCCAGGACGTGCAGCGTCGCGTAGGTGAGGCCGCCGAGGATGACCGTGGCAGCGAAGGAGCCGGTGAGCCGGAGGTAGCGCGGGGTCAGGATGCAGTAGACGAACACCATCGTCGGCAGCACGGTCCCGGCGAACGAGATGGCGAAGGTCAGCGGGGCCCCGAGCAGCAGCTGCCGCGGGCCCAGGTGGAGCACGGCGGGGTCGAGGAGCAGCTGCACCGTCGACTCGAGCACGAGCACCACGGCGATCACCGCGAGGTCGCCGCGCCGGTCCGACGAGCGCAGGCTCAGCTGGTCGGCGGTGTAGCGCCGCCGGAAGAAGAGGAGGGGCGCCACGGCGTACGCCAGGAGGTTGTACGCCGCCCAGCCCAGCGCCTCGCGGGGGGTCACCGCCTGACCGGTGCGGATGATCATCCCGTCGAGGTGGAACCCGAACGCGTGCCAGCCGAAGGCGTGCCCGACGACGTACCCCCCGGTCATGGCGAGCACTCCGTAGCCGAGGACGAGCGCGGCCTCCCGGGCCGCCCGGCTGCGGTCGGGAGCCCGTGCCGCGACGTCGGGTGCGGCGCGCCGCCGGGTCAGCAGGTGGACGACCCCCATCAGGGCGAACACCTCCACGAACATCGCGTTGGTCTGCAGCACCGCGCCGGTGGTCGGCGGGTCGGCGAGCCTGGAGGCATGGAACGGCAGGTGGTCGCCTCCCAACGCGATCAAGGCGGCGTTCGTCGCGGCCCAGGCGGCGAGGGCGGTCTGCACGCTGCGCCGCCGGAGCAGGTCGCGCAGAAGGTCGCGGAGCTGGCCGTGGAGCCGGTCCGCTCGGCCGGATGCGCGAGCTGATGTGTCCGATCGCGGGTGGAGCTGGGTCATGGTGGTGACCATACGACTGTATGATACGAACGTATGATACGATCGTATTACGATGTGGAAGCGGGAGGGGAGCTCGATGGCCGAGTCCGCGAGGGACCGTGTCCTGGACGCGCTTGTGTCCATCACCGCCGAGCGGGGCCTCGACCAGGTCAGCATCCGGGAGGTCGCCGCGGAGGCCGGGGTCTCGGTCGGCACCGTGCAGTACTACTGCCGCTCCAAGGACCAGATGCTCGAGACGGCGTTCCGGCACATCCTCACCCGGATCACCGACCGTGCCGCGGCCACCTCACGCTCCGGGTCGGTCGCCCAGGCGCTGCGCCGCGCCCTGCACGAGTTCCTGCCGCTCGACGACCTCCGCCGCCGGGAGTGCCGCGTCTACCTCGCCTTCGCCGCCCGCGCGGCCGTGACCCCCGGGCTCGCGGAGGTCCAGCACGAGCTCCTCGGGGAGATGCGGCGTCGGTGCGCCGAGGTGTTCGCGGCCGCCCAGGAGTCCGGTGAGGTGGTCACGGACTTCGACCCGAAGGACGCGGCCGCGGTGACCACCGCGCTCGTCGACGGCATGCTCCTGCACATGCTCACCGACCCCACCGGCCTCCGGGGGACGACGGCGGTCCGGCTGCTCGACGACCACCTCGGCCGCTACCTCGACCTGGGGGCGGGCCGCGCCACGCGGTGACCGCTCAGGCGGCCGCGGGGACGATGCGGATGTCCCGCTCGGCGGCGTCACCGAGGACCCGGAGCGCCTCCTGGTAGGCAGGGCCCTCGTAGGTCGCCACGGCCGCCTCGACGCTGGGGAACTCGATCAGGGTGGTCCGGCTCAGGCTCCCGCTCTCGAACGCCGCGGCCGGGAGCCCTCGGGCGAGGAACCGGCCGCCGCCGGCGAGCATCGCCGCGCCCGCGAGCTCGGCGTAGGCGGCCACGCGCTCCTCGTCGCCCACCGAGCGGAAGGTGTTGATCCAGTACGCCGTCATGGTGCTCCGTCCTGTTGCGTCCGGGTCCGGCAGCGGGCCGGCCCGGGCTGCTCGTGGTGGTCAACAACCGCGACACCAGGATCTTCCCCGACGTGACCTGCGCGACGTGTCCGTGCGTGCGGGCATCGCGCCGCCTACCCTCGTGGTCGTGCCAGCCGTTGACGCCCCGATCGGGATCTTCGACTCCGGGTTCGGCGGCCTGACCGTGGCCAGGTCGGTCATCGACCAGCTCCCGCACGAGTCGGTGCACTACCTCGGCGACACCGCGCGCCAGCCCTACGGCCCCAAGCCGATCGCCGAGGTCCGCGAGTACGCACTGGAGTGCCTCGACCACCTCTACGAGCAGGGCGTCAAGGCCCTGGTCATCGCCTGCAACTCCGCCAGCGCGGCGATGCTCCGCGACGCCCGGGAGCGGTACGACGTACCGGTCGTCGAGGTGATCCTGCCCGCCACCCGGCGCGCGGTCGCGGCCAGCCGCACCGGCCGGATCGGCGTGATCTGCACCCGTGCCACCAAGGAGTCCATGGCCTACGAGGACGCTTTCGCGGCGGCGCCCCACATCGAGCTGACCACCCAGGCCTGCCCCCGGTTCGTCGACTTCGTCGAGGCCGGCGTGACGGGGGGCGAGGAGCTGCTCGGGATCGCCCACGACTACCTCGACCCGCTCACCACCGCCGGCGTGGACACGCTCATCCTCGGCTGCACCCACTACCCCCTGCTGACCGGCGTGATCTCCTACGTGATGGGCGACGAGGTCACCCTGGTGAGCAGCGCCGAGGAGTGCGCCAAGGACCTCTACAAGGTGCTCACGAGCACCGGTCTGATGCGCGAGTCCGGCGTGCCGGCGTACACGTTCTCGACCACCGGCGCCCCCGACGAGTTCGAGACGATCGGCCGCCGCTTCCTGGGTGCGGAGATGATGGCGGCCAGCCAGTTCGCCGGCGGCCTGACGTGAGGCGGCGGTGAGGCTCACCGTCATCGGGTGCTCGGGCTCCTACCCGGGCCCCGACTCGCCGGCGTCGTGCTACCTGGTCGAGGCCGACCACGACGGCCGGACCTGGCGAGTGCTCGTGGACCTCGGCAACGGCGCGCTCGGCGCGCTGCAGCGGCACCTGGATCCGCTCGAGGTGGACGCCGTGCTGCTCAGCCATCTGCACGCCGACCACTGCCTCGACCTGTGCGGCTACTACGTGCTGCGCAAGTACCACCCGGACGGACCCCAGTCGCGGCTCCCGGTCTACGGACCGGCGGGCACGGCAGCGCGGATGGCCCGCGCCTACGACCTGCCCGAGGACCCGGGCATGAGCCTGGAGTTCGACTTCCGGACCTGGGCACCCGGCGAGCCGACCCGGATCGGCCCGTTCACCGTCCAGGCGATCCGGGTGGAGCACCCGGTCGAGGCCTACGGCCTGCGGATCTCGGCGGGCGGGTCGCTGCTCGCCTACACCGGCGACACCGCGCGGTGCCCGCAGCTCGAGACGGTCGCCCGCGGCGCCGACCTGCTGCTCGCGGAGGCGTCGTTCCGGGACGGGGACCCCAACCCGCCCGGGATCCACCTCACCGGCGGGGACTGCGGCCGGCTGGCCCGTGACGCGGGGGTCGAACGGCTCGTGGTCACGCACGTGCCGCCGTGGCACGACCCGAAGGAGATGCTGCTCGCCGCCCAGGCGGAGTGGGACGGCGACGCGGACCTCGCCCGCCAGGGAGCGGTCTTCGAGGTCTGATCTCAGGGGACCCCGCCGGGCGGGAGTTACGTCGGCTGGCCGACAAAACTCTCGGTGGGACGACGAAGCTTCGTCGTCCGGGGAAGAGGTTCGTCGGCTGACCGACGAAACTCCCCCCGGGCTCCGGGTTAGATCTAGACCAGACCGGCGTCGTGGACGCAGATCGCGATCTGCACCCGGTTGGTCACCTGCAGCTTGTCGAAGAGCCGGGAGACGTGCGCCTTCACCGTGGGCACCGACAGGTGCAGCTCGCGGGCGATCTCGGCGTTGGTGAGCCCGCGGCCGACCGCGAGCGCCACGTCCTGCTCGCGCCCGGTCAGGACGCCGAGCCGCGCGCGGGCCACGTCCTCGCGATCGTCCCCGGAGTCGTCGCGGATCCGATCGATCAAGGTGCGGGTCACCGACGGCGAGAGCATCGGGTCACCGTCCGCCACGGCGCGGATCGCCTCGAGGATCTGCGGCGGGGGAGTGTCCTTGAGCAGGAAGCCGTCCGCGCCCGCGGCGAGCGCGCCGAGCACGTGCTCGTCGGCGTCGAAGGTGGTCAGCACGATCACGTGCGGCGGGTCGGGACGCTGGTGGAGCGCCCTGGTGGCCTCGAGGCCGCTCATCCGCGGCATCCGGATGTCCATCAGCACCACGGTCGGGTGCAGCTCGTCGACCCTGCGGAGCGCCTCGCGGCCGTCGCTCGCCTCACCGACGACGGTCAGGTCCTGCTGGCCCCCGAGCATCAGCACCAGCGCCGAGCGGACCAGCGGGTCGTCGTCGACCACCAGCAGCCGGACCCGGTCCGGGTTCGCCGTGGTGGTCACGCCGCCCACGGGATCCAGCCGTGCAGGACGAAGTGGGCGCCGTTGCGGTAGGCCTGCAGCCGGCCGCCGCGCAGCTCGGCCCGCTCGGTCAGGCCGACCAGCCCGAGCCCGGCGCCGGGCGTGGCGCTGCCGAAGCCGAGCGGGTTCTTCATGACGACGTCGAGCCCGTCCTCGGGCGAGCCGCTCAGCTCCACGGTGAGCAGCGTGCCGGGGGCGTGCTTGCGGGCGTTGGTGATGCCCTCCTGCACGATGCGGTAGACGGTGCGGCCGACCACGTCGGGGACCTCGGTCGCCGCGCTGACGTGGTCGCGGAAGTCCACGTGCAGGCCGCCGAGGCGGGCCTCCTCGACGAGGTCGTCCAGGTCGGCGTACGTCGGCTGCGGTGTGAGCGCCGGCTCGCCGTCCGCGCTGCGCAGCACCCCGAGCACGCCGCGCAGGTCGGTCAGCGCCTCGTGCGCCTTCTCCCGGATCACCGCGGCGCTGCCGCGCACCTCGTCGGGGCTGAGGTCCTCGCGGAAGGCCAGCGCCCCGGCGTGCATCGACACCTGCGAGATGCGGTGCGCGAGGACGTCGTGCATCTCGCGGGCGATCCGGGCCCGCTCGTTGGCCCGCGCCTGGGCGATCCGCAGCTCCTGCTCGGCCTCGGCGCGCTCGGCGCGATGCCGGAGTGTCCAGAACAGCTCGCGGCGCGAGCCGACGTAGGCGCCCCAACCCACGATCGCGACGGTGACCATGACGTTCAAGGTCAGGTTGAGCCAGAACGGGTCCTGACCGGTCGGCTGGGTGACGGAGAAGAACTGAGCCGTCGCGAACCCGAGCGAGGCGATGTACGCCATCTCGCGCGGACGCCGGCGCGTCATCACCGAGGCCGAGACGAGCACCGCCGGCCCGCTGGCGGTGCCCGAGACGAGCGAGAGCAGGAGGATGACCGTGGCCACCTGGACCGGCCAGCGCCGCCGGTAGAACACCAGGACGAAGCTGACCAGGCCGAGGCTGAGGTCGAGCACGAGGAGCCAGTCGGCCTGGTCGCCGGCGATGGGAAGCCAGGCCACGGCGCTGATGGTGAGCATGGCGACCAGCCGCCAGGCGTGCCCCCACAGGCTCAACCGAGGCTGGTAGGCCTCGGGAGCCGGGCGGTCACAGTCCTCGGGCACCCTCCAAGGCTAGGCCGACCCGAGTGTGCGCACAGGCGTCGCGGGTAGCGACCCACCCCTACTTTCGTCTCGTTCCGAACATGACAAATTGCCGATGCGCGGCGGCGCTCCCGTCCGGCAGGGTTGACGACATGATCAAAGTCGAAGGTCTCACTCGGAAGTACGGCACCTTCACCGCCGTCGACGACATCAGCTTCGTCTGCCAACCCGGTCAGGTGACCGGGTTCCTGGGCCCCAACGGTGCCGGCAAGACGACGACGATGCGCATCCTGGTCGGTCTCACCGCGCCGTCCAGCGGCCGTGCCACCATTGGCGGGCACCTCTACTCCGAGATCCCCAACCCCGGACGCCACGTCGGCGTGCTCCTCGAGGCGGGCGCCCAGCACGGCGGGCGCACCGGCCGCGAGATCCTGACCCTCGGCGCAATGAGCATGGGCCTGCCCCGCTCCCGCGTCGACGAGATGCTCGAGCTGGTCTCCTTGAACAAGGACGAGGCCGACCGGCGCTTCCGCAACTACTCGCTCGGCATGAAGCAGCGGCTCGGCATCGCGCACGCCCTCCTCGGCGACCCGTCGGTGCTGATCCTCGACGAGCCCGCGAACGGGCTCGATCCGGCCGGCATCCGCTGGATGCGCGGGCTGCTCAAGTCGTACGCCGACCGGGGCGGCACCGTGCTCCTCTCCAGCCACCTGCTCAACGAGGTCGAGCTGATCGCCGACGAGCTGATCCTGATCGGCCGCGGCCGGATCGTCGCCCAGGGCGACAAGGCCTCGCTGCTCAGCAACACCGAGCACAAGTCCACCTTCGTCACCGCCGAGGACAACGACCAGCTCATCCATGCCCTGAAGGCGAAGGGGTACGACGTCTCCACCGCCGGAACCGGGCTGCGCGTTGAAGTGGCCCCCATCGAGGTCGGCCGCGCGGCCGCCGAGAACCGGATCGTCCTGTCCGACCTGCGGTCCGCCGACGGCGGCCTCGAGGAGCTGTTCCTGTCGCTCACCGAGGACGTGCAGCGCGACGAGGTCCCCGCCCAGGCCGCAACCACCGAAGGAGCTTCCGCATGACGACCACCGCCGTTCCCCTCCCCGACGTACCCTCTCTCGACGTCACCTCGACCCCGCGGCTTTCGTTCTCGCGGCTGACCGGAGTCGAGCTGCGCAAGACTTGGGACACCCGCGCCGGCTTCTGGCTGCTCCTGTCGATCGTCGGGGTGACGCTGCTGATCAACGTGATCTTCGTGCTCGCCGCACACGACGGTGAGCGCACGTTCCCCAACTTCATGGCGGCCAGCGGAGCGCCTCAGGGCATCCTGCTGCCGGTGCTGGGCATCCTGCTGGTGACCAGCGAGTGGGGGCAGCGCACCAACCTGACGACATTCACGCTCGAGCCGTCACGCGGCCGGGTGGTCGCGGCCAAAGTGACGGCGGCCGTCATGCTCGGTGTGGTCGCCGCCATCGTCGCGATGGGTTTCGCGGCGCTGGCGACGGTCGCGTTCGGTGACTCCGGCGCGTGGGACGGCGTCGGTCTCGACGCGGTCGGCAAGATCCTGCTCACCGAGGAGCTCGGCATCCTGCTCGGGCTCGCGTTCGGCCTGATCCTGCTCAACTCGGCTGCCGCCATCGTGCTCAACTACCTGCTGCCGATCGTGTTCTCGATCGTCGCGAGCGTCTGGCACTGGCTCAACCAGTACCAGGGGTGGGTCGACCTCAACTACGCCCAGACTCCGCTGCAGAACCTCGACGACCTCTCCAGCAAGGAGTGGTGGCAGCTGGCCACGTCGACGCTCATCTGGGTGGTCGCGCCGTTCATCGCCGGCTTGATCCGGGTGAGCAAGGCCGAGGTCAAGTAGCTCTGGATGTGCTGGCGGCGGCCGGGCCCCCCGTCGCCTAACCGAGTGCCGGCTCGGCACCCGGGCCGACGTGGACGCCGGCCAGGAAGGTGATCATGTCGTCGGTCGAGAACGCGGCGGTGGGGAACTGGACCGTCACCTCGCCGTCGGGCTCGCCGGGCCGGGTGCGCGCGGAGACGATGGCCGTGTCGCCACCGTCGTTGACCCAGAAGGTCCGCCCGTCTCGCTGCACCTTCTCCCCTGAGGGCGGGTTCTGGTCGTAGCCGATGACCAGCTTGCCCAAGAACGAGAGCGGCTGCTGGTCGGGGAAGCCGACGGGCGCGATGGTCACGACCTGGGGCCTGGCGCTCTGGACCTCCCAGCCGTCCGGCAGGGCCGGGAACGTGTACGGCCCTGCCGTGACGTCCGGGGGGGCCGGGGTCGCCGTGGGGACCGTCGGATCGCTCGCGGCGGTCCGGTCGGTGGCGAGGTCTCCCTGGCCCGAGAACCGCTCGATCCCGACACCGACCACGCCGGCCGCGGCGACTCCGGCCAGCCCGAGTGCGCGCCGGCGGCGCCTGGTGCGCGACAGCGCGCGCTGGGCCCGGGTCAGGTCGGCGTACGCGTCGAAGGGGGCGGTGGCCGGGCCGGCGGCCCGCTCCAGGAGAGCGTTGAGGTCGTTCATGCGAGCTCCTTGCTGGTCGACACGGTGATCTCTGGTTCGAGGACGGAGCGCAGCCGGTCGAGGGCCTTGGCGTTCTGGGACTTCACGGTGCCGGTCGTGCAGCCGAGCATCCGCGCGGTCTCGGCGATGTCGAGGTCGAGGAAGTGCCGGAGCACGACGACCGCTCGCTGCCGGGGCGCCAGCTGCGCGAGGGCCGCCAGCACCAGCTGGGGCAGGTCCCGGTCGTCGTCGTGCGTAGCCCGGTCGGTGACCACGTCCGTGGTCAGCTCGCGACGCTTGTACGCGCGGCGCTGCTCGTCGACGAACGCGTGGGTCAGGCTGGTCCGCGCGTAGCCGACCGGGTTGCCCGCGCGGCGTACTCGCGGCCAGTGCAGGTAGAGCCGGGTCAGCGTGGTCTGCACGAGGTCCTCGGCCCCGGCGTCGTCACCGGCCGTGAGCAGGCGCGCCATCCGCAGCAGCGCGGTGCGCTGGGCGGTGACGAACTCGACGAACTCGGTGTCGCGCTCGGTGGCTCGCATCCATCTCCTCTCACCCAGCCTGACGGGTGCGGGCACCCGCCCGGTTGCCTCCCATCTAGTGTCCTGCCTATGACGCGAGCTGACGGACGGGCCGACGACGAGCTCCGAGAGGTGCGGATCACCCGGCACTGGCTCGACCACGCCGCGGGCTCGGTGCTGGTGGAGTTCGGCAGGACCCGCGTGCTGTGCGCCGCCTCGGCGGCCGAGGGCGTGCCGCGCTGGCGCAAGGGGTCGGGGCTGGGCTGGGTGACGGCGGAGTACGCCATGCTCCCCGCCTCGACCAACACCCGCTCCGAGCGGGAGTCGGTCAAGGGCCGGATCGGTGGCCGGACCCACGAGATCAGCCGGCTGATCGGCCGCTCGCTGCGCGCGGTGATCGACTACAAGGCGCTCGGCGAGAACACCATCCAGCTCGACTGCGACGTCCTCCAGGCCGACGGCGGCACCCGCACCGCCTCGATCACCGGGGCGTACGTCGCCCTGGCCGACGCGGTCGCGCACCTGCGCGGAGAGGGGCTGCTGGCCGGCGAGCCGCTCACCGGGTCGGTCGCCGCGGTGTCGGTCGGCATCATCGACGGCACCCCGCGGCTCGACCTGCCCTACGAGGAGGACGTGCGCGCCGAGACCGACATGAACATCGTGATGACAGGCGCCGGGTCCTACGTGGAGGTCCAGGGCACCGCCGAGGGAGCGGCGTTCTCGCGCAAGGAGCTCGACGCGCTGCTCGCCCTCGGCGAGAAGGGTTGCGCGGACCTGACCAGGCTGCAGCAGCAGGCGCTGGCTTCGTGAGCCAGGTGCTGCTCGCCTCTCGCAACCCCAAGAAGCTCGCCGAGATGCAGCGGATCCTGCGCGAGCACCTGCCCTCGGTCGAGGTGCTGGGCCTGGACGACGTGCCGGCCTACGACGAGCCCGTGGAGGACAAGCCGACGTTCGAGGGCAACGCGCTGCTCAAGGCCAGGGCCGCTCTCGCCCACACCGAGCTGCCGTCGCTGGCCGACGACTCCGGCCTCTGCGTCGACGCGCTCAACGGCATGCCCGGCGTGCTCTCGGCACGCTGGTCGGGCACACCCAAGTCGGACGAGCGCAACAACGCATTGCTGCTGGCCCAGCTCGAGGACGTCCCCGACGAGCGCCGCGGTGCCCACTTCACCTGCGCGGTCGCCTTCTGCGCGCCCGGCCACGACGAGTTGGTCGTCGAGGGCCGGATGGACGGCCGGATCATCCGCGAGACCCGCGGGACCGGGGGGTTCGGCTACGACGTCGTGTTCGTGGCCGACGACCACCCCGGCCCCACGACCGCCGAGCTGTCGGTCGAGGACAAGGACGCCATCAGCCATCGCGGCCGGGCGCTGCGCGCGATCGCGCCGCAGGTGGCCGCGCTGCTGCGCTGACCCGGCCGCGGCCAGCCGCTGTGCCGGAGGCGGGATTCGAACCCGCACGCCCGAAGGCACACGGACCTAAACCGTGCGTGTCTGCCTGTTCCACCACTCCGGCGAGTGCCGCGACGAGGCTAGACGATCGCGAGACCGCCCGGCTCGCGACCGGTGACCAGGCGGAGCAGGACCGCGCCCTCACCGCGGCGGACGGCCACCTCGGCGGCAAGCAGCACCGCCTCGCGCAGGGCGGCGGCCGGGGGAGTCCAGCGAGCGGGGACGGCGGCGGCGATGTCGAGGCAGTGCACGACCAGCTCGAAGGTGCGGGTGGGCACGTAGTCGCGCAGCCGCATGCCGCCGGCGTACGTCGTGATCACCTGGTCGGGGTCGGCGTGCGACAGGTCCGCGGTGACCCGGTCGAGCAGCGCGCGTACGGCGCCCGCCGGGTCGTCGCCGAGCTTCTCGCCGGCCTCGACGCCGCGCGGCGTGACGGAGGCGTCGCCGGCGGCCGCGGCCAGGCTCGCGACGTAGTCCACCGCGCTCTCGAGGGCGACCGAATCCGCGGGTCTGCGGAGGTAGTCCGAGACCGTGACGAGCGACCGGGAGGTATGTCCGACCAGCGCGCGCAGGTCCCACTCGCCGAGACCCGGCCCGGAGAGCGATGGCGGGAGCCCGGCGACCAGGTCGGCGAACGAGCTGGCTGCCTCGAGGTAGGTCGCAGCCCACTCGGGCGCTGACTCAGGCGGCAAGCCCGAGGTCCTTGCGGAGCTTCGCGACGTGGCCCGTCGCCTTGACGTTGTACTGGGCGAGCTGGATGGCGCCCTCCTCGTCCACCACGAAGGTCGAGCGGATCACGCCCTCGATCTCCTTGCCGTAGAGCTTCTTCAGGCCGTAGGCGCCGTAGGCGTTCATGACCGTCCGGTCCGGGTCGGAAAGCAGGGTGATGGTCAACGAGTCGCGCTCGCGGAACCTCGCCAGCTTCTCCGGCTTGTCGGGGGAGATGCCGAGCACCTCGTAACCCGCGGCCTTCAGCGAGGCGAGGTTGTCGGTGAAGTCGCACGCCTCCTTGGTGCAGCCCGGCGTCATCGCCGCGGGGTAGAAGTAGACGATCACCTTCTTCCCGCGCAGGTCGGCGAGCCGGACCTGGTCGCCGGTGTCACTGGTCAGCGTGAAGTCGGGTGCGGGGTCACCCGGTGAGAGTCGGTTCGTCACGGGCTCCACGCTAGTGGGTGCCGTCGGAGGCAATGGAGGTACCGACTTCTCTCGGCAGAGCTGGCACGGTGGCCGAGGTGCGAGGCCGTTCACGGCCGAGCCTCGAAGCCTCCGCGGCGTGGGCACCGAGGCGAGTTCCAGCCACGGGTCGCGTGGCTTCGAGGCTCGTCGCTGGCGCTCCTCGCACCTCAGCCACCGCTCCACCACGGGCCGAGAATTGCGGAGGTGACCACGAGCGCGGCACCGCGGCGTCCGGCGCGGGCGGTGCGGTTGATAGCCTCCGGCTCGTGGCACGAGACAAGGGGGTGGACGGTCCCACCGAGCTCGCGCGCGAGATCGAGGAGACCCGCGAACGGCTCGCCGGCACCATCGACGAGCTGATCTACCGCTCCAGCCCACGCACCATCGTCAGCCGCCAGGCCGCGCAGGTGAAGGGGTACTTCGTCGACCCGCACACCGGCGAGCCGCGGACCGAGAACATCCTCAAGGTGGTCGGCGGCGTCGTGAGCGCCGTGGTGCTGTTCACCCTGATCCGGAGGGTCACCCGCTGACCCCCACCCGACCGCGAACCGCCCCGCTTCGCACCACCCTCCCGCGGGGAACCCGAAGGACATGAGCGAGAAGACCCCCATCCGCATGCTCCACGACCGGATCCTGGTCGAGGTGGACCAGGAGGCCGGGGAGCGGCGTTCGTCCGGCGGGATCGTGATCCCGGCGACCGCCGCGATGGGCGCACGCCGGCTGGCGTGGTCGGAGGTGGTCGCGGTCGGGCCGCACGCCCGCAGCGTGCAGGTCGGCGACAAGGTGCTCTTCGACCCCGAGGACAAGTCCGAGGTCGAGGTGCAGGGTGAGATCTACGTGCTGATGCGCGAGCGCGACATCCACGCCGTGGCCGCCGACCGGCTCGACGACGACGGCGGCGACTCGACCGGGCTCTACCTCTAGGGCTCACGGGGTCCGGCGCAGCCCGCACACGGCCGGCCCTTCGAGCACGGAGCCGTCCTCGTCGAACCGCGAGCCGTGCAGGGGGCAGTCCCAGCTCCGCTCGGCGTCGTTCCAGCGGACGATGCCGCCGAGGTGGGTGCAGACCCGCACGACACCGTCTGCTCGGAGCGACCGGCCGGCCAGGGCGCCGGCCCAGCCACGGGTCATCTCCCAGCCGACGCCGGCGTTGACCAGCGCCGCCCTGGCCAGCCCGGGCACCTCGTGGCGGCTCCACGTGCGGAACGCCTCGGCCCAGCCGAGGTGGCCACCGAGCAGCTGCGCGCTCAGCACCAGCGAGCCCGCGACGGCGTTGGTCAGCCCCCACTTGGAGTAGCCGCCCGAGACGAAGATGTCCGATCCTGGCAGCACCGGACCGGCGAACGGCAGCGCATGGTGCGGCACGTAGTCCTGCGCCGACCACGCGTGGGTCTCGACGGCGTCGGGCCAGAGCTCGTGGGTCCAGGTGCGCAGCTCCTCGACCCGGCGCCGGGTGTCCACGGCGGCACCCACCTTGTGGCCGTTCCCACCCACCAGCAGCATCGGGCCGTCGTCGCTCCCCGCATCCCGCAGGGAGCGTGAGGGCCGGTCGGCCGAGAGGTACATCGCGTCCACATAGCGCGTCGGGGTCCGGAAGGCGAGGCTGTAGGAGCGCGCCGGCTCCATCCGGGCGAAGAAGCCGCCCCGGTCGAGGATCGGCATGTTGGTGGCCAGCACGACCTTGGCGGCCTTCGTCTCGCCGGCGGTGGTCGTGACCCGCAACGGGTCCGAGTCGGAGACCTTGGTCACCCGCGCCTGCTCGACGAGATGTACGCCGTGCGCCGCGGCCTCGAGCGCCAGCGCGTCGAGCAGCTCGACAGGGTCGACCTGCAGCTGTCCGGCGAGCCGCACCCCGCCGCGAGTCCGGAACGGCAGCGGGAGGTCGGCGTCCCACTCGCACGGCAGGCCGGCGGACCGGCCGACCTCCAGCTCGTTGCGGACGCGCAGCTCGCCCTCCGCGGTGTTGGCGTAGGTCACCGCGTCCCGGGTCTGCGTCGGCACGGCGTGCTCCGCACAGAACCGGGCCAGCCAGGCCAGCCCTTCGAGCTGGGCCTGGACGTAGTGACCCACCACCGACGCGCGGTGCTTGCTGGCGATGCTCGACAGCTGCGTGCCTTGCAGGCAGCTGATCTTGGCCGTGCTGCGGCCGGTCGTGCCCGACCCGATGTGGCCGGCTTCGAGCACGACGACCGAGCGCCCGGCCCGGCCGAGCAGCAGCGCGGTGGTCAGCCCGGTCAGGCCGGCCCCGACCACCGCGACGTCGTAGCGGCCTCCGATGGCCGCAACGCTGGCCGGCGGGGTCCGGGGATGACGGTCCTGCCACAGGGAGGTCAGGGTCATGTCAGTCCTTCTGGTGTCGGCGGGCGCGGCTGCGGAGCTCTCGGCCCCGCAGGACGTCCGCCCGGTCCTTCCTCGCTCGCTTCTCGAGGTTCCTGTCGTCGCGCGACGGGAGCTGGATGGACTCCTCAGCGGCGATGCCCGACTGCAGCTCGCGCCCGCGCTCGAGCTCGGCGTCCAGCTCGGCGCCGAAGAGCAGCGCCAGGTTGGTGATCCACAGCCACAGCAGGAAGACGATGACGCCGGCCAGGGAGCCGTAGGTCCTGTCGTAGGACGAGAAGTTCGCGATGTAGAAGCCGAACGCCGCTGAGGCGACGGCCCACGTGACGATCGCCAGCACCGCCCCCACGCTGACCCAGCGGAACCTGGGCTGACGCACGTTCGGGGTCCAGTAGTAGAGGAGGGCGACGATGAGCACGACGACCGCCAGGATGATCGGCCACTTGACCACCGAGAACACGGTCTGGACGGTGGACCCGACGCCGATCGCATCGCCTATCGCCGAGGTGACGGGGCCGCTGACCACCAGCCCGGCGAGGGCGATCGCCACCAGCACGACCAGGAACGCGGTGAGCACGAGCATGGCCGGGCGAAGCTTCCAGACCGGCCTTCCCTCACCTCTCTCGTAGATGCGGTTCAGCGCGCGGCCGAAGGCGCCGACGTAGCCGCTGGCCGACCACAGTGCGCCGAGCAGCCCGAGCAGCAGGGCCCAGCCGGCGGACTGGGAGCCGGCCAGCTCCCGCAGGGTGGGCCCGACGCTGTCCACGACGCCCGAGGCGCCGAGGTCACGCAGGATGCCGAGCACCTGGTCGACGGCCTCGGTGCCCTGTCCGACGAGCCCCAGCAGCGAGGTGAGTGCGATGGCGGCCGGGAAGAGGGCGAGCACCGAGTAGTAGGTGAGCGCTGCGGCGAGGTCGGTGCACTCATCGGCCGAGAACTCGCGGACGGTCCGGCGCAGGACGTAACGCCACGAGGGCTTGTCCAGGTCGGTCGGGCTGTCGATCTCGTCCGAGGCCGACGCGGGCCGGGACTTCGTCAGGGGCATGAACTCCCGGTGACCCACCGCCCGGGACGACACACCCGTCCGCGGACGATCGACCGGAGTTGGTCGTTGCAGTCTCAGCGCAGGGCGCCGTAGGCCCGAGTCGGTCGCAGCTGGACGACCAGCCGCCGCTCCCGCACCATCGCGGCCCGGTAGTCGTCCCAGTCGTCGTGCTCGCCGCTGATCGCCCGGTAGTAGTCGACCAGCTGGTCGACCGTCTCGTCGGCAGGGTCCGCCGCCACCGGCGAGAGGGTCACCTCGCCCTCGAGCACCGCCCAGGACCAGAAGCTCGACCCGTCGACGTGCAACGCCGCCCACGGCTCGCGGCGCAGGTTGGCGTACTTGGCGCGGTCCGCCGTGGTCGACACCCGGATGACTCCGTCGTCGCCGACGTAGTGCAGCACGTTCGAGAGCTGCGGCCGGCCGTCCTTGCGCATCGTGACGAGGATCGACTGGTGCGTCGCGCGGGCGGCTTCGAGGGCAGTCTCGATGTCCATGTCCGGTGCAGCGCACCGGGACCGGTGGTTGTTCCTCGGCGGGAGGGGGTCCGCCGGCGGTCAGGCGCTGGCCAGCAGGACCACCGCCGAGACCAGGACGGCGGCGAGCAGCACGATCGCCGCGACGCTGGGCCCCAGGCTCGAGCTGACGCCGCCGATGTCCCCGCTCCGAATCGCCTCGCTGACCCGCCGGTAGCGCAGTGTCCCGTAGACGACGCCGACCGCGCCGGTGAGGATCAGTACGCCGCCGGCCACCAGGCTGGCCGCGGTGACCTCCCCGCCGTCGGCGAAGCGGGCGACCGCCAGCCCGACCACGATCACGTTGGCACTGGTGCGGAGCCACGCGAGCTGGGTGCGCTCGTTGGCCAGGTGGTCGCGGACCGCGCTCGACTCGGCCATCAGCACCTCCAGTTCAACCTAGGTATTGCCTAGGTGATGTGGTTCCATTCAGTCCATGATCTCTCGTCGCCCGGGCGTCCTCGGCGTCGCGGTGCTCCTGCTCGCCGGTCTGGTCTCGGGCTGCGGGGACGACTCCGACGACGGCGGCGGCGACACGACCCTCACCGTCTTCGCAGCGGCGTCGCTGACCAAGACCTTCACCGAGATCGGCCAGGAGTTCGAGTCGGACCACGACGGGGTCGAGGTCGAGTTCAGCTTCGGCGGCTCCTCCGACCTGGTGGCGCAGATCCAGCAGGGGGCCCCGGCGGACGTGTTCGCCTCGGCGGACCAGGCGAACATGGAGAAGCTGACCGCTGACGACCTGCAGGCCGGCGACCCGGTGGACTTCGCCTCGAACACCCTCGAGATCGCCACCCCGCCGGGCAACCCAGCCGGGGTCACGTCGTTCGCCGACCTCGGGAAGGACGGCGTGAACGTCGTGGTCTGCGCGCCGGAGGTGCCCTGCGGAGCGGCGGCGGTCAAGGCCGAGGCGGCCACCGGCGTCACGATCAACCCGGTGAGCGAGGAGCAGTCGGTCACCGACGTCCTGGCCAAGGTGTCCTCGGGCGAGGCCGACGCCGGGCTGGTCTATGTCACCGACGTCACGGGCGCGGGCGACTCGGTCGAGGGCGTGACCTTCCCCGAGTCCAGCGACATCGTGAACACCTACCCGATCGTGGCGCTCGACGACTCCGAGAACGCCGACCTCGCCCAGGAGTTCATCGACCTGGTGACCGGTGACACCGGGCAGTCCATCCTCGACGCGGCCGGCTTCGCCAAGCCATGACCCGGGCCATGACCCGAGCCGTGACCCGAGCCATGACCCGAGCCGTGACCCGAGCCGTGACCCGAGCCGTGACCGGGGCCGGCCGGTGACCGCGCCGCGCCCCGTCGATCTGCCGCGCTGGGTGTATGTCCCTGCGCTGGCCGGCGCGACGTTCGTGCTGCTCCCGCTCGTCGCGATCCTGGCCAAGGTCGACTGGGCGAACTTCGGCGCGCTGATCACCTCAGAGGACTCCCGGACGGCGTTCTGGCTGAGCCTGAAGACCTCGACGGCCAGCACCGTGCTGTGCCTGGTCTTCGGCGTCCCGCTGGCGCTGGTGCTGGCCCGCCGGGAGTTCCCCGGACTCTCCGTGCTGCGATCGCTGGTGCTGCTGCCGCTCGTGCTGCCGCCGGTGGTGGGCGGGCTGGCGCTGCTCTACACCTTCGGCCGCCGGGGCCTCCTCGGCGGCGCCATGGAGGTGCTCGGGGTCCAGGTGGCGTTCTCGACGATCGCAGTGGTGATGGCGCAGACGTTCGTCGCGATGCCGTTCCTCGTCGTGTCTCTGGAGGGCGCGCTGCGCACCGCCGGCCAGCGCTACGAGGTGGTCGCCGCCTCGCTCGGTGCCGGCCCGACCACGGTGTTCCGGCGGATCACGATCCCGCTCGTCCTGCCCGGGCTGGTGTCGGGGACGGTCCTGTCGTTCGCGCGGGCGCTGGGTGAGTTCGGGGCCACCATCACCTTCGCGGGCAGCCTGCAGGGCCGGACCCGCACCCTGCCGCTCGAGATCTACCTGCAGCGCGAGACCGACCCGGACGCCGCGGTCGCTCTCTCGCTCGTGCTGGTCGTCGTCGCAGTGCTGGTCATCGGCTTCGCACGGCAGGGACGAGGTGCGCTGTGACCCTCGAGCTGGCCTGCGACGTGGCGGAGCGGGACGTCGGCGTGGCCTTCGAGGTCGCCACGGGGGAGACCCTGGCCGTCCTGGGTCCCAACGGGTCGGGGAAGTCGACCGTGCTCGGCGTCGCCGCCGGCCTGGTCGCACCCGACACCGGGCGGGTCGTGCTGGAGGGGCGCGTGCTCACCGACGTCGGCCCCGGCCGGCCCGGGCTGCTGGTGCCGCCGCACGACCGGCGTACCGCGCTGCTCGGGCAGGACCCGCTCCTCTTCCCGCACCTCGACGCACTCGAGAACGTCGCCTTCGGGCCACGCAGTGCCGGCGCCGGTCGCTCTGCCGCGCGCCGGTCGGCGCAGCGCTGGCTCGACGAGGTCGGCGTCGGGGAGCTGGCGCACCGTCGGCCCGCGCAGCTGTCGGGCGGGCAGGCCCAGCGGGTCGCGGTGGCGCGGGCCCTGGCCGCGGCGCCTGCGCTGCTGCTGCTCGACGAGCCGATGTCGGCGCTCGACGTCGCCGTCCTGCCGGCGCTGCGGCAGACGCTGCGCCGGGTGCTGGCCGGCCGCAGCGCCGTCCTGGTCACGCACGACCCGCTCGACGCGCTGCTGCTCGCCGACCGCGTGGTGGTGCTCTCCGAGGGCCGGGTGGTCGAGCAGGGCGTCGCCACCGAGGTCCTGTCCCGGCCGCGCAGCCCCTTCGCGGCGCGACTCGCCGGGCTGAACCTCGTCTCCGGCACCTGGCGGGACGGTTGCGTCGAGGCGCCCGACGGGCTGCGGGTGCACGGTCAGGTCGAAGGTGGGCCGCTTGCGCAGGGCGAGGCCGCGATCGCGACCTTCCGGCCGGCCGCCGTCGCGGTCTACCGGGACCCCGTCGAGGGCAGCCCGCGCAACGAGCTGACCGTGACGGTGAGCGAGCTCGAGCCGCTGGCGGACCTGGTCCGGGTGCACGCCGGGCCGCTGCACGCCGACGTCACGGTCCAGGCCGCGGCCGAGCTGGAGCTGGCGGCGGGCCAGGTCGTGCGGTTCGTGGTCAAGGCGACCGAGGTCTCGGTCTATTCGCGCTCGTAGACTTCGCGGGTGGCGGAGTACCTGCGCATCGGCGAGGTGGCCCAGGCGGTCGGCGTCAGCGTCGACACCCTGCGGCGGTGGGAGACCGAGGGGAAGGTCACCTTCCAGCGGCAGGGCAACCAGCGGGTGCTGCCGGCGGCCGAGCTGGCTCCGCTGATCGCCTCCCTGGCCGGCTCGTCGTCGACGTCGAGCGCGCGCAACCGGCTCACCGGCATCGTGGTCGGGGTCAAGCGGGACGAGGTGATGGCCCAGGTCGAGCTCGCCTGCGGGGACTACCGGATCGTGTCGCTGATGAGCCGGGACGCCGCCGACGAGCTCGGCCTCGAGGTGGGCAAGCCCGCCACCGCGGTGGTCAAGGCGACCAACGTGATCGTCGAGGTCAACCAGGCGTAGCCAGGCTTGGCGGTCAAGCCACCACGAGGTAGCGCTCGTCTGTGGTCGGGCCACCCCAGTAGGCCTCCTCGCGCAGCGGGGTGGTCGTCGGCTCGCGGCCCGCTGCACGCAGCAGGGCCTCGGTCTCGGAGGCCCGGAGGCCGGCACCGGTGTGCCAGGCGCCCTCGACCAGCACCAGCCGTCCGTCCTCCCGGAGCAGGCCGATCCACCTGTCGAGGGCGGCCGCGGGGTCGTCGAGGGCCCAGAGCACGTGCCGGCAGAGCACGACGTCGTACGCCGCCCGGTCGAGCGGCGGCTCGCCGGCGTCACCCACCGCGAACGTGATGCCGGATCGGCCGCCTGCCTTGGCCCGTGCGGCATCGACCATCGCCGGCGAGAAGTCGACCCCGTCGACGGCGTACCCCTCGTCCGCGAGGAGGACGCACAGCGTGCCGGTGCCACAGCCCAGGTCGGCGATGCGCGCGGGCGGCTCGGGGAGGTGGTCGCGCAGCAGCCGGCGCCAGGCCTCGCGGGTCGCGGGGTCGCGCAGCCCGTGGTCGGGCTCGTCGTCGAAGCTCGCCGCCTCGGCGTCCCAGAACTCGCTCACGGGCGTGGACCCTAATCGCCTGCATCCGTGTCTTGCCTGTGTGGGGGCGCGACCCTTTCGCGGCCCACGAGTCGTGGCGGCGGTGACCTGTCAACCAGTCGCAACGGTCCAGGCGTTC
>NZ_DASUFR010000193.1:0-14761 GCF_036274455.1 Nocardioides sp. | reverse complement strand
CAGCCCGGACACCCACGCCACCACCGCGCATCGAGCCCGTCGAGATGTCCGCAGCCCGGACACCCACGCCACCCCCGCTCATCGAGCCCGTCGAGATGTCCGCAGCCCGGACACCCACGCCACCACCGCTCATCGAGCCTGTCGAGATGTCCGCAGCATCGGCTCCCAGGCCACGCTGCGGTGGTCTCGACAGGCTCGACCGGCGCTGGCCCGGTCCCGGCCCACGCTGCGGTGGTCTCGACAGGCTCGACCGGCGCTGGCCCGGTTCCAGGCCACGCTGCGGTGGTCTCGACGGGCTCGACCGGCGCTGGTCCGGTCCCGGCCCACGCTGCGGTGGTCTCGACACGCTCGACAAGCGCTGGCCCGGTCCCGGTGCGCCGGTCGTGGCCCGGTTCCTCGCGATCGACCTTTCGCTCAGATCACGCCTGGAGGTCGACCCCGCACTTGTCCTTGGCGTGCTTGTTGATGTTCTCGCCGGCCTTCTCGAAGGCGTCGGTGTCGAGCGCCTGGATCTCCTCCATCAGGTTTTGGAGCGCGGTCATGTCCACGCCGTCAGGGATCTGGCCGCTCTGCAGGCTGGCCATGTCGTCGTCGTCGAGCCCGGCCTTCTTGATCGCGGCGACGAGCTTGTCGACACCCTCGACGAGGACCTTCCAGTCGTCCTTGATCTCCGAGGGCGCCTCGTCGGCCAGGTCGTGCATCGTGTCGACGGTCTTCTCGATGTCCTTCAGGTCGCCGCCCTTGATCGCGTCGACGTCCTTCTTGGCGGACTTGAGGTCGCCGCAGTAGTCACCGCCGCCACTGGCACTGTCCCCGTTGTCGTCACCGCACGCCGTCAGCAGGCACAGGCCGAGGGCCGCCGCAGCGACGGCGGAGAGGATGCGCTTCACGTCTTGTCTCCTGGTCTCCGGGTCCGGCCTCATCGTCGCGAGGCCCCTGAAAGGGTGTCACGTGCGCCCAGATCGCCCGGACACCAGCACGCTGGGACGTCGCGAGAAACCTACCTGTTCCCCGGGAACCTAGTCCCCCCACCCCATCGGAAAGACCTCGAAGGCGGCGGCGAAGGCCACGCCCATCCGCTGGCCGGACTGACGCGCGAAGCCCTCGAGGAACTCCCGCGGGTCGAAGTGCTCCCACCCGAGTCCGTCGATGTAGGCGCGGTGCGCCTCGAGGGAGGCGACCCCCGCGTCGAAGGTGTCGGTCGTGTCGACCCCGTGCTCGGCCTCGGGCGAGCCGAACGCCCAGACAGCGCGTACGCCGCCCCAGGGTGCGAGCCCCCCGGACTCGACCTGGTCACGGAAGATCCAGCGGTTGCCCGCGTCCCGCACGGCGTCGATCACCGCGCGTCCGGTCGCGATGTGGTCGGCCTGGTTGAACGTCCGGCCACCCCAGGTGTCACGGAAGTTGCCGGTGATGACGACCTCGGGCCGGTGCCGGCGCACGGCGGCCGCGATCACCTCACGCAGCCCCACGCCGTACGCCAGCACTCCGTCGGGCTGCCCCAGGAACTCGACGGTGTCCACGCCGACTGCCGCCGCCGAGCGGCGCTCCTCGTCCTCCCGGACCCGGCGGCACTCCTCGGGGTCGAGGCCGTCGATCCCCGCCTCGCCGCTGGTGACCATGCAGTAGACGACCGTCTTGCCCTGGCCGGTCCACCGCGCGACGGCGGCGGCGGCCCCGAACTCCAGGTCGTCGGGGTGCGCGACGACGCAGAGGGCGCGCTCCCAGGTCTCGTCCAGCGGGGTCAGCGGGGGCGGGCGGTCGACCACGCTCTCCAGCCTGCCATGCGGGCGCCGTGGTTACCGTGAGTTCGTGTCCGGGCCGGCGTTGCGCGAGGTGAAGGACGAGCCCGGCGCCTCCCGCCCGGGGACGCGGCCCGACGCGCTCGTCGCCGTCGCCGACCGGCTTCTCGACGGGGCCGTGGTGGTGCTGGCGACCTGGACGGTGGTCTACCACGCCAGCCTGCTGCTCGGCCTCCGGTCGACCACCGCCCTGCTCCTCGAGCTGGTCCTGCTCCTGGCCGCAGCCGGGCTCGGCGTCCTTCTCCCACGGTCCGGGCGGCGGCCGGTCGCCGGCCCACTGGCGCCGGAGCAGGCGACGCCGCTGCGGTGGGACCGCGCCGCCATCGTGACCGCGGTGGCCGCAGCCGTCGCTGCGCTGGCGATGGCCCTGGACGTTCCGTGGCTCCTGGTCTGGCCGGCGTGGCTCGTCGCGGGCGTCGCCGGCACCGTGTGTGCCGTCACCCGACACCGGGGCGCGGGCGAGGGTCCGGAGCGGGAGCATGGACCCTCGGCCGTCGAGGTGTGGGTCGTCGTCGCCTGCACCGTGGGGCTGGCTGTCTTCTCGACGGTGGTCCTGCGGCCCAACCCGGACGACCTCTTCTACGTGAACTGGTCGCAGTGGGTGGCCCAGCACGGCGAGTTCCCGCTGCGGGACACGCTCTACTCCGACCTCGGCTTCCCGCTGTCCAACTGGCCGCCGATCGCGTCCTACGACGGCCTCGTCGGTGCGCTCGCCCACCTCTTCGGCACCCCGGCCGGCACGGTGGTCTACATCGGGGTCCCACCCGTCGCCACCGTCCTGGCGGTGCTCGCGCTCTGGCGGCTGCTGCGTGCCTGGCGCGTCGAGCACGTGGTTGTCGCGTTCGTCGCCGCGCTGGCCTTCCTGATGCTCGACGGCACCTCGTCGTACGCGACCCCGGGCAACCTGTTCGCGACCCGGCTGTGGCAGGGCAAGGTGATCCTGGCCTGTGTCGTGGTGCCGGTCCTGCTGGTGCACCTCCTCCGCCAGGCCGAGCGACCGTCCCGGGCGCGGGTGGGGTTCCTCTTCCTGTGCGGTACGGCGGCCGTGGCGCTGTCCACCACGGCGATCTTCGTCGTCCCGGTGGTTGCGGCCGCCGGCGCGGCTCCCCTGCTGCGCACCAGCCGCCGCGCGGCGATGGCGGCGTTCGCGGCCGCGGCCGCCTACCCGGTCGGGGCCGGCATCGTGACGCTGGCCCTCGGCGGCCGGTCCGCCGACGACTTCGGGCTGCGCCGCCAGTACCGCTTCGACCCGTCGTGGTTCGGCCACCAGGTCTTCCTCACCGGCCCGATGGCACTGCTTGCCGTCGGCGCCGTGCTGCTCGGAGCCCTGCTCGTCCCACACCCGGCAGCGCGGGTCACCACGGGGGTCGCCGTGGTCGTGGTCGGACTCACGTTCGTCCCGGGTGCCTCCCGGCTCACCTACGACGTCGTCGGCCTCGGCCCGACCCTGTGGCGGCTCACCTGGGCGTGCACGGTCGCCGCGCTGGTCGGCGCCGGCGCCTCGTGGGCAGCTGCCCGTCTCCGGCGGGCCGGTCCGCGGTCCGTCGTCGCCGCCGGGCTCGCCGGCACCGCGCTGCTCGCCGTGTTCGGCGCGCCGATCTGGGGCGAGGACGCCAACTCGAGCTTCGCCGCGCCGCCGCACTGGCAGCGCGGCCCGGCATCCCGCGCGGCCGCGGCCTGGCTGGTCCGGCACGCGCAGCCACCGAGCCCGGTGCTCGCTCCGGACGGGCTCTCGATCACCGTCGTCGTGACCCAGACCGACGTGAACGTGGTCGCCCCCCGGGACTACTACCTCGACTACCTGCGCGACGACCCGGACTTCCACTTCGACGCGCGGCTGCTGCTGTGGCGGTTCGCCAACGCGGACCCGACGGCCGCTACCCCTGACGTGGCCCCTGCGCTGGACCTGCTCGACGTCAGGGCGGCCTGTCTCTACCGCGACGATCATGCGGCCGCACACGTGCTGCTCGCCGCCGGATACGACCGAGGGCTAGTGTCCAAGAACTACCGCTGCTTCCGCCGATGAGGGCTCCGGGAGAGGTGAGGAGGCTGCTGACCTGAATGTTTCCCCGCAGTTCGGGCACTCGCTGGGTAATGGATGGCGAGGCCCCGAGAGCGTGGGCACCGAGACCTCACCGGCTCATGGGCCGACGAGGCTGACGACAAGGGGTGCAGATGCGAATCATGGTGTTGGGCGGGGACGGGTATCTCGGCTGGCCGACGGCGATGTACCTCTCCTCCCGCGGCCACGACGTGGCCGTGCTGGACAGTGCCGTGCGGCGTCAGTACGACGAGGAGCTGGGCTCGGGGAGCCTGGTGCCCATCGAGTCGCTCCGCACGCGCGTCAAGGCGTGGCGGGAGATCACCGGGGCGGAGCTCGTGTGCTACCACGGCGACCTCACCGACGCCGACTTCACCCACGACGCCGTCAAGACCTTCCGCCCCCACGCGGTGGTGCACTTCGCCGAGCAGCGCGCGGCGCCGTACTCGATGATCGACCGCAAGCACGCGGTCTACACCCAGACCAACAACATCGTCGGCACGCTCAACCTGATGTACGCCGTCGGTGAGGTCGACCGCGACATCCACATCGTCAAGCTCGGTACCATGGGCGAGTACGGCCAGCCCAACATCGACATCGAGGAGGGCTGGCTCGAGGTCGAGCACAAGGGCCGCACCGACCGGGTGCTCTACCCGAAGAAGCCCGGCAGCTTCTACCACCTCTCGAAGGTCCACGACTCCCACAACCTCGAGTTCGGCTGCCGGATCTGGGGGCTGCGGGTCACCGACCTCAACCAGGGCGTCGTCTACGGCCAGCAGACCGAGCAGACGGTCCTCGACCCCCGGCTCGAGACGCGGCTCGACTACGACGCGGTGTTCGGGACGGTGCTGAACCGGTTCGCGATCCAGGCGGTGCTCGGCCTGCCGCTGTCGGTCTACGGCGGCGGCTCGCAGACCCGGGCGTTCCTCGACATCCGCGACACGGTGCGCTGCATCGAGCTGGCGTGCGAGAACCCTGCCGAGGCCGGCGAGTTCCGCGTCTTCAACCAGGCGACCGAGCAGTTCTCACTCGAGGAGCTGGCCAAGCTCGTGGCCAACTCGTTCCCGGGCGGTGTCGAGGTCGAGCACCTCGACAACCCGCGGGTGGAGGCGGAGAACCACTACTACAGCTTCGTGCACACGGCGCTGGAGTCGCTGGGTCTGGAGCCGCACCTCCTCGGGGACACTCTGCTCACGTCGATGTACGGCATCATCGAGAAGCACAAGCACCGCGTCGACCTCGACCTCCTCGCGCCCAGCGTGCAGTGGCGCGAGGCGCGCGACCGCGTGGCCCTGTGAGGTTCCTGGTCACCGGCGGCGCCGGCTTCATCGGGCGGCACGTGGTGGCCGAGCTCCGCGAGCGCGGCCACCACGCGGTGGTCGCCGACAAGCGCGACCTGGCCGGGGTGGACGTCCTGGGCGATCTCCGCGAGGGCACCGTGCGGGAGGCTGCGGTGGACCCGCGGCTCGACGGCATCGTCCACCTCGCCGCCGAGACGTCGGTGCTCGGCTCGGTCGCGCGACCCGGGCTCGTCCACGAGGTCAACGTCGAGGTGACCGCGGCGCTGGTGGAGCTGGCCAGGCAGCGCGGCGTTGCGGCGTTCGTGCTCGCGTCGAGCAACGCCGTGGCCGGACCGCACGACGGCGCGATGACCGAGGACGTCCCGCTGGCGCCCCTGACGCCGTACGGCGCGACGAAGGCGGCGGCCGAGATGGTGCTGTCGGGCTACGCCGGTGCCTATGGGCTGCGGGTGCCGAGGCTGCGGCTCGGCAACGTCTACGGGCAGGGCATGGTCGACAAGGACAGCCTGGTGCCGCGGCTGATGCGCGCCGCGGCGGACGGCACGCCGATCGAGATCTACGGTGACGGGCTGCAGGTCCGCGACCTGGTGCACGTGCGTGACGTGGCCCGGGCCTTCGTCCTGGCGGCGGAGGACTGGCCGAGCGGTCCGGTGATCATCGGCAGCGGTAGCTCGATCACGGTCCTGGACATCCTCGCGGCCGCCCGGGAGTGCACGCAGCGGCCGATCGAGGCGGTCCATGTCGAGGCCAAGGCGGGAGAGATGCGAGCGGTGGTCCTCGACACCTCCCTGGCCCGCTCGCGCGGCTGGGAGCCGGAGCTCTCGCTGGTCGAGGGGATCCGGGACGCCTGGGCGGACTTCGCTCCCGTCCCCTCCTGAGGTCGCCTCGCAGGACACGCCCTGATGGTCGCCGTCGGTTGCCTCGTCGCGGGGCTGACCGTCGTGGTGACCCTGGTGCGCTGGGCGGTGTGGCGCTGGCTCGCGGTGCTGGCCGCCCTGCCCGTGGTGTCGGCGGGCTGGCTGGGCGAGGTCACGCCGGGGTCGGCGGCCACCCTGGTCGTCGCCGGTGTGGCTCTCGCCATCGTCGCGTGGCGGGCCCGGCCGCCCGCGCCTGCGCTGGCGGCGGCCGTCGTCGTCGCGGCGCTGGCCGTGGCCACCTTCTGGCTGGTCGGTGACGATCCGTGGCGGCTCGGCCCCGGGCTGTGGGGCGCGCTGCTGCCCGGGGTGGCGCTCGCGCTCGCCGCGGCGGCCGGGCTGGGCCGGGCCGCCGGGTCACCGGTGCGGCTCCCCTGCCTGTGCTGGGTGATCGTGCCGGCGGCGCTCCTCGTCGGCTGCGACGTGGACGGGCTCACCGCCGTGGCCTGGTGGCCGGCGGCGGGCGCACTGGGACTGACCGGGCTGCTTCGCGGGCGGCGTGGCGGTGCGGTCTCTCGTCCCCAGGCCGACGACGTCGACCGCGCAGCCCTTGAGCGGTTCGCAGCCGAGCTGGACCGGCCCCTGGCTCCGGTCGTGCTGGTCATCGCCGCCTACAACGAGGCCGCCGGCCTCCCCGCGGTGCTCGCGTCGCTTCCGCCGTCCGTGGCGGGACTGCCGCTGGACGTCGTGGTCGTCGACGACGGGTCCTCGGACACCACCGTGGCGGCGGCGCGGGCCTCGGGCCGGGCCTGCGTCGTCGAGTGCCGCGCCAACCGCGGCCAGGGAGCCGCGCTCCGGCTCGGCTACCGGGTCGCGCGCGAGCACGGGGCGGCGTACGTCGTGACCACCGACGCCGACGGCCAGTACGACGTCGGCGACCTGCCCGCCGTGCTCCAGCCCCTCGTGGACGACCGGGCGGACTTCGTCACCGGGTCCCGGCGGCTCGGCGTCCAGGAGAACCGGGACGTCGTGCGGCAGGCCGGCACCTACGTCTTCGCGTGGCTGACCAGCCTGCTGGTCGGCCGGCACCTCACCGACACCTCGTTCGGCCTGCGGGCCATGCGCGTCGAGGTGACCGGGGCGGTGACCCTCAACCAGCCGCAGTACCAGTCCGCCGAGCTGCTCATCGGCGTCGTCTCCCACGGCTTCCGGGTCCTGGAGGTGCCGGCGACGATGCACGTCCGCTCGGCGGGAGCGAGCAAGAAGGGCGGCAACCTGGCCTATGGCTGGCGCTACGCCCGGGTCGTGCTCGGCACCTGGTGGCGCGAGGGCTGCCCCGCACCGCTGGCCGAGAGAGCACCGGTCCTGCGACCCTCGAGGGGTGCGTCTGATGGCGTGGCGTGACCACCGCCCCTTCCTCGTGCTCCTGGGGGCCGGGGCGGCGCTGCGTGTCATGGTCCAGCTGGCGTTCCCGCCCGCCTTCGTGTTCAGCGACGGCCCCGGCTACCTCGGCCTCGTCGACGACCTGACGCCCTCGTCCTACCGGGTGGTCGGCTACGGTCTCGTGCTCCGCGCACTGTCCTGGGTCAGCGACGGTGTCTGGCTGGTCGCGGTCACCCAGCACCTGCTCGGGCTCGCCACCGCCGTGCTCGCCTATGTCCTCCTCAGGCGCTGGGGGGTGGGCAGCTGGGTGGCGGCCATGGCCACGGTGCCCGTCCTGTTCGACGGGATGCAGCTGGTGCTGGAGCACTCGGTGCTCAGCGAGGTCGTCTTCAACCTGGTCGTGCTGGCCGGCGTCGGCGCTCTGGCCTGGCACCGAAGGCCGCAGCTCTCCACGACCGTCCTGGCCGGGCTGTTGCTCGGAGCCGCGGCCTGCGTGCGCCTGGTGGGGCAGCCGCTGCTCGCTGCGGCTGTCGTGTTCTGCCTCCTGGCTGCTGCCACCTGGCGAGACCGGCTGGTCCACGCCGTCGTCGTGACAGCCGCGTTCCTCGTGCCGGTCCTCGCCTACGCCGGGTGGTACCACCACGACCACGACGCGTGGGCGCTGTCGGACTCCGGCGGCCGCGCGCTCTACATGCGCACCACCGCGTGGGTCGACTGCAGCCGGTTCACGATGCCGGACTACGAGCGGCCGCTCTGCCCGGAGCAGCCCGTGGGCCACCGCCTGGACCCGACCGAGTACGGCTGGCACACCCCCGACGCCAGCCACGACCTCACCCCGCCCGACGGGGTGAGCGTCGACGATGCCATGCACGACTTCGCCGTGCGGGCGATCCGCGCGCAGCCCTGGGACTACGCGCGCACGGTGCTGAGGGACGTCGCGCTCAACTTCTGGCCCACCAGGGAGGACCGCTACGAGTACGACACCGCTGACAAGTGGTCGTTCGCGCGGTACGTCGACCGCGAGCAGCTGACCGGCTTCACCGAGCCCGCCTACCGGTCCCACGGCGGCAGCCTGCCGACGGTCCACCAGCCCGGTGCCTCATGGCTGGCGACGTACGGCACCAAGGCCTACCTGTGGGGTCCGGCCCTGCTGGCGCTCTTCCTGCTGGCCATCGCCTCCCTCTTCGTCCCAGGACGGCGCTCTGCCCCCAGGCGCAGCGTCATCGCGCTGCTCCTCATGGTTGGCGGGGGCCTGATGGTGGCGCCCGACGTGACCGCCGAGTTCGTCTGGCGCTACCAGCTCCCGGCGATCCTGCTCGTCCCGATGGCGGCGGCGCTGGGCTGGACGCGGATGCGGTCTCCTCGTCAGGAGGGGACAGCGGCGACGCCCAGCACGGACTGGCCGAACGGCGGCCGGACCCTCCGCTCGACGAACCGGGTCGTCGGCACCAGCCAGCGGTCGTAGGCACGCACGAGGCGGGGGTTGGGGCTGCCGACACCGCCGCGGCGCACGGTGGCCCACCAGGCGAGGCCGCCGAGCAGGTTGACCGGGCGGACGTGCACCGGCCGCAGCCCGGCTCGCTCGAAGGCCTCGGTGAGCGTGGCCGGCGTGTAGCGGCGTACGTGCCCGACCAGCCGGTCGAACTCGCCGTAGAGCTGTGGGTAGCCCGGCACGAACATCACCAGCCGGCCACCGGGCTCGACCAGCCGGGCCAGCCGCCGCAGGGCCTCCGCGTCGCCCTCGATGTGCTCGAGGACGTTGATCGCCACGACCGCGGAGACCGGTCGGCCGATCTCGAGGGTCTCGGGGTCGTCGAGGTCGAGGCGACGGGCCTCGACCTCGGCCCGGTCGGCGAACCGCTGCGCCATCGCGGCGACGGCGCCGGGGTCGACGTCGGTCACGACCAGCCGGTCGAGGTCGTCGAGCTGCGCGGCGAAGTCCCCGACCCCCGCCCCCACCTCGAGGACCGAGCGGCCGCAGTGCGGCGCGATCAGCTCGAGCTGGTAGGCGCGGTAGCGGCGCCGGTCCTCGGCCGCGCCGGCGTCCTCGAGCCCGCGCCCGGTCGCCTGGCTGAACGCCCCCTCTCCGCTCATCGTGCCTCCGCCTGCGTGGGCTCGGCGTCCAGCTCCTCCAACCTGCCGAACAGCCGGTCCAGGAGCAGGTAGCGCACCAGGAACATCACGACGTAGACCCCGAGGAACGCGGCGGCGACCAGCGTGGTGCGGGTCGCCGCGGTCGAGTCGGACAGCGCCGCGTCGACGGCCCGGGTCACGACCGCTGCCAGGGCCAGGGTCCCGAGGATGATCACCGCGTAGGGCAGCAGCTCCCGGCGTGGATGGATCCGCCCCGAGCGGCGCCACGTCCAGCGCCGGTTCAGCCAGAAGTTCGGCACCGCCCCGCACAGCCAGGCGATCACCGCCGACGCCGCCGCGGGCAGGTGCAGCACGGCGTAGCAGAGGATCAGCGCGAGCTCGCTGCACCCCGCAGCGACCACGGACCCGGCCGTGTACGTCGACACCTTGCGCCACCACCGGTTGTCGGTGGGCGCAGCGGACGACGACCCGAGCACCATCGGTTCAGCCTACGGTCCGCGCCACTTCGACTGGTCCCACGTGGAACCGATACCCAGGCGGCGTCCCGGTCACGTCCGACGGGTCAGGCCATCACCCCGGTGGACTGCCAGTGCAGCCCCGGGAACACCTTGGGGACCGAAGCGCCGAACCGGCGGGAGACGATGTCGGCCAGCACCTGGCGGTAGTCGGTGGTGACCGTCAGGTCGGCCTCGTAGGAGTTGGCCAGCCCGGGCCAGCGACCGTGGTAGCCACCCCGGACCCCGGCGCCGGCGACGAACATGACGTTGCCGTAGCCGTGGTCGGTGCCGTTGCTGTCGTTCTCGACCACCCGGCGGCCGAACTCGCTCATCGTCACCAGCGTGACCTTGCTCTCCTGCGTGCCGAGGTCGTTGAGGAACGCCGCCATGGCCTGCGCGAGGTTCCTGGCGTTGTTGGCCATCCACCCGCCGTCGGCACTGCCCATGTCGGTGTGCATGTCCCAGTCGCCCTGGTCGACGGTGATCACCTCGACGCCCACGTCGCCGCGGATGATCTGGGCGGCGGTCGCCAGCCCCTGCCCGACGTCGGTGCCCGGGTAGTCGCCGCGGTTGTCCTCGGCCGCCTGCGCGGGTCCGAAGGCGTCGATGGCTGCGAAGGTGTCCCGCATGCTCCGGCCCAGGGTGGACTTCTCTGAGTTCCACATGATCTGCAGCGACGCCCGGCGCCGGCCCTCGCGGTCGTTGCCCGGCAGCTCGACGTCGTCGGCCCGGCCCGCCGACATCGTCGGCGCGGGCCCCACCAGCGACGTCGGGATCGTGCTGGAGCCGGCGCTGAACCCCTGCAGCGGTGACCCGCCGGGCGTGCCGGCCACGAGCCGGTTGAGCCAGCCCACACGAACGCTCGAGCCCGGGTCGGCGTCCTCCATCTCCTCCATCGCCGAGAAGTGCGACCGGTTGGCCACCGGCAGGCCGGTGGCGTGGACCGCCGCGAGCTTGCCCGCGGTCCACAGCGGCTCCAGGTCCGTCATGGCCGGGTGCAGCCCGAAGAAGCCGTCCTTGACCAGCAGCCGGTCCGACGGGACCGCGATCCGCGGCCGGGCGGCGTAGTAGACCGGGTCGCCGTGCGGGACGACCAGCGAGAGCCCGTCGGCCGCACCGCGCAGCGACAGGACGACCAGCACCGCGGACGCGCTCTGCGCGCGCGCCGGGGACGCGGTCACGACCGCGCCGCCGACCATCGTGGTCGCGCCCGCCAGCGCCAGGGCGCCGCCGAGGAACCCGCGGCGGGAGACCTTGCCGTACGTCGCGGCGTGCATCGCGGCGTACTCGTCGCAGCAGAAACCGCCGGTGCCTCGGGTGTGGTCAGTGGTGGTCATGTGGGTCACCGGCTCAGGTGTTCGGGAGAGTCGAGGATGGTGGTCAGCAGCTGCGGGAACCGCCACTTCACCAGGTCGGAGTCCTTGTCGACCGGGTCGTAGGGCTTGACGTCGACAGCCGTGCAGCAGGCCTTCAGCAGCCTCTTGCTCGACTCCCGGTGCAGCAGCTCGGCGCACAGCCGGTCGACGAGCTCGTCGAAGCGCGGGTGCGCACCACCCAGCCACTGCTCGGGCTTGCGGTACTTGGTCGCCTGGTCCGCCCAGCCGGCCGAGGCGCCCATGTGGAACCGCATCGACGCCATCAGCCGGGCCGGCGAGGACCACGACTCGTTGTCGATCGGCTGCCCGTTGGGCTGCTCCCACGAGAACGGTGCGATCCCGATCGAGTCGGCCTGCCACACCAGCGACTGGAGCGCGGAGTCGTCGGCCTCCTCTCCGCCCGCGGGCTTGGCGAGCTTCACCCCGAGCACGCGGTAGGTCGCGACGACGTCCTCGCCCGGGTCGCGCACCTTCTTGTCGTGCGCGTGCTGGAAGGCCGGGGACGCGACCAGGGCCCGCAGCACGGGGACGATCGCGGTGTCGTTGTCGAGATAGACCTTGGCCAGGTGCCGGACCAGCGCCTTCGACGGCTTGTCGTCGATGAACTTCACGCACAGCTTGTAGGCGAGGTGCTGGGCGGTGTCCTTGTGGCGGGCGAGGTAGCGCAGGTAGGCGGCGGTGGTCGCCTTGCCGACGATCTTCTTGTTCTTGTCCCTGAACCCCTTGACCTTCACCTTGCCGCGGTAGTGGTCGTCGGCGTTGTACTTCGGCCGCCAGGTCTTCCAGTAGTCGACCGAGTAGCCGGTGAGGATCCGGGCGGAGTTGACCACGTCCTTCTCGCTGTAGTTCCCGACCCCGACCGTGTGGAGCTCCAGCAGCTCTCGGCCGAGGTTCTCGTTGGGGTGGTCCTTGGTCGACTCACCTGCGTCGAGGTAGATCAGCATCGCCGGGTGCGTGGTGGTGGCCCGCAGCAGGTCGTCGAACCGGCCCAGCGCGTGCTTGCGGATGGTGTTGCCGTAGTCGACCCGCCAGGTGAACTGGGGGTCGCCGCTGGCCGCGACGTGGAGGTGGTTCTCCCAGAACTCCGTCATCACCTCCAGCAGCTGGCGCCTGGAGGTCATCCGCCGCATCAGCACGTAGCGGGCGTAGTCGTCCATGACCTCCCAGCCACCCTCGATGCCGTCCCGCTGGCGCTGCCACAGCACCGCGGGGCTGAGGTGGAAGCTGGGCCACCAGTGGGCGAGCTTGTCTGCCTTCTTGTCCTTGATCGCCTTGGGGTTGAGCTGGCGCTCGAACCAGCGCTGCGCTCCCCCGGCCTTGCGCACCTCCTTGGCCAGCGTGGGAGTGATGCCGTAGGAGAACCGGCTGACCAGGTGCCGGTCGGCCCTGGACAGGAGCGCTGGGGCGCCCTTGTGCTTGCGTGGCGCGTAGCCGCCGAGCTCGTCTGGATCGGCGCTCGCGCGGCCTGCGGTCCCGGCCAGGGCGGCCGCGGCCAGGGCGCCGACGGTTGCGGTACGGCGCGGCACGGCGTCGCGCGTGGGGGCAGCGGTCATGGGGGGTGGCTCCCGAGGGTTGATGGCTGGGGGTCCGTCGGGACCCTGGGGGCGGTCACACGCTAGCGGTCCGGACCGCTGGCCCGCGGGCGACACCGGAAAATCGGCTCTCCTGACGCTTTCGTCGGTGGGCGAGCGACCACTCCGGGCAGCGGTGACCTTTCAACCGGTCTGGGCCGCCCACGGGTTCACCGACCACCGGCGCCTCGCTGGAAAACGCTGGGGGCGACCGGTGGAAACCGGTCGCCCCCAGCTGTGCGTGTTCAGTTGTGGCCGCAGGTCACGGCTGGCTGCTGATCCGGGTGGTCGGGGCCAGGGCCGGGTCGTACGGGTCGTGCGCCTGCAGGTAGGTGACCAGCGAGTCGATGTCGAGCCCGCCGATCAGCTTGTTCGTGCCCGCCTTGAAGGTGGGGAAGTTGTCCCCGCCGTCGGACAGGAAGTTGTTCGCCACCACCCGGTACGTCGTACCGTCGACCAGCGGGACCATCGCCGTGGCCGGGTTGCCGTCGTCGTCGACGAGGACGTCCCCGAAGATGGCGTTGCCGGTGCCGGCGGCGTCGCTGGCGTCCCAGGTGTAGCTGATCCCCGACACCTGGAGGATCTTGTTGAAGGTGACCGTCGACTCGTTGCCGCCGTTCCACTGCTCGTTGAGGATCGCCTTGATCTGCGCTCCGGTCAGGTCCATCGAGACCACGAAGTTGTTGAACGGCTGCACATTGAACGCCGCACCGTAGGTCACATCACCGTTGGCGTTCTCGACGAGGTCGGCCCGGATGCCGCCGGGGTTCATCAGGGCGATGACCGGCGCCTTGCCGTTCTGGACGACCGTGGGGTCGGCCTTCTGGGCGTCGGCGATCAGGTTGCCCAGCGGCGAGTCACTGCCGTCGGCCTCCTGGGTCTTCGAGACCGTGGTCGGCGGCGTCCCCGCGCCGACGGGGCTGATGTGGCCGATCACCTTGTTCTCGATCGGCGCCACCAGGGTCTTGTAGGTCGAGACCAGGGTGGCCACCTTCTTGGACTGCTTCTGGCCCGCCGAGTTGGCGTTGATGATGTTCTCGGCGAACGCGGCCGGCCGGACGATGTCGTGCGTCTTCGGGTCGATCAGGAAGTGCAGCTTGGTGACCATCCGGCCGAACGACGACGCGCTGGTGAACAGTCGCGGCTTGCCCTTCGGGTCCTTGACCACGCAGTTGTAGGGCTGGTGGGTGTGGCCGCTGACGACCGCGTCGATCGCCGGTGAGAGGTTCTGGGCGATCGCGAGCCCCGCGCCGCTGACCCCGGAGCAGCTGTTGTAGGCGGTCGGGTCGGCCGGGGTGACCCCCTCGTGGAGCAGCACGATGATCGACTTGACGTGCTTCTTCTTCAGCTTGGGGACGAGCGCGTTGGCGGTGTCGACCTCGTCGCGGAAGTCGACGGAGGCGATCCCGGCAGCGCTCACGATGGACGGCGTGCCTTCGAGGGTCATGCCGATGAAGGCCACCTTCTGACCGCCGACCTTGAAGATCTGGTAGGGCTTGAACGGCGTGGGCCGCGGGTGGCCGGCCGGGTTCTTCCAGAAGACGTTGGCCCCCAGGTACTTGAAGTCGGCGCCCTTGAAGTCCTGGGTGCCGGGGCAGGAGTCCTGGCCGTTCGCACCGGCGCCGTCGGGCAGGCAGCCGCCCTTCTGCATGCGGAGCAGCTCTGTCACGCCCTCGTCGAACTCGTGGTTGCCCACCGAGGTGACCTGCAGGCCGACCTCGTTCATCAGCTCGATCGTCGGCTCGTCGTGGAAGGCCGCGCTGACCAGCGGGCTCGCGCCGATGAGGTCGCCGGCGCCGACGGTGAGCGTCTGGCGGCCCTGCGACTTGGCCTCGGCGCGCA
>NZ_DASUFR010000192.1:0-4554 GCF_036274455.1 Nocardioides sp. | reverse complement strand
CGGTGGTCGAGCCCTTCGAGACGCTCACTCCGTTCGCTCCTCAGGAACCACAGCGAGCGCAGCGAGCGTGTCGAGACTCGCGATCGAGGACGTCGAGGTCCAGGAGACCGAGACGCGCACCCAGGCTGCCGTGGCACTCCTCGTGGACACGTCGTTCTCCATGGCGATGGACGGCCGGTGGGTGCCGATGAAGCGGACCGCGTTGGCACTGCACACGCTGATCCGGAGCCGGTTCCGGGGCGACGCGCTGCAGCTGATCGCCTTCGGCCGTGCCGCGCAGGTGATGGAGATCGAGCAGCTCACCGCGCTGGACGCGCGCTGGGACAAGGGCACCAACCTCCATCACGCGCTGCTGCTCGCCAACCGACACTTCCGCAAGCACCCCACCGCGCAGCCGGTGCTCCTGGTGGTCACCGACGGCGAGCCGACCTCTCACCTCGAGCCCGACGGCGAGGTCTACTTCAGCTACCCGCCGCACCCGCTGACCGTCGCGTACGCCGTCCGCGAGCTCGACAACGCCGCCCGCCTCGGCGCCCAGACGACGTTCTTCCGGCTGGGGGAGGACCCGGGGCTCGCCCGCTTCGTCGACTCGATGGCCGCCCGCGTCGAGGGCCGTGTCGTCGCCCCCGAGCTCGACGACCTCGGCGCCGCCGTGGTCGGCTCCTACCTCGGTTCGCGCGGCGCGCCGGGCGTCTCGATGCCGTACCGGGGTGGCTACGGCGACTGGTTCGGCGGCCGGGGCTTCTGGGTCGGCGACTGACGGCATCCCGGCGCCGTAGCGTGGCGGCATGGACAACCGACCGCCGCTTCCGCCGTTCACCATCGAGACCGCTGCGCAGAAGGCCCGCGCGGCGGAGGATGCCTGGAACTCCTGCGATCCCGCGCGCGTCTCGCTCGCGTACACCGTCGACAGCCACTGGCGGAACAGGGACAGGTTCGTGGACGGCCGCGACGACATCGTGGCGTTCTTGACTCAGAAATGGGCACGTGAGCTGGAGTACCGGTTGATCAAGGAGGTCTGGACGCACGGCGACAACCGGATCGCCGTCCGGTTCGTCTACGAGTCACACGACGCGCAGGGCCAGTGGTTCCGCTCGCACGGCAACGAAAACTGGGAGTTCGACGAACACGGCCTCATGCGCCAACGGCACGCGAGCATCAACGACATCGCCATCGACGAGTCCGAGCGACTCTTCCACTGGGACCGGCCAGGTCCTCGGCCACCCGACCACCCGGGCCTGACCGAGCTCGGTCTCTGAGCGCTTGCAGCACCGCGTCATGTCGCCTCCTCGACGCGACGCCGGTGATGATGGGGACCATGCACCGTGTCGCGAGGCTCCACGCCGTGGGCGATCTCCGTGTGGAGGAGTCGGCCGGCCCGCCCGCACCACCTGCGGGGTGGTCCACCGTCGCGGTCACGTCGGTCGGGCTGTGTGGCTCGGATCTCCACTGGTACGCCGACGGTGGCACCGGCGAGGTCTCCATCGACTCGCCGGTGGTGCCGGGGCATGAGTTCGCCGGTGTGGCGCTGGACGGGCCGCACGCCGGCCAGCGGGTGGCGGTCGACCCGGCGATCCCGTGTGGGCGGTGCGAGTCGTGCGGCGCGGGGCACGCCAATCTCTGCCCGGACGTGCGGTTCGCCGGCCACCAGACCCACGACGGTGGTCTTCAGGAGCGCCTGCTCTGGCCTGACCATCTTCTCGTTCCCCTGCCGGAGAACCTCAGCGACGATGCCGGCGCGCTGCTGGAGCCGCTGGGCGTGGCGATCCACGCCGTCAAGCACGCGCACGTCCGTCCAGGGCACGACGTGCTCGTGGTCGGGGCCGGCCCCATCGGCGTGCTCGCGTGCGCGGTAGCGCGTCGCGCGGGCGCCACGCGGGTCTTCGTCTCGGAGCCCCTGGAGCATCGTCGCTCGACCGCCCTGGCCTTCGGTGCGGACGCGGCCTGGACACCGGAAGCGGTCGAGGACGAGCTCATGAAGGTGACCGCGGGTCGCGGCGTGGACGTCGTCGTCGAGATGGCAGGCACCGATGACGCGATCGCCACCGCTGTGACGTGCACACGTCCCGGTGCCCGAGTGGCGCTCGGGGGCATCCCGTCCGGCCCGCAGTCCTCCTTCCCGGCCGCCGCGGCCCGCCGCAAGGGGCTCACCTTCGCGATGGTCAGGCGGATGCACGACACCTACGCGCAGGCAGTCGAGCTGGCGAATACCGGCATCGACCTCGACGCCCTGGTGAGCGACCACTTCCCGCTCGAGCGGTCGGCCGAGGCGTTCGAGCACGCCGTCGGCCGCACCGGCGACAAGACGGTCATCGTCGTGTCACGGTCCTGAGCAAGCTCTTCGCCCGCTCAGCGAAGGTGGGCGCGTTCGTGGCCCCGGTACTGGAACCGGTGGCTGCGCTCGGCCTTCTTCGCACTCACTGCCGCGGTCGCCGAGGCTGTTCGTCAGGTCGACGCCGCCTCCTGAGAAACACGTGCAGGGTCGGGCCGGGTGCACTGACTCAGAGCCCCAGCTCGTAGGCCCGCCCCACCGGGCGCCAGTCCTGAGGCAGGCGGTCGTAGTACGGCGCCAGCATCGCCGGCGGCGTCACCACCTTCCGGAAGCCTCTGTTCCGGAGCCGGGTCGCCTGCCGCCAGACGAACTCGCCCGGGGAGAAGTCCCGGTAGCGCGGGGTCACGTAGTCCAGCAGCACCTGGGCCACGTCACCCTCGCCCCGGATCAGCACCACGCCTACCGTCTCATCGCCGCTCTGCACCTGGAACGCGAGATCATCCTCACCCAGCCGGCCGGCTGAGAACCCCGGCTGGTGACGCTCGATGTCGGCCTCGTGCACCCCGAGGAAGTGGCGCAGATAGGCGTCGCCGGGGCCGACCTCGAGCACGTGGTACGCCGTCTCCGAGTGCCGGTCGCGGAGCATCCTGGTGATGAAGAAGATGTTGATCGCGCTCGTCGCCAGGTTCATCCCGACCATCGGCCACACGGCCAGGAGTGCGTTGAAGACGATCAGGATGACCGACGCGGCAAGGTTGAGGAGTCGGAACCGCAGCACCCGGGTCTGCAGCAGCGAGACGATCAGCAGCGCGCTCCCGATCCAGCCGAACAGGTCGAGCCAATGCTCGCTGAGCCAGGTCACGCGGGAAGGCTACGTCTGTGCGGGTCGCCCGTTCGTCGGGGCGGTCGGACGGCTGGCTGACGAGGCGCTGCAGCTCTGCTTGGCTGCGCCCTGGATCAGCCGCGCATGCGCCTCCCTCAGCCGTCCTCCAGACTGGTGCCATGGCCGATCTCGCGGAGCTGGCGCGTCGCACGCTGGCCAGCAACAGATTCATGGTGCTCGGGACCGTCGATTCCTCCGGTCGGCCGCGGGTCTCTCCGGTGTGGTTCTCGCTGGTGGACCACCACGACCTCTACTGGTTGTCGTCGCCCGAGGCTCACCACTCGCGAAACATTGCCGAACGACCCGAGGTGAGCGTCGTGGTCTTCGACTCGACGGCCGACCCTCACACCGGACAGGCCGTCTACCTTGAGGCGATCGCCGCGCGTGTACCGGAGGGCGAGCTCGGCGATGCCTGCGCCGAAGCATTCGAGGGTGTCGAGGACGAGCTCACATTCACGCCAGAGACACCGCAGAACGAACCCTTTGTGCTCTACCGGGCGCGGGTCACGGCAGCGGAGATCCACGTCCGAGGGCGCGACTTCGGTGACGGTTCCGGATCGGATCAGCGCGTACCGGTCGCGCTCCGGGTGTCGCCTGACTGAGGCGGCCGGCGGAGCGTCGTTCGGACATGGCTGACCTCATCGAGGACCTGCACGCCTTCGCCGACGAGTTCTCGTTGGATCCCCTGTGGATGGTCCGAGCGGGCTGTCGGTGGCTTGTCCTAGACTGTTCACCAACAGAGGACATACTGTTCGGAGGCGCTGGGCGTGCGGGATCTCGGGAGTGACGCCGCGGCTGGCACGGCCGCGACGGCCGGCGCCGCCGCCCCGCCGGCGGCTGCGCCGTCGGTGGAGGAGATCGAGGCCTTCACCCGTCGGCTCGCCGCTGACCCGGTCGGGCTGGACGACGCCGAGATGATCGACCGGCTCGCGGCGTTGGAGACCCTGCGGTGTGCCACCGAGGCCGCGCAGTGCGAGACCGTGGCCGACTTCGTGATCTCCCAACGCCGCGCCGCCGCCGGACGTGGGGTGCCCGCCGCGCGGCGGGACCGGGGGGTGGCCAGCCAGGTGGCGCTGGCGATGCGGCAGTCCCCGACCCGCGGCCAGCAGCAGGTCGGGTTGGCGATGACCCTGCGCACCGAGCTGCCCCAGACCCGCGCGGCGTTCCGGACCGGCCACCTCGACGGGTACAAGGCCACCCTGATCGCCCGCGAGACCGGCTGCCTGACCGCCGTGGACCGGGCCCGGGTCGACGAGCAGCTCCGCGCCCACCCCACGGTGGTCGAGCGGCTCTGCCCGCGCCGGCTGGTCGGCCGGCTCCAGCGGGCGGCAGCCCCGCTCGACCCCGCCGCCGTGGGCAAGCGGCGCCGCCGCGCCGAGGCCGACCGCCACGTCTCCCT
>NZ_DASUFR010000191.1:0-8127 GCF_036274455.1 Nocardioides sp. | reverse complement strand
TCGCGGGCGGGCGGCATCTGGTGCTCGAAGGCCCCAGACAGGGGACCCGACGAGAGGACGACGATGGAACCCCGGATCAACTTCACCGACAACGAGGTCGGCGGCAAGATCGCCAAGAGGCTGTTCAACGTCAACCTGGCGATCGAGCAGTCCCGCTTGCCCCGGACCGTCCGCGACCTGGTGAGCCTGCGCGCCAGCCAGATCAACGGCTGTGGTTGGTGCGTCGACATCCACACCAAGGAGGCGGCCGGGGCGGGCGAGGACGACGTGCGCATCCACCTCGTGGCGGCGTGGCGCCACTCCAGCGTGTTCACCGAGGCCGAGCGGGCGGCGCTGGCGCTCACCGAGGAGGGCACCAGGCTCGCCGATGGGGCGGGGGTCTCCGACGAGACCTGGGCCCGGGTGCGCGAGCACTTCGACGAGGAGCAGCTGACGGCGCTGGTCTCGCTGATCGCGCTGATCAACGCCACCAACCGGCTCGGCGTGATCTCCGGCTACGCGGGTGGGTCCTACCAGCCCGGCACGATGGCGGCCCAGGCCGGCTGAGCGTCACGCTATCCGTCCCCGGCGGCGAGGTCGGCGTGCTCCTCGCGGAGCTGCCGCTTCACGATCTTGCCGCTGGGGTTCTTCGGCAGCGCGTCGACGATGACGACGTACTTCGGCACCTTGAAGCCCGCCAGCACCGACCGCGTGTGGCCGACGACGTCCTCGGAGGTGAGGGCGGCCCCCTCCTTGGGCACGACGGCCGCGGCGACCGCCTCCACCCAGCGCGGGTGGCTCACCCCGAAGACCGCGACCTCGGCGACGCCTTCGAGCTGGTAGATCGCCTCCTCGACCTCGCGGGAGGCGACGTTCTCGCCACCGGTCTTGATCATGTCCTTCTTGCGGTCGACGACGTAGAGGTGCCCGGTCTCGTCGACGTAGCCGAGGTCGCCGGAGTGGAACCACCCGTTGCGGAACGCCTCGCGAGTCTTCTCGTCGTCCTGGTAGTAGCCGAGCATGGCGTGCGGCGAGCGGTGCACGATCTCGCCGACCTCGCCGGCCTGTACGTCCCGGTCCAGGTCGTCGACGATCCTGGTCTCGACGTTCAGGGCCGCCCGGCCGGCGGAGCCGGCGTGCGAGAGCTGCTCGTCAGGGCCGAGCGAGGTGGCCAGCGGCGCCATCTCGGTCTGGCCGTAGAAGTTCCACAGGCGTACGCCGGGCAGCCGCGACTGCATCTCCTTGAGGATCTCGACCGGCATCGGCGAGGCGCCGTAGTAGCCCTTGGCCAGCGTCGAGAGGTCGGCGTCGTCGAAGCCGGGGTGGCGCAGCAGCCCGATCCAGACCGTCGGCGGGGCGAAGAACCGGTTGACGCGGTGCTCCTCGATCGCAGCGAGGACGGCTGCAGCGTCCGGACCGCGCAGGATGATGCTGGTCGCGCCGATCCACACGTCGGGGCCGAGGAAGACGTCGAGCTGGGCGCAGTGGTAGAGCGGCAGGGAGTGCAGGTCGATGTCGTCCGGGCTGTACTCACCGTCGACCACGCAGGTTGCGTACTGCCACAGCAGCGACCGGCTCGAGAGCAGCGCGCCCTTGGGCCGCGACTCGGTGCCGGAGGTGAACATCATCCGGACCGGGTCGTCGTCTCGGACCAGCACCTCGGGCGGTGCGCCGTCGTGGTCGAGCCAGTCCTGGAGGTCCGCCCAGCCGTCCGGTACGTCGTCGCCCGCCAGCCGGACCACGTGCTTGAGCCGGACCGTCCCGGCCGACGCCGCGGCGAGGGCCCGGTCCGCCGTCCCGACCAGGGCGTCCTCGGCGACGAACGCCTGCGCGCCGCTGTGGTCGAGGATGAAGGCGATCTCTTCGCCACCGAGCATGAAGTTGACCGGCACGAGCACGACGCCGATCCGCGCGGTCGCGAAGTCGAGGACCGCGAGCTGCCAGCAGTTGTGGCAGAGCAGGGCGAGCCGGTCGCCCTTCGCCAGCCCGGCGCCCGCCATCGCGGCCGCGGCCCGGTCGACCGCGGCGTCGAGCTCGGCGAAGGTGATCCGGGTCGGGCCGTCGATGATCGCGACCTTGTCCGGGTAGCGCCGCGCCGAGCGCCGTGGCAGGTCGCCCAGCGACTGCTGGCGAGCGGTGCTGATCAGCTCCGAGGTCTCCATGGACCCGATCCAACACCCGAATGCGGGCGGCGGTTACTCCCGTGCCGGAACCAGGTGTGCCATACATCGTAGATCGATGTATCGTGGCTCGACATGACCGAGCAGGCGCTCTTCATCCTGGCCAGCCTCGCGCTCGGCGAGCTGCACGGCTACGGCATCGCGCGGGACGTCGAGGAGCTCTCGGGCGGCCGGGTGCGGCTGACTGCCGGCACGCTCTACGGCGCGCTCAACAGGTTGACGGCCGACGGACTGGTGACGCAGTCCCGCGAGGACGTCGTGGCGGGGCGCCGTCGTCGCTACTACCGGCTCACCGCCGCTGGCCAGACCGCGCTGGCCGACGAGACGGCCCGGCTCCGGTCGCTCGCCACGGCGCTCGGCTCGCGCAGCGGCGTCAGGCCGAACCGGAAGCCGCGACTCGCATGAGCGCCCGGACGCGACGGCGCCTCCTCGCGCTGTGCCTGCTCGCCTACCCGCGGGCCGTCCGCCGGCGGGACGGCGACCACCTGGCCGGTCTCGCGCAGGAGCTCGCGGAGCGCTCCGGTGTCGGGCGCGAGGCGTTCTCCCTCGTGTGCGGTGGCCTGGTCGCCCGCGCCGCGGGCATCCGGCGCTGGGCCCTCGTCGGCATCGGCGCGATCACGGTCACCGCGCTCACCGCCGGCTTCGTGGCCGCGCAGGGCGTGGCGGTCCGGGTGGAGGTGCAGTCGTGCTCCGACCGGGAATGCCGAGCGGTCGCCGCTTGGGCCGCCGGCCTCGAGCGCACCGGCTGGCGGTGTGACCAGAGGTCGTCCGGCGAGGACGTGGCGTGGCAGTGCACCCGGTCCTGACCCGGGGACTCGTGGCGCTCGCGCTCGGCGCATCGGTCCTCACCGGTCCACCCGCCGATGCGCGCACGCCGGACCCGGCCTCGGTGTCGGTCACGAGGTTCGTCGAGCGCACGGTGCCTGCCGGCGCGAGCGGCACGCTGGTCGCGATGCGCGGCCACCGGGTGGTGGCGTGCGAGGGTCTCGGATGGGCTGATCGGGCCGCGCGGGTGCCGGCGGGCTGCGACACGGTCTACGACATCGGCTCGCTCACCAAGCAGTTCACGGCTGCCGCGGTCGTCAAGCTCGAGATGCTCGGCCGTCTCGACGTCCAGGACCCGATCGGCCGGTGGCTCGGTCCGGTGCCGCCCGACAAGGAGGCGATCACCGTGCAGCAGCTCCTCACGCACACCTCGGGGCTGGTCGGCTCCCTCGGCGACGACTACGAGCGGCTCAGCCGCCGCCAGCTGCTGCGTCGGGCGCTGGCGTCCCCGCTGCGGACCACGCCCGGCTCGCACTACCACTACTCCAACCTCGGCTACAGCCTGCTCGCCCTCATCATCGAGCGGGCGTCGGGGACGACGTACGAACGGTTCCTGGCCCAGCACCTCTTCCGCCCCGCGGGGATGCGCCACACCGGCTACGTCCTGCCGCACTGGCGCCGGGCCGACGTGGCCGTGGAGTACGACGCACGAGGTCGCGCCCAGGGTCGTCCCTTCGACCACCCGTGGGCGGCGAGCGGGCCGTGGTGGAACCTCCGCGGCAACGGCGGCCTCCTCTCGACCGCCAACGACCTGGCCCGCTGGCAGCGGGCGCTGCTCGACCACCGCGTGCTCGACCGAAGCGCCCAGCGCGAGCTGTTCCGGCCGCGGGTCCAGGAGCAGCCCGCCGGTGACAGCTGGTACGGCTACGGCTGGGTGCTGCTCGACACCCCGGCCGGCCGGGTGGCATGGCACAACGGCGGCAACGGCTGGTCCTACGCCGAGCTCGCCCGGGTGCTCGGCACCGGCGCCATGGTCTTCTGGGTGACCAACCGGGTGCGGTCGGGCGGCGCGTGGAACCTCGAGCGCGACGGTGTTCGGCTCACCGGTGGCGTCCTCCGCCGGCTGCTCGCCGAAAGGTAGTGGTGCGCCGCGGGTGGACCTGACGATCGACTAGGCGTTGGCGCGGCGAGCCCGGGCAGCCATCTTCGCCCGGTCGTTCTGGTCGAGCACGACCTTGCGCAGCCGGACCGTCTCTGGGGTGACCTCGACGCACTCGTCCTCGCGGCAGAACTCCAAGCACTGCTCGAGCGACAGCTTGCGCGGCGGGACCAGCTTCTCGAAGTTGTCGGCGGTGGAGGAGCGGATGTTGGTCTGCTGCTTCTCCTTGGTGATGTTGACGTCCATGTCGTCGGCGCGGGAGTTCTCGCCGACGATCATCCCCTCGTAGACCTCGGTCGCCGGCTCGACGAAGAGCACGCCCCGCTCCTGCAGCGAGGTCATGGCGTACGCCGAAGCCTTCCCCGTCCGGTCGGCCACCAGCGAGCCGGACGCGCGCGACCGGATCTCGCCGGCCCACGGCTCGTAGCCGTCGAAGACGTGGTGGGCGATGCCGGTGCCGCGGGTGTCGGTGAGGAACTCGGTGCGGAAGCCGATCAGGCCGCGCGCCGGGACCAGGAACTCCATCCGCACCCAGCCGGTGCCGTGGTTGGTCATCTGCTCCATCCGGCCCTTGCGGGCGGCGAGGAGCTCGGTGATCGTGCCGAGGTACTCCTCCGGGGCGTCGATGGTCAGCCGCTCCATCGGCTCGTGCACCTTGCCGTCGACCTCCTTGGTGACGACCTGGGGCTTGCCGACGGTGAGCTCGTAGCCCTCGCGGCGCATCTGCTCGACCAGGATGGCCAGGGCCAGCTCGCCGCGGCCCTGGACCTCCCACGCGTCGGGCCGCTCGGTGGGGAGGATCTTGAGCGAGACGTTGCCGACCAGCTCGGCGTCGAGCCGGTCCTTGACCAGCCGCGCGGTCACCTTGGCGCCCTTGACCTGCCCGACCAGGGGGCTGGTGTTGGTGCCGATCGTCATCGAGATCGCGGGCTCGTCGACGTGGATCAGCGGCAGTGCGACCGGGTGCTCCGGATCGGCCAGGGTCTCACCGATGGTGATGTCGGGGATGCCCGCGACCGCGACGATGTCACCGGGGCCCGCCTGCTCGCCCGGCTTGCGCTCGAGCCCGTCGGTGACGAGGAGCTCGGTGACCCGGACGCTGCGGACCTCGCCGTCGCGGCGGATCCAGGCGACCGTCTGACCCTTCCGGATGGTCCCGGCGTGGATGCGGAGCAGCGCCAGCCGGCCGAGGAACGGCGAGGCGTCGAGGTTGGTGACGTGGGCCTGGAGCGGCGCGCCCTCGACGTACGTCGGTGCGGGGATGGTCTCCAGGATCGTCCGGAACAGCGGCTCGAGGTCGCTGCCCGCTGGCATCGAGCCGTCGGCCGGCTGCTGGAGCGAGGCGATGCCGGCCTTGGCGCTGGCGTAGACGACCGGGAAGTCCAGCGCGTCCTGGCCGTGGCTCTCGTCGAGCAGGTCGAGGAAGAGCTCGTAGGTCTCGTCGACGACCTCGCTGATCCTGGCATCGGCGCGGTCGACCTTGTTGACCACGAGCACGACCGGCATGTCGGCGTTGAGCGCCTTGCGGAGCACGAAGCGCGTCTGCGGCAGCGGGCCCTCGCTCGCATCGACCAGCAGCACGATCCCGTCGACCATCGACAGGCCGCGCTCGACCTCGCCGCCGAAGTCGGCGTGCCCGGGGGTGTCGATGATGTTGATGGTCAGGTCGTCGGCACCGTTGCGGTAGTGGATCGCGGTGTTCTTGGCGAGGATCGTGATCCCCTTCTCGCGCTCCAGGTCGCCGGTGTCCATGACCCGCTCGCCGACGGTCTCGGCCTGGTGCGCGGAGAACGCGCCGGCCTGCCGGAGCATCGCGTCGACCAGCGTGGTCTTGCCGTGGTCGACGTGCGCGACGATCGCGACGTTGCGGAGCTTCGCCTCGCGGCGATCGGGGTCAGGCACAAGGGTCAACTCTAGGGGCGAACGACGCTCCGATCCGCATCGGCGGACGTAGGCTGCGCCATGCGCACGGCGGTCCTGCTGCTGCTCCTCTCCGCCTTGGTCGGCTGCAGCGCCTTCGGCCACGACTGCACGGCCGTCGGCAGCTGGAACGGCGTCACGGTCGAGTTCGCGCCCGGGCTCCAGCTGGTGAGCGGGAGCCTGGCCGTCACCGTGTGCGACGACCACGAGTGCGGAGCGTTCGAGGACGACTGGGCCCGACGCCCGATGTGGGGCGGCCTCCCGGCCCTGACCGCGACCTTCGACGACCTCGGCCGCTCGTTCGAGCCGGGGACGGTGCACGTGACGGCGGAGCTGCGTGACCAGGCTGGCGCCGTGATCGCCCGGCGGGAGCAGGCCGTCGAGCTCTCCCGCATCCAGCCGAACGGGAAGGACTGTGACGGCGACGGCTGGGTCAACGGCGGCATGTCGATGACGCTCGAGGACGCCGTCGTCGTCGCCTCCTAGGCTGGCGGCATGCCCACCATCGCGACGAACACTCGGGTCTCGCGCGAGGAGCTGCTCGACTTCGTGCGGACCCGCCACCACCTGGTCCTGGTGACCACGAGACGGGACGGCAGACCACAGCTGTCGCCGGTGACGGGAGGCGTGGACGCCGAGGGTCGGATCGTGGTCTCGACCTACCCCGACCGCGCCAAGACCACCAACCTGCGCCGTGACCCCCGGGCCACGGTCCTCGTCCTCTCCGACGAGTGGAACGACGCGTGGGTGCAGGTCGACGGCACCGCCGAGGTCCTCGACATGCCGAGCCCCGAGGCGGAGGACGGGCTGGTGGAGTACTTCCGGTGCATCTCCGGTGAGCACCCCGACTGGGACGACTACCGGCAGGCGATGCGCCGGCAGGGCAAGTCGCTGGTCCGGATCACGCCCGACCGGTGGGGGCCCGTGGCGACCGGTGGGTTCCCGGCGGACCGGGTGCCGAGGTGAGTTCGCCGCGGAGACGGCACTGCTTCGTCCCGCCGTACCTCCTGCAGGAGATCGCCCGCAACCGACCCGAGGACGCCGGGTGGGTGCTGCAGATGCTGGCCCACGACGAGCGGCTCCGGACCCAGCGCACGGTCCAGGCGCCTCCCGCGACGAGTCCCGACTGGGTCGTGCACACCGCGCGCAACGGCTCGACGCTCCCGGGCGATGTGGTGCGCACCGCAGGCGACGACCCGAGCGGCGACGTCGCCGTCGACGAGGCCGCCGACGGCGTGGCCGCGTCGCTGGCGATGTACGCCGAGGTCTACGACCGCGACTCCTACGACGACGCCGGCGCGAGCGTGGTGGCGACCGTGCACTACCAGCGGAGCTACGACAACGCGTTCTGGAACGGCATCCAGCTGGTCTTCGGCGACGGCGACGGCAAGACCTTCGACCGGTTCACCAAGCCGGTCGACGTCCTCGGCCACGAGCTGACCCACGCGGTGACCGAGCGCACGGCCGGCCTCGTCTACCGCGGCCAGCCCGGCGCGCTCAACGAGTCGGTCTCCGACGTGTTCGGCTCGTGCGTCAAGCAACGGGTGCTGGGGCAGACCGCGCAGGAGGCCGACTGGCTGGTCGGTGCCGGGCTGTTCCTGCCCGGCGTCCAGGGGCGGGCGCTGCGCGACATGGCCCATCCCGGGACGGCCTACGACGACCCGGTGCTCGGCAAGGACCCGCAGCCGGCGCACATGGACGACTACGTCACCACCAGCGACGACAACGGCGGTGTCCACATCAACTCCGGCATCCCCAACCGTGCCTTCCAGCTCGCCGCGGTCGCCATCGGCGGCTCGTCGGCCGAGGGGGCCGGGCGGATCTGGTACGCCGCCCTGACTGGCGGCCTCTCCTCGCAGGCCGACTTCGCCACCTTTGCAGCCGCGACGGTGGCCGCGGCCGGCGAGCACACCGACGCGGTCACGCAGGCCTGGGCGACGGTCGGGGTGACGCCGTCGACGTCCGGGCCGGGCGAGCCGCCGCCTGCGACGGGTGCGCCGACCCGGACCGTCAGCGTGCGGCGTTCCGGTGGCTTCGCCGGGCTGACCGCCGACGGCTCGGTCGACCTCGACACCGCCGACGCCCGGGCGAGCGAGCTGCAGCAGCTGGTGGACCGGATCGACC
>NZ_DASUFR010000190.1:0-11772 GCF_036274455.1 Nocardioides sp. | reverse complement strand
CGTCACGGTGGAGCTCGGGGCTGCCGGCAACCTGGTGTGGACGCACCCGAGCGGGTTCGCGAGCTACCACGACGCGCGGCGCGACCGGTTCGCCCGGCTCGAGGAGCTGCGCCGGCGCTGGGACGAGGAGCACTCGAAGATCAAGGCGCTGGTCCTCATGTACAAGCAGAAGGCGGCGTACAACGACGGCATGGCCAGCCGCTACCAGGCTGCCCAGACCCGGTTGCGGAAGTTCGAGGAGGCCGGTCCGCCGATCGAGCAGCCACGCGAGCAGCAGGTGCGGATGCGGCTGAAGGGTGGCCGCACCGGCAAGCGTGCGGTGATCTGCGAGGACCTCGAGCTGACCGGGCTGATGAAGCCCTTCGACCTCGAGGTCTGGTACGGCGAGCGGGTGGCCGTGCTCGGCTCGAACGGCTCGGGCAAGTCACACTTCCTGCGGCTGCTGGCGCGCGGCGGCAGTGACCCCGACGTCGAGCACCGTCCGGTCGAGGACACGCCCGTCGCGCCGGTCCGGCACACCGGGAAGGCCAAGCTGGGCGCGCGGGTGCGGCCGGGCTGGTTCGTGCAGACCCACGAGCACCCCGAGCTGATCGGCCGCACGCTGCTGGAGATCCTGCACCGCGGCGACGGCCGCCCGGACGGACGCACCGGCATGGGCCGCGAGCAGGCGGCGCGGGTGCTGGACCGCTACGAGCTCGCGCACGCCGCCGAGCAGCGCTTCGAGTCGCTCAGCGGCGGCCAGCAGGCGCGGTTCCAGATCCTGCTGCTCGAGCTCTCCGGAGCGACGCTGCTGCTCCTCGACGAGCCCACCGACAACCTCGACGTCCAGTCGGCCGAGGCGCTCGAGGCGGGGCTGGAGTCGTTCGAGGGGACGGTCGTCGCCGTGACCCACGACCGCTGGTTCGCCCGCGGCTTCGACCGGTTCCTCGTCTACGGCGCCGACGGCGCGGTCTACGAGACCGAGGAGCCGGTCTGGGACGAGGGCCGGGTGCAACGGGCCCGATGAACATCGTCCCCGTCGACCCGGGCGACCCGGCCGGGTTCGAGGCCTTCTACGCGGTCTACGCCGCCGCCTCGAAGGCCGGTCCCGCCGGTGAGTTCGCCGCCGTGTGGCAGCCCGAGGAGGTCCGGGTCGCGATGGCCGACCCCGACGAGCGGATGGCCCGGAGCGCGTGGGCGGGCTGGGTGGACGGCTCGGTCGCCGCCACCGGCTGGCTGGAGGCCTCCACCGTCGACAACCTCGACCTGGCCACGGTGCTGGTGTGCTGCCACCCCGACCACCGCGGGCACGGCCATGCCGCCGCGATGCTCGAGCACGCCGAGGGCGAGGCACGTGCCCGGGGCCGGAGCCGGCTGGTCGCCGAGATCGACTGGCCCTACGAGGCCGGTCCCGAGGGCGCCGGGTCGACCGACCTGGCCTGGACCAGGCGCCACGGCTTCGAGCTCGGCCTGCTCGACGTACAACGACGGCTCGCGCTGCCGGTGGACGAGGAGGTGCTGGGCCGGCTCGCGGCCGAGGCGGCCGCCCACCACGACGGCTACGAGCTGCGCTCGTTCACCGGGCCGGTCCCCGATGAGCTCGCCGAGGCCTGGGTGCGGCTCGAGGCCACGTTGATCACCGAGGCGCCGATGGGCGAGATCGAGCGCGAGTCCGAGGCCGCCGACGTCGACGCGCTCCGGGCGCGTGAGGCCATGGTCTCCGCCCAGGGCCGCACGAAGGTCAACACCGTGGCGCTGGCGCCCGACGGTGACCTGGTGGCCCTCAGCGACATCGCGGTGACCGAGCACGAGTCCGACCGGGCCTACCAGTGGGGGACGCTGGTCCGGCCCGACCACCGCGGCCACCGGCTCGGGATGGCCGTCAAGGTCGCCAACCTGCGCCAGCTCCAGCAGACGCAGCCCCAGATCAGCACGGTCGTGACCTACAACGCCGACGTGAACGCCCCCATGGTCGCGATCAACGACGCGCTCGGCTTCCGCCCGGTGGCCTACATGGGCGAGCTGCAGAAGAAGCTGTCCTAGCTCACGTCCACGACGGCGGGACGGTGGGACCGACGACGCGCGGTCGGGATGGCCGGATCGGGGGTCGCATCGGACTCGGCGGCGGAGTCACAGGCAGCGACGCAGAGGGTCGCGGCCACCTCCCCGACGAGGACGACGCGCGAGTTCATGGCATGGACGATGACAAGCGTCACGCCCCGGCGTGAAGAGCAGAGCGTCCCGCTCGACCCGGAAGTCGAGCGGGACGCCTGGGGGAAGACGGCGGGGCCCCGCGGCTGCGGCTTTGACGGACCCGGTGCAAACCGCGGGGTCCCACCTCTCGACTCCCTCGGTGCCGGCCTGCCGTCGTCGCTCGGCGACCGGACGGGGGAGGTCTGGTGGAGGACTACGAGTTGGACGCCTCCTGGTCCGAGTCGAGGGTGAGCTCGGCGGTCTTGGTCTGACCGTCGTGGATGTAGGTGACCGTCACCTTGTCGCCGGGACGGTAGGACCGGACCGTGGCGATCAGGGAGTCGGCGTCGGTGATCAGGTGGTCGTCGACCTTGGTGATCACGTCGCCGGGTGCGATGCCGGCGTTCTCGGCGGTCGAGCCGGCGTTGACCTTCTCGATCGAGGCGCCGTCCTCGCTCTGGGTGCCGTCCGGGTTCTGCCCGGCGGCGACCGAGACGCCGAGCCGCGCGTGCGTCGGAGTCTCGCCCTTCGCCATCTCGTCGACGATCGGCATCACCTCGTCGATGGGGATCGCGAAGCCGACGCCGATGTTGCCGCTCTGTCCGCCCAGGCTCTGGCCGGCGGTCGCGATGGCGGAGTTGATGCCGACCACGTTGCCGTTGAGGTCGACCAGTGCGCCGCCGCTGTTGCCGGGGTTGATCGCGGCGTCGGTCTGGACGGCGGGGTAGACCGTGCTGTTGCCCTGGCCGTCCGAGCCGACGTCGACCGGGCGGTTGAGTGCGCTGACGATGCCGCTGGTGACCGTGGCGTCGAGACCGAGCGGCGAGCCGATCGCCACCACGCCCTGCCCGACGGCCAGCTCACTGGACTTGCCGATGGTGGCCGGGGTCAGGCCGGAGACGCCCGAGGCCTGGATGAGCGCGGTGTCGGTGAGCGGGTCGGTGCCGAGGATCTTGGCGTCGGCGTGGCTGCCGTCGTTGAAGGTCACCCTCAGGCTGCCGCTGCTGCCGGCCAGCTCGACCACGTGGTTGTTGGTCAGGATCTGGCCGTCGGAGCTCAGGATGATGCCGGAGCCGGAGCCCGCGCCCTGCGGTCCGCTCACGTCGATCTTGACCACGGACGGCAGCACCTTGGCGGCAACCGCCTGGACGCTGCCCTGCGGGGCCGGGGTGCTGGGGGTGTTCACGACCCTGGAGGTGGTCGGTGACGCTGACGTGTTCGACGGGGAGCCGTTGTCGTCGTGCCACGCGGAGTAGACGGCGGCACCGCCCACTCCGGCGCCGCCCCCGACCAGCAGGGACGCGGCCACGACCGAGCTGGCGAAGGCGACGCGGCGGCCACGACGTGGCCGCGCCGGGGGAGTCGCGGGCTGGGCCGGCTGCTGCGGCGCGCCGGCGTAGGGACGCCAGGCGGGCGGGGCCGCCGGCGGGGCCGGCGGGGTCAGCGGCTGGCCACCCAGCGGCGACTGGTCCTGGGACGGGAGGGGAGTGGTTGGCTCCGAGTCGGTCACGGACAAGACGATGCCCGTCCGAACTGTGACCATCCTGAGACCTCGCTGGGTGTCGCTGAAGAAGTGGGACGAGAGCTCGTGACGCGTGTCCCGGGGCGGCGGGACACCTCCGCTGGCACGATGCCGCCATGTCGAAGCTCCCAGCCCTCGTCCTGTCCGCCGCGCTCGTGCTCTCCGGCGGCGCGGCCTCCGCCGTCGTCAAGAGCGGCGGCCCCGGCAACGACAGCCTGACCGGCACCAGCGCGAAGGACACGATGCGCGGCAAAGGTGGGGACGACCGGCTGCTCGGGCTCGGCGGCGACGACCTGCTGATCGGCGGTCCGGGCGACGACGTCATCAAGGGCGGCGCGGGCCTGGACGACCTCGGCGGCGGCGCCGGCGACGACCTCGTGGTCGGCGGGTTCGACGACTCCGACGACCGTCTCTACGGCGGACCGGGCGACGACATCGTCTCGAGCTACCACTCCGACGAGTCGTCCGGAGGCCGCGGCAACGACCGGATGGTGATCATCGACCCTGAGCCCGGCGCCTTCGTCATGTGCGGCCCGGGCGACGACACCGTGATCTCCGAGGGCAAGCCGCCGGCCCACGTGATCGCGGACGACTGCGAGCATCTGGACGTGCGGTAGCGCGTCCGGCCACAATCGCTGGGCATGACCGCCCCGACTCCGACCTACGTCGACGACCGTCTCGGCCACTGGGCGGAGCACCTGCCCGACGGAACCGCCTTCACCTACGCCCCGGCCCCGGGGCAGACCCGCAGCTGGACGTGGGCGGAGTGGGAGGACCGGGTCCGGCGCTGCGCCGGCGGACTGCAGGCGCTCGGTATCGGTCGCGGCGACGTGGTGGCCTTCCTCGACAAGAACCATCCGGCCGGCGTCGAGCTGTCCATGGCCGCTGCGTCGCTGGGAGCCGCGAACGCGATCGTCAACTGGCGCTCGGCCGGCGACGAGGTCGACTACGCCGTCAACGACTCGGGGGCCAAGGTGCTGGTGGTCGGCCAGGAGCTGACGCCGACGGTCAACAAGATCCGCGAGAACCTCACCCACGTCGAGAAGGTCATCGAGGTCACGCCCGAGGGCGGCGACGGCGACGAGTACGAAGCGTGGCTCGCGGGTTCACCACGGGTGACCCGGCCCGACGACGTCTCACCCGACGACGTCTGCCTCGTCATGTACTCCTCGGGCACCACCGGTCGACCGAAGGGCGTGATGCTCACCCAGGCCAACATGGTCGCCCACACCCTCAACGCCCACGACGGCTGGGAGTTCGAGCCGGGCGACGTCAACATGGTCTCGATGCCGCTGTTCCACGTCGGCGGCTCGTCGTACGTGCTGTTCGGCATCCACGACGGCATCCCGTCGTACATGACCCGCGAGCCCGACGGTGCCTCGCTGGCCGGCGCGATCCTCGCCGGGGCCAACCGGACCTTCCTGGTGCCGGCCGTGCTGGCCCAGGTGCTGCAGGCCGGGCCGGACGCGGTGAAGCTGTTCGGTGCGCTCAAGACCTACACCTACGGCGCCGCACCGATGCCGCCGCCGCTGCTGAGGGCGGCGATGGAGGCGTGGCCGGACACCGACTTCATCCAGGTCTACGGGCTCACCGAGGTGTCGGGCGTGGCCACGCACCTCATGCCCGACGAGCACCGCGGCGCGGCGGCCGCGGGCCACCCGGAGTGGCTGGTCTCGGCCGGGCGGCCGCTGCCCGGCTGCGAGCTGAAGGTCGTCGACCCGGGCACCCTCGAGGAGTTGCCCACCGGCGAGCCCGGCGAGATCTGGCTCAGGACCGCGCAGCTGTTCAAGGGCTACCTGGGCAAGCCCGAGGAGACCGCCGCGGTGATCACCGAGGACGGGTGGTTCCGCACCGGCGACATCGGAAGGGTCGACGCCGACGGCTTCGTGTTCGTCGAGGACCGGCTCAAGGACATGATCATCACCGGCGGTGAGAACGTGTACTCGCCAGAGGTCGAGCGGGTGCTGGCCGAGCACCCGGCGGTCATGGAGGTCGCGATCATCGGCGTCCCCGACGACACCTGGGGCGAGTCGGTCAAGGCCGTGGTCGCGCTCAAGCCCGACGCGACTGCGACCGAGGAGGAGCTGATCTCGTTCTGCCAGGAGTCGCTGGCGCGGTTCAAGTGCCCGAGGTCGGTCGACATCCTCGACGCACTGCCCAGGAATCCCACCGGCAAGATCCTCAAGCGCGAGCTTCGGAAGCCCTACTGGGAAGGGCGCGACCGAGCGGTGAACTGAAGCCCGTCAGACCGGTAGCCCGCGGTCCCGCAGCTGGTGGCGGAGCTCGTCGGCGCCGGTGAAGAGGATCCCGTCGAGCCCGAACTCGATCGCGGCCACGACGTTGTCCTGCTTGTCGTCGACGAAGACCAGGTCGGAGGCGGGGATGCCGGCCCGGGCCACCGCGATCTCGAAGATCGCCGGATCCGGCTTCGCGAAGCCCTCCGTCCCGGACACCACGATGTCGTCGAGGAGCTCGAGGAACGCGAACCTGCGTGGCGCGTGGGGCCAGAACTCGTCGGGCCAGTTGGTCAGCCCGAACATCGGCACGCCGGCGTCGTGCAGCTCGCGCACCACGCCGACGGTGCCGGGGATCTCACCGACCAGGGACGCCGGGAAGTTCGCGCGGTAGGCCGTCGCGTGCTCGACCCAGTGCGGGTGGGTGCGCCGCAGCTCCGCGACGTTCTCCTCCCACGTGACCCCACCGTCGAGGACGTGGTTGAACGCCAGGAAGTCGAAGTCCTCGGCGTCCATGAACCTCGTCGCCTCCTCCTCGCCGAGCCCGGCTGCCACGGCGGCATGCGGCTGCCAGTCGATGAGGACGTTGCCGAGGTCCCAGATGACGCCTCGCGGAACGCTCAACCGTTGGACCAACGCTCCGACGCCGGAACGAAGTCGAGGGTCCGGTCGCCGGTGTAGATCTGCTTGGGTCGGGCGATCTTCTGCTCCTTGTCCTGGACCAGCTCGAGCCACTGCGCGAGCCACCCCGGCGTCCGGCCGATGGCGAAGAGCACCGTGAACATCTCCGGCGGGAACTGGAAGGCCTCGTAGATCAGCCCGGAGTAGAAGTCGACGTTGGGGTAGAGCTTGCGCTTGACGAAGTACTCGTCCTCGAGCGCGATCTTCTCCAGCTCCAGCGCGATGTCGAGGAGCGGGTTGGTGCCGGTGACCTCGAAGACGTCCTCGGCGGACTTCTTGATGATCTTGGCGCGCGGGTCGTAGTTCTTGTAGACGCGGTGGCCGAAGCCCATCAGCCGCTCGTTGCCGTCCTTCACGCCCTTGATGAAGTCGGTGATGTTGTCCTTGGAGCCGATCCGCCTGAGCATCCGCAGCACCGCCTCGTTGGCGCCGCCGTGCAGCGGCCCGTAGAGCGCGGCGATGCCGGCGGCGACCGCCGAGTAGGGGTCGACCTGCGAGGAGCCGACCGAGCGCACGGCGTTGGTCGAGCAGTTCTGCTCGTGGTCGGCGTGCAGGATGAACAGCACGTCGAGTGCCCGGACCAGCCGCTCGTCGGCGTCGAACTTGTGCTCGCTCATCTTGAACAGCATGGAGAGGAAGTTCGCGGTGTAGCTGAGCTCGTTGTCGGGGTAGACGAACGGCTTGCCCTGCGCGTGCCGGAACGACCAGGCGCCCAGGGTCGGCATCTTCGCGATCATCCGGACGATCTGCATGTGCCGGTTGTCGGCGTCGCTGATGTTGCGGGCGTCGGGGTAGAACGTGGACAGGGCCCCGACCGACGCCATCAGCATCCCCATCGGGTGCGCGTCGTAGCGGAACCCCTGCATGAACTCGCGGACGTTCTCGTGCACGAAGGTGTGGTAGGTGATCTCGTGCACCCACGCGTCGTACTCCGCCTTCGACGGCAGGCTGCCGTGGACGAGGAGGTAGGCGACCTCGAGGAAGTTCGACTTCTCGGCCAGCTGCTCGATGGGATAGCCGCGGTACTCCAGGATCCCCTGCTCACCGTCGATGTAGGTGACCGCGCTTCGGCACGAGGCGGTGTTGACGAAGCCGGGGTCGTAGACGGCGAGCCCAGGGGCGTCCTCGTCGGCCCTGATCTGACCGATGTCCGCGGCCTTGATGGTGCCGTCGGTGATCGGTACGTCGTACTCCTGTCCGGTGCGGTTGTCCCGGACGGTCAGCGACTCTGTCTTTCCGTGGGTCACCTTGCCAACTTAGTCCGGACCGCTGAACAACCCGCAAACCGGTGTCCGTACGCCGGGCGACCACGGCTCAGCCACCGTGAGGCACCTGCCGTGCCACCGCTGGTCGAGCCTGTCGAGACCCCCGCAGGGCGGGCACTCCCGTGGGTCCCAGCCGCGGAATTGGACCAAGGCGCCCGAACGCCGTAAATTGGCAGGTCGCGCCCCCTGCCGCGTGGTGACGTCGCACGACATCACCTCGCAGTCCCGGACAAGCACCATCAGTAGCCGGGCCGAGTTCGTCAGAGGGCGTGGCTCCACTGCCGTGCCGGACACCTCCGGCACGGTCCCGACGAACGAGAGAGACACTTTCGTGCGCACCTACAGCCCCAAGCCCGGCGACGTCCAGCGCGCCTGGCACGTCATCGACGCAGAGGACGTGGTCCTCGGTCGCCTCGCGGTGCAGGCCGCGACCCTGTTGCGCGGCAAGCACAAGCCGATCTACGCACCACACGTCGACACCGGCGACTTCGTGATCGTCGTCAACGCGGCCAAGGTCGCCCTCACCGGCGACAAGAAGACCACCAAGCTGGCCTACCGCCACTCCGGCTACCCGGGCGGTCTCACCGCGACCCCGGTCGGGACCCTCCTCGAGAAGGACGCACGCAAGGTCGTCGAGCGCGCCGTCTGGGGCATGCTCCCCAAGAACAAGCTGGGTCGGCAGATCATGAAGAAGCTGAAGGTCTACTCGGGCCCGACGCACCCGCACCAGGCCCAGAAGGCCGTTCCGTTCGAGATCAAGCAGATCTCCCAGTAGTCGACCCGAGACCAGAGGACTTAGCAGTGACTGAGAGCACCACCGAGGTCGAGGAGACCTACACCACCGACGAGAGCGGCATCGCCTATTCGTCCGAGAGCGCACCGACCCCGGACACCCCGGCGCGACCCGCCACCATCGCCCCCGCCGCGGCCACCGGCCGCCGCAAGGAGGCCGTGGCTCGCGTGCGCATCGTCCCGGGCACCGGGGAGTGGACCATCAACGGCCGCGCCCTCGACTCCTACTTCCCCAACAAGCTGCACCAGCAGGTCGTGAACGAGCCGTTCGCGCAGCTGCAGCTCGAGGGTCGCTTCGACGTGATCGCCCGCATCCACGGCGGCGGCATCACCGGCCAGGCCGGCGCGCTGCGCCTGGGCGTGGCCCGCTGCCTCAACGCGATCGACGCCGAGGCCAACCGCCCCTCGCTCAAGAAGGCCGGGCTGCTCACGCGTGACGCCCGCGTCATCGAGCGCAAGAAGGCCGGCCTGAAGAAGGCCCGCAAGGCTCCGCAGTACAGCAAGCGCTGAGTCCGAGGTCGAGGAGGCCCGGGATGCCGCGCGTCTTCGGCACCGACGGGGTCCGTGGCCTCGCCAACCGCGAGGTCACGGCCGAGCTCGCGCTCGACCTGTCGGTCGCCGCGGCGCGCGTCATCATCGACCGCGGCGACTTCGACCGCACTCGCGAGCGACCCCTGGCGGTGGTCGGCCGGGACCCCCGGATCTCCGGGCAGATCCTCGAGCACGCCGTCGTGGCCGGGCTGGCCTCGGCCGGCGTCGACGTGCTGCGGCTGCGGGTGCTCCCGACCCCGGCGGTCGCGCACCTCACCGATGCCCTCGACGCCGACCTCGGCGTGGTCATCAGCGCGTCGCACAACCCGATGCCCGACAACGGCATCAAGTTCCTGGCCCGCGGCGGGCAGAAGCTGGACGACGCCGTCGAGGTGCAGATCGAGGAGCTGCTCGGCAGCCCCTGGGAGGCGCCGATCGGCGCCGCGGTCGGGCGGGTGCGACCCTACGAACGACCGGTCGAGGAGTACGTCGACCACCTGCTGGCCACCCTCGACCGTCCCTTGACCGGGCTCAAGGTCGTCGTCGACTGCGCCAACGGCGCCGCCAGCGAGGCCGCCCCGATGGCGCTGCGGGCCGCTGGGGCCGAGGTCATCGTGATCGGCGCCGAGCCGGACGGGCTCAACATCAACGACGGCTGCGGCTCGACCCACCTGGCGCCGCTGCAGGCGGCCGTGGTCGAGCACGGCGCCGACGCCGGCATCGCGCTTGACGGGGACGCCGACCGCTGCCTGGCCGTCGACCACGAGGGACGCGACGTCGACGGCGACCAGATCCTCGCGATCCTGGCCCTGGACCTCGCCGAGGCGGGCCGGCTGGTGGACGACACCGTCGTCGCGACGGTGATGAGCAACCTCGGCTTCCTCCAGGCCATCGAGGGGGCCGGGCTGCACGTGAGGCAGACCAAGGTCGGCGACCGCTACGTGCTGGAGGAGATGCGCGCCGGCGGCTATGTCCTCGGTGGCGAGCAGTCCGGGCACGTGATCATGAGCCAGTACGCCACCACCGGCGACGGCATCCTCACCGGGCTGCACATGCTGCAGCGGATGGCCGCCACCGGCAAGGACCTCCGGTCGCTCGCGTCAGTGGTGACGCGGTTGCCGCAGGTCCTGGTCAACGTCAAGGGCGTCGACAAGGACCGCACCGACGACGCGGCCCTGCTCGCGGCCGTGGCTGCGGCCGAGGAGGAGATGGGCGGCCGCGGCCGGGTGCTGCTCCGCCCGTCGGGCACCGAGCCCGTGGTCCGGGTGATGGTCGAGGCGCCGACCGACGAGGCCGCCCGCGAGGTGGCGGACAGGCTCGCCGACGTCGTACGCGAACGGCTCGCTCTGGGCTGAGGTCGCCCCGGCAGGGAGAGGCGCGGGAATATCGGAGGCGAGCTGTCGCTGGTCCCCCCTAGGCTCGCGGACCGTGGCTGACATCGAGGTCCGTGAGGTCGACCGCTCCGACGAGCGCCAGCTCCACGACTGGTGGGCGTCCGGCCACGCCGCGATGGCGCACCGGCCGGTCGACCTGTGGCCGGACTGGGAGACCTCCCGCTACTCGCTGCCGCAGGTCGACCCGGAGAACCGCATCGACCTGCTCGGTGCCTACCTCGGCGACGCCATGGTCGGGAGTGCGTTGGTGTACATCCCGCTCGCGGACAACACCCACCTCGGTGCCTTCGACGTCCACGTCCCGCCGGAGCACCGGCGCCGAGGCGTCGGCAGCACGCTGCTGGCCCGCTGCGAGGAGCTGGCCGTCGCGGAGGGCCGCACGACCCTGCTGGCCGACGTCCGGGTCCTCTTGGACGAGGACGGCAACGACGACAGCCGCTGGGCGGAGAAGCGCGGGTACGCCGTCGCGAACGTCGACGGCGCCAAGGTCGCCGAGCTGGCCGCGACCGCCGACCGGCTCCCGGCACTGGAGAAGCAGGCCGCCGAGAAGCTCGGCGACTACCGCCTGACGTGGTGGACCGACCCCGCGCCCGAGGAGCACATCGCCTCGCTGGCCGCGGCGATGAGCCGGTTCATCGGGGAGATCCCGCTCGGCGAGCTCGACATCCGGCCCCAGGCGTGGACCGCCGAGCGGCTGCGTGTCCGGGAGGAGCGGCACGCCGCCCAGCGCCGCACCCAGCTCACCGTCGTCGCGCTCGCTCCGTCGGGCGAGGTCGCCGGCTACACCACCCTCCACATCTCGCCGCACGCACCCCGCCTGGCCGACATCGGCGACACGCTGGTGCTGCCCGACCACCGCGGCCACCGCCTCGGGCTGGCCATGAAGGTCCTGCTGCACCAGAAGGCCCGCGAGCTGTTCCCGGGCACCCAGATCATCGCCACCGGCAACGCCACCACCAACAGCTTCATGAACGCCGTCAACGAACAGCTCGGCTACCAGCTCGTCGACCGCATCTACGAGATGCAGAAGGTGGTTTGAGGTTGGGTCTGGGTCTTCGTTCGTGGCACCCCGTCGGCCGCGGCGCCGGCGGGCCGGGGCTGCGCGCCGACAGGCGACGCCGTGTCGCGGGCGGCTGCTCCCAGCGTGGTCACCTCGCGCTGCCCGCGCCACGCCGCGCTTT
>NZ_DASUFR010000189.1:0-23942 GCF_036274455.1 Nocardioides sp. | reverse complement strand
CCGGCGGGCCGGGGCTGCGCGTCGCGCTGACGCGCGCCGCCGCCCTCCCACCCCGTGTAGACGGAGCGAGGGCAGTGTGTGCGGGACGGGGGACGGGGAGGCCCGGCGGGCGGTGGTTGGGACTGGCCCCCCGGAGCGAGGGACGAGCGGAGGGGTGGATCCCGCCCGCCGGGCCTCCCCATCCCCCGGCCCGCTGACGGTGCCACGAACGAAGACCCAGACCCGACCTCAACCGACGTGGTCGACGACTCGGCCGGACATGGCCGGCTCGAGGGGGGTGTCGTCGAAGGGGCGGCGTACGTCGACCTGGCGGCTGAAGACCGAGCGTGGCCACCAGTCGGCGGTGCGGCGGGCCCGCTTGGGGGCGCCGCCGTACAGCGCCTCCACGCAGGTCTGCATCTCCGCGCGCCAGGTGCCGGCCTCCTGGCCGGTGGGCCGGGCGTAGCGGAGCCGTTCGAGCGAGTGCACGATCCGGTCCAGTGCGAACACGGCGTCGGGGTTGGTGTCCGGGCCGCGGCGCGGGCGGTCGGGCGTGAACTCGTCGCGCGGTGCGCCGAAGTGCTGGACCAGTGCCTCTCGGGTCTGCCAGGGGGATCTCTGGTTGGGCCATGGCAGCCGCAGGTCGATAGCGGTGTCGCGGAGCTCCTGCCAGGCCTCCTCGGGGCCGAGCAGCCCGCGCTGGTCGCGGCGGCGCCGGCGCACCGTCCGCGGGCCGAAGGCGACGGCGGCCACGAGCAGCACCAGGACGATGCCGCCGGCCAGCCAGGCCCAGGGGAAGGAGCCCTGGTCGGAGGACTGGTTGTTCTTCGCGTTCTCGTCGCCGGTGGGTTGCGCCTCGTTGGAGTCGCGGGCCAGTCCGGGGTCGGCCTCGGAGTTGGTCGCGGAGGGAGCCGCGGTCTCATTGCCGATGTTGACCGGCAGGGTGGTGTAGTTCGGTGCGTCGGTCGCGATGCCCTCGGCGCCGCCGGCCGGCGTCGGCTCGAAGCGCACCCAGCCGGAGCCGGAGAAGAACAGCTCGGGCCAGGCGTGCAGGTCGTGCGAGCTGTAGACCCAGGTGTCGTTCGCAACCTTGTCGGGCTCGAGGAAGCCGACCGCGACGCGCGCCGGGATCCCGAGCTCGCGGGCCATGACCGCCATCGCGGCGGCGAACTGCTCGCAGTAGCCGGTGCGGCCGCCGTCGCTCTGGGTCAGGAACCGGACCAGGTCATCGCTCCCGTTGCTGAGGCTGACGTCGGTGCTGTAGGTGAAGCCGCCCTTGGCCGGGTCGCGGAACCAGTCCTGGAGCGCGACGGCCTTCTCGAACCGGCTGGTCGCGCCGGCGGTGATCTCGGTGGTCAGGTCGCGCACCATCGGGTCCAGCCCCGGTGGGAGCCGGGTGAACTCGCGGTTGACCAGGGGGCCGGCGGGTGGCGCGTCGGCCAGCCGGTTGATGTCGTACTCGAGCTTGACGCCGGTGAGCGACCAGTGCAGCTGCGAGGTGTCGAGGTTGTCGCTGCTGGCGAGGAAGTCCATCGTCGTGGTGTCGTAGCGCCAGTCGCCGGGCGCATCGACCTCGGTGACCATCGACGTGGTCGGCAGCCAGGTCGACCGGAAGTCACGGGTGGCGTCGAGCGTGTAGTCGAACTGGTGCCTCGGCAGCTGGGCCGACACACCCACCAGGCCGGGCATCGAGCCGTCGGCCGCCTGGCTGCTGGGGACCTCGCGGTCACCGGAGCTCCACTCGTTGTCGCTGAACCGGTTGAGCACCGCGATCCGGAGGTAGGACGGGTCGGGGTCGTCGGTGTGGATCGTCACCAGCGGGATGTCGGCGCCGCGGACCAGATCGCGCTTCAGGTCGACCATCGGGTTGTGGATGTTGATGTCGTCGTCGCCACCGGAGCCCGGACCGAAGTTGAACAGGTGGACGCTGAACGTCGGCAGGAGCAACGGCACCACGATGGACAGCGCGGTGGCGACGCCCCCGATGGCGCGAGCTCCGGTGCGCGGCCACGACGGCACCGAGATCGGCTTGGGGTCGGAGTGGCCGTGGTCCTCGGCGAGGATCGGTCCCCAGCGGGCGACCTGCTCGGACTCGGAGAGGAAGAGCATGGCGAGGAAGCCGATGGCAGTGATCGTGTAGAGCAGCCAGTGGGGGCCGTCGCCGGTCATGCTCACCGGCACGCTGTAGATGGTCAGCAGCGGCAGGCCGGCGAGTGGCACCCGGCGCAGGGTGCACGCGCACAGGTCGACCAGCAGCAGGCAGGCCGCGCCACCGGCGATCAGCAGCGGGTGCACCGGGGGTTCCTCGGCCGGCACCGGGGGAGCGAAGCGGTTGGCGCTCTGCGCAGCATCCTGGAACGCCGTCTGCAGCTTGTCCCAGGAGTCCCCGATCGGGATCGGCGAGCCGCAGACGAAGACGGACACGAGCATGGCCGCGATGACGACCTGGGACAGCACCAGGAGCCCCCGCGGGACCCTCCACCAGCGACCGACCGCGCCGGTGCCCGCGATCGCGACCGCGATGACGAACAGCGGACCGAGGGTCTGGCCGAAGTCCTCGGTGAAGATCTGCCAGGTCAGCAGGGAGACCAGCGTGGTGCCCGCCGCGACGGCGGAGAGTCCGGCCAGTGCCACCGGGTGGGATCGGGTGCCGCCGACCATCAGGCCACCCCCTCGCCCTCGGGCACGGCGCCCGTCGGGACGGACACCGGCGCGGCGGGGACTACCCCGCGGGACCGAGAGCTCTGGGTGTGCCGCCGGCCGAGCTCGTCCCAGACCGCCCCGAGCCGGTCGGCCGGGCCGAGCGAGACCGAGCGCCAGCCCTGCTGGGTCAGCATCATGGACGCGTCGCGGCCACCGGCCTGCGGCGAGAGCCAGGCGTCGACGTCGACCACGACGGCGAGCGCCGAGCCGCTGTGCGCGTGCATCCGGCGCAGGATCGGTACGTCGCGCTGGTCGACGTGGCCGAGCACGGCCACCAGGAGCCCGTCACCGCCGGCCTCGGTGAGCCAGCCGGTGTCGAGGCTGGGCCGGGGAAGCGGCTGCACGACGGCGAGCGCCTCGAGCAGCGGCCCGGTGTTGAGGTCGGCGTCCCGGCTGTGCCAGTCGTTGGCACTGTCCTCGCCCGCAGCCGTGACCAGCCGGACCGTGAAGCCGCGCTTGCTCAGGTGCACCGCGATCGAGGCGGCCGCCGAGACCGCCGCCTCGAGCGAGGAGGCGATGCCCTGGCCGCGGTGGGCGACGACCCGGTTGTCGAGGAAGAGCGTCGCCCGGGACTCCCAGGGCTGCTCCTCGCGGCGCACCATCAGCTCGCCGACCCTCGCCGAGCTGCGCCAGTGGACCCGGCGCAGGTCGTCGCCGCGGCGGTACTCGCGCACGGTCACGTCCTCCGCGCTGCCCATCGCGAAGGCGCGGGGCCGGTTGTCGCCGGAGCCGGTCCAGGCGCCGCCGAGCGGGATGTGGGTGAGCGGCACCGTCCGCGGGGTCACGGTGAGGGGGACCGTGGTACGGAAGGCGCGGCCCAGCTCGACCAGGCCGAACGGGTCCTTGACCCGCACCGTCACCGGGCCGATCTCGAAGCGGCCGCGCACGTCGGAGCGGATCTGGTAGGTCACCTCGCGGTGCCAGCCGTGGCCGATGCCCTCGAGCACGAACCGCGGCCGAGTGCCCAGCACGTAGGGCAGGTGGTCCTCGAGCAGCAGGACCCCGCTCGGGGTGCGGCCCTCGTTGGTGAGCGCGAGGTTGACCGAGGCCGGCTGCCCCGCGGTGACCAGCTGCGGGTTGACCGTGCGGACCAGGGCCAGGCGGTAGCGGCTGCGGCCGATGAAGAACGCGCTCACCAACGGCAGCGCCAGGACCAGCACGCCTACCCTGCTCAGCGACGGCTGGCCGAGCACGATCGCGCAGACGATCGCGGTCACCCCGGCGGCCACGAACGCGCGGCCGCGGACCGTGAGCCCGGAGAGTGCCTCGCGCATCGGCGGCGTCCCTTCCCTAGGAGCTTGCCGGCACCGGCACGCTGGCCACGATCTCGTCGAGGATCGCGGAGGTGGAGCGGCCGCTCATGGAGGCCTCGACGCTGGGCAGCAACCGGTGCGCCAGCACCGGCCGGGCCAGCCCGTGCACGTCGTCGGGGAGGACGTAGTCGCGACCCTGCATCGCGGCCATCGCCTTGGACGCCCGCACGAGGTGCAGGGTGGCGCGCGGCGAGGCGCCGAGGGAGAGCTCGTCGGTGCGCCTGGTCGCCGCCGTGAGCGCGACGGCGTAGCGCTGCACCGCCTGGGAGACGTAGACCTGCCCCACGATGCCGATCAGCTTGCGGATCTCGGCCGCGTCGGTGACCGCCTCGAGGTCGTCGAGCGGGTTGGACTGCGCGCGCGAGTCGAGCATGGCGATCTCGGCCGCCTCGACGGGGTAGCCGACCGACACGCGGGCCATGAACCGGTCGCGCTGCGCCTCCGGGAGCGCGTAGGTGCCCTCCATCTCGATCGGGTTCTGGGTCGCGATGACCATGAACGGCGCCTCGAGGTGGTAGGTCGTGTTGTCGACGGTGACCTGTCGCTCCTCCATGCACTCGAGGAGGGCGGACTGCGTCTTGGGCGAGGCCCGGTTGATCTCGTCGCCGACCACGATGTTGGCGAAGACGCCTCCGGGCCGGAACTCGAACTCGCGGCTGTTCTGGTTGAACACCGAAACACCGGTCACGTCGGAGGGCAGCAGGTCGGGCGTGAACTGGATGCGGCGCACGGAGCAGTCGATGCTGCGGGCCAGCGCCTTGCTCAGCATCGTCTTGCCGACGCCGGGCACGTCCTCGATCAGCAGGTGACCCTCGGCGAGCAGCACCACGAGGGTTGACGAGACGACGTCGGCCTTGCCCTCGATGACCTTCTCGATGTTGGCGCGGACCCGGCCGGTGACCTTGGCCAGTGTCTCGAGGTCGGCGCCCCCAGCTGAGGCTCCCACAGTCGGCGTCTCCACGTGCGTTCCTTCCGCTCCCTGCTCATCATCCGCGCTTCACCACCGTAGGGCGTCCCGGCAACTTACGCGGTCGAGCGGCCGGCCCTCTCCTCTTCCACGGTCACGGTTCAGCATCGGTTCAGTGACCGGTGGCCGTCCAGACCTGGGGAGAAAAGGGAGCCGAGTGGCGATTTGTGGTTGACGGTGGGGGGAAGTGGGGTAATGTGGTGGAAAGTGGAGGAGATGGTCTCCCAGAAGTCGAACTAGCCGTGGAGGCGCCCGATGTTCTTCATGGGCACCTACACCCCCAAGCTCGACGACAAGGGGCGGCTGATCCTCCCGGCCAAGTTCAGGGACCGGCTCTCGGAGGGGCTCGTGGTGACACAGGGGCAGGAGAAGTGCCTCGACGTCTTCCCATCCGATGTGTTCATGGAGGAGGCCGAGCGCGCCCGCGCCAAGGGGATGACCTCGCGCAGCGGGCGTGACCAGGTCCGCATGCTCTTCTCGAGCGCCGAGGAGGTCGTGCCGGACAAGCAGGGCCGGATCGCGATCCCGCCGCCGCTGCGCGAGTACGCCGCGATCAGCCGCGACGTCGTCGTGATCGGCGCGATGGACCGGGTGGAGATCTGGGAGCCCTCGCGCTGGCGCGACTACAACGCCGCCGCCCAGGAGACGTTCGCCGAGCTCGACGAGGACCGCCCCAGGCAGGACTGAGCTCCACCAACCACCACAACTCAAGAGGGGATCGCAGGGCGAGGTCTCGGCCCGCTCCCGCAGCCCGAGCGTCTTCTTGGCACACCTTCCCCGGTGCCAAGCGACTTCCCACCTCCGGCAAGAGACACCTGGAACACCTTCCCCGGTCCCAGGCGTCGAGGACGGGCCTGAGACCTGGCCCTGCGATCCCTCCACTCCGCTCCACCTCTTCCCCGAGCAGCACCCGAGCAGCACCGAGTCATCGAAGGGTCGATCGATGAACCCCGCAGCCACCGAGACACCTCCGGCGCCCCGCCGGGTGCGCGAGCAGGCCCGCGAGGCCGCCACGCTGATGGCCTTCTCGGCGTTCACCTCGATGGCCCTCGCCAGCGCGCTGCTGGTCCTCAGTCGCCTCGGGCAACAGGGCTGACGAGAAGCAGTCATGGACAGTCCGTCACACGTCCCCGTCCTCCTCGACCGGGTCGTGGCGCTGCTGGCGCCCTCCCTCCAGGACGAGGGCTCGGTCATGGTCGACGCCACGCTCGGCCTGGGCGGCCACACCGAGGCCGTGCTCACCCGCTGCGCACTCACCCGGGTGGTCGGCATCGACCGCGATCCCGACGCCCTCGAGCTGGCCCGGCAGCGGCTGGCCGGCTTCGGCGACCGCTTCACCGGCGTGCACGCGGTCTACGACGAGCTGCCCGACCTGCTCCACGAGCAGGGCCTCGACGCGGTCGACGCCGTCCTGTTCGACCTCGGCGTCTCGTCGATGCAGCTCGACGTCCGCGAGCGCGGCTTCGCCTACTCCGAGGACGCGCCGCTCGACATGCGCATGGACGGCAGCACCGGGCCGACCGCCGCCGACGTCCTCAACACCTACTCGGCCAAGGAGCTCACCCGCGTGCTCCGTGAGTACGGCGAGGAGCGCTACGCCGGCCGGATCGCCGCCGCGATCGTGCGCCAGCGTGAGCACGCGCCGTTCACGACCTCCGCGCGCCTGGTCGAGCTGCTGTACGCCGAGATCCCGGCGCCCGCCCGGCGCACTGGCGGCCACCCGGCCAAGCGGACCTTCCAGGCGCTCCGGATGGAGGTCAACGACGAGCTCGCCGTGCTGCGCCGGGCGATCCCCGCGGCCATCGACGCGATCCGGGTCGGCGGCCGCGTGGTGGTCGAGTCCTACCACTCCCTCGAGGACCGGCTGGTCAAGCAGGCGTTCACCGCGGTGACGCGCTCCGAGGCGCCACCGGACCTGCCGGTGGTGCCCGAGGAGCTGCAGCCGGCCTTCCGGCTCGTGACCCGCGGTGCCGAGCGGGCGAGCGCCGACGAGATCGCCACCAACCCGCGCGCCGCCTCGGTCCGGCTGCGCGCGATCGAACGGATCAAGGACACAAGAGGAGCAGCCGCATGACTACCCACCGAAACCGTGTCCAGGGGCGCTCCGCGCGGAGTGGCCACGCTTCCGGCGGGGCCCGAGAAGCATGAGCAGCCCAGCCCTCCAGCTCCGCGAGCGGGTCCCCAGGCTCGCCGAGGACGCGGTCGCCCGCGCCCGGCTCGCCGTCGTGCCCCGCCGGCGGGTCCGCGCGGCCCGGATGCCGTTCGTGACCCTGGTCAGCCTGGTCCTGCTCGGCGGTGTGGTCGGGCTGCTCTGCTTCAACACCCAGATGCAGCAGGTGTCGTTCGCCGCCACGTCGCTGGAGGCCGAGGCGAACAACCTCGCCGCCCGCCAGCAGACCCTGCACAGCGAGCTGCAGACGCTCAACGACCCCCAGCACCTGGCGGCCAAGGCCCAGGCGCTCGGGATGGTCGTGGGGGAGAGCGCGTGCACGGTCCGGCTGGCCACCGGCGCGACCCAGACCGACTGCGCGCCGGCCACGGCGGCCAACACCCCGGCGCTGCAGCCGAAGCCGCCGAAGAAGCCGGCGGTGCTCGACCCCAAGCCGGTCGTCGTCGAGGTCCCGGCCGCGCCCGGGTCGGGACACGGTCGACACGGCGGACACGGCGGACACGGCCACCGCGACACGGGTCGCGGCTGACCCGAACCGGGCCGCGGACCCGGCAGGATGGGCGGCCCCACCTTCAACACCAGTCACACCAACCCCATCAACCACAGTCCAGAGACCACAGCGACCGCGAGAGAGACACCGTGCCCCGCACCCGCTCCCGCCACCCGGCGACCCGGCCGCCGAGCCGGCGAGGTTCGCCGCAGGTGCGGCTGCGGGTCGGCTTCGTGCTGATCGCGATGGTGCTCTCGCTGTTCGGGGCCCGGCTGGTGCAGCTCCAGGGGCTCGACCCCGAGCAGTACGCCGAGATGGCCGCCGCCGAGGGCACCGTCGAGGTGGTGCTGCCCGCCGAGCGGGGCGACATCCTCGACCGCAACGGCCAGCCGCTGGCGGCGTCGATCGACGGCCTGATGGTGGTCGGCGACCCGAAGCAGACCGAGGACAAGGCCGCCGAGATCGCGCGCTTCCTGGCCCAGCGGCTCGACGTCGACTACTTCACCGTCCTCAAGCGGCTGCGCGCCAAGGACAGCCGGTTCGAGTACCTCGCCCGCCACGTCCCGTCGACGCTGGCGAACGACGTGCTCCAGGAGGCCGAGGACCGCGGCTTCAAGGGGCTCTCGACCCGGCGCGACGCCGTCCGCACCTACCCGGGCCACGACGTGGCCGCCAACCTGGTCGGCTTCATGGGCACCGACAAGCCCTACGGCGGCCTGGAGGAGATCTTCAACAAGGCGCTCTCCGGCAAGGACGGCAAGGAGCGCTACGAGGTCGGCGCCGGCAACCGGATCCCGCTGGGCAACAGCACCGAGATCCCGGCGGTCGACGGGCAGGACCTGCACACCACGATCGACCGCGACCTGCAGTGGTACACCCAGCGCGTGCTCCGCCAGGCGGTCGAGCAGGCGCGGGCCCTCTCCGGCGTCGCGATCGTCATGGACAGCCGCACCGGTGAGGTGCTCGCGCTGGCCGACGACCCGACGTTCGACGCCGACAACCCGGGCGCGTCCCCGGTCCGCGACCGTCGGGCCCGCTCCCTCAACCTGTCCTACGAGCCCGGGTCGGTCGAGAAGGTGCTCACCCTCTCCGCCCTGATCGACGCCGGCCAGGTCAACGCGCGCACCAAGCTGCTGGTCCCGGGCGAGCTGCACCGCGAAGACCGCGTCATCCACGACCACTGGGAGCACGGCCTGATCAAGCTGACGCTGGCCGGCGTCCTCGCCAAGTCGTCCAACGTCGGCACCGTGCTGGCCGCGGACCGGTTCGCACCGGGCCAGCTGCGCTCCTACCTCACCAGGTTCGGCCTCGGCCAGCCCACCAACGTCGGCCTCGGGGCCGAGTCGCGAGGCAACCTGCCCGACCCGAGCGTCTGGAACGACCAGATCGAGGACCGCATCGACTTCGGCCAGTCGCTGTCGGTCAACGCCATGCAGATGGCCGCCGCGGTCAACACGATCGCCAACCACGGCGTCCGGGTCGACCCCACGCTGATCCAGGGCGAGGCCAGGCGCGACGACGGCATGGAGATCGGCACCGACGTCTCCACCGAGCGCCGCGTGGTCTCCAAGGAGGCGGCGCGTCAGATGACGCTGATGATGGAGCGGACCGTCGACCCCGAGGACGGGGTCGCACCGCTCGCCCAGGTGCCGGGCTACGTGGTCGCCGGCAAGACCGGCACCGCCCAGCGCGTCGGCACCTGCGGCACCGGCGCGTCCGAGCACAGCTGCTACGACGGCACCAACACCGTCTCCTTCGCCGGTTTCGCCCCGGCGCAGAATCCCAGGTTCACCGTCTACGTCGTCATCCAGGCTCCGAAGGTCGCCGGCGCCGGTGGTGGCGCGACGGCCGGGCCGGTCTTCTCGAAGCTGATGGGCTACGCGCTGCAGCGGTACGGCGTCGCGCCCATCAACAAGGTGCAGACCCGTCTCCCGGTCGAGTGGTAGACCGAGCGGTGTGAGTGTCCCCACGCGGCCCGAGAGGCCGCCCGCGACGCCGCTGGGCGAGCTCGCGGACTGGCTCCGGGCCGCGTCGTACGACGTCACCCGCTCCGGCGACCAGACCACGGTCGTCACCGGGCTCACGCTCAGCTCGCAGCGGAGCCATCCGGGAGACCTGTACGCCGCGCTGCCCGGCTCCCGCGCCCACGGGATGGCCTTCGCCGAGGACGCCCTGGCCGCGGGTGCCGTCGCGCTCCTGACCGACCCGGCCGGGGCCGCGGACGCCCCGGCGGAGGTCCCGCGGCTCGTCGTGGCCGAGCCGCGCCGGTTGCTCGGCCGGCTGGCTGCGCGCGTCTACGGCGACCCGGCCTCGGCGCTGCGGACCATCGGCGTGACCGGCACCCAGGGCAAGACCACCACCACCCGCCTGGCCGAGGGCGGACTCGAGCGGGCCGGGGTCCGGGCCGGGGTGATCGGCACGGTCGGCACCCGGATCGCGGGCGAGGAGGTCAAGACCACGCTCACGACACCGGAGGCCCCCGACCTGCACGCGCTGTTCGCGGTGATGCGCGAGCGCGAGGTCACCGCCTGCGCCATGGAGGTGAGCAGCCACGCGCTGGTGATGGGCCGGGTGGACGGCGTGGTCTTCGACGTGGCCGTCTTCCTCAACCTGGGCCGCGACCATCTCGACTTCCACGCCGACGAGGAGGACTACTACCGGGCCAAGGCGTCGCTGTTCACCCCCGAGCGGGCGCGGCTGGCCCTGGTCTGCGTCGACGACGAGCACGGCCGGCGGCTTGCCGGCGAGACCCGACTGCCGGTGCGCACGTTCTCCGCGCAGGATCACGACGCCGACTGGACGGTTGCCGACCTCAGCGCGGGGCCGCAGGGCACGACGTTCCGGGTGCACGGCCCCGGCGTGGACGCCTGGGGTGGCGTTCCGCTCCCGGGCTCCTTCAACGTCTCCAACGCCCTGGCCGCCGTGGCGGCCTGCGGGGAGGCCGGGCTGGACGCCGCCGCCGTCGCCCAGGCGATCGCGGCCGGGGACGGCGTGCCGGGACGGCTCGAGCGGATCGAGGCCGGCCAGCCGTTCACGGTGGTCGTCGACTACGCGCACAAGCCCGATGCCGTCGAGGCCGCGCTCCGGAGCCTGCGCCCGCTCACCGAGGGCCGCCTGATCGTGGTGCTCGGGGCCGGCGGCGACCGCGACCCGGGCAAGCGGCCGCTGATGGGGGCGCTGGCCGCGCGGCTCGGCGACGTCGTCGTGGTGACCGACGACAACCCGCGGACCGAGGACCCGGCCGCGATCCGGGCCGCGGTTCTCGAGGGGACCCGGACGGGTACTGCCCGGGTCATCGAGGAGGGCGATCGCCGGGCGGCCATCGCCACCGCGCTGGAGCTGGCCCGACCCGGCGACATCGTGGTGGTGGCGGGGAAGGGTCACGAGACCGGTCAGGAGGTCGACGGGGTGGTGCACCCCTTCGACGACCGCGACGTGGTGCGCGAGCTGCTGGGCGCGGTCCACCAGAGATAGACGGGGGCAACCGGTCCACGGCGGGCCGCGTCGGACTCCGGGCCGGCGTACGGAATCATGGGCCAGCGGTCGGGGCCGTCACTGAAAGGGAGCGAATGATCACCCCACGAGATCGCGAGGAGTGGGCGGCGCTGCGCGCCGGTCGCTCGCGTTTCGGCGGGGACCGCGAAAAATGAGAGGCATCCTGCTCAGCGGCGCCTTCGCGCTCCTCGTGTCCCTCCTCGGGACGCGCGTGGCGATCAACCAGTTCCGCAGGCTCGGCTTCGGGCAGCAGATCCGCGACGACGGCCCGACCAGCCATCACACCAAGCTCGGCACACCGACGATGGGGGGCGTGGTCATCATCCTGGCCACGCTGTGCGGCTACTTCCTGGCCAAGCTGATCACGATGAGCGCGCCGACCGGCTCGGCGCTGCTCCTGCTCTTCCTCTTCGTCGGGCTGGGCGCGGTCGGGTTCCTCGACGACTACATCAAGGTCGCGCGACAGCGCAGCCTCGGGCTGCGGAGCAAGGCGAAGATGATCGGGCAGACCCTGGTCGCGCTGGTCTTCGGAGGCCTGGCGCTGGCGCCCTGGCTCGAGGACGAGAACGGCCTGACGCCCGCCTCGAAGCACCTCTCGTTCATCCGCGACTGGGAGAGCTTCACCCTGCCCACCGTCGTGGTGATGGCGGTGATCTGGCTCATCGTGACCGCGACGAGCAACGGGGTGAACCTCACCGACGGCCTCGACGGGCTCGCCGCCGGCGCCTCGATGATGGTCTTCGGCGCCTACATGCTGGTCAACATCTGGCAGAACAACCAGTCCTGCGCCTCCGACACCCTCGACCCCGACAACGTGAGCCTCTGCTACACCGTGCGCGACCCGCTGGACCTCGCAGTGCTGGCCGCCGCGCTCACCGGTGCGTGCTTCGGCTTCCTGTGGTGGAACGCCTCGCCCGCCGCGATCTTCATGGGCGACACCGGCTCGCTCGCGCTGGGCGGCGCGGTGGCGGGGCTGGCCGTCCTCACCCGCACCGAGCTCCTGCTGGTCATCCTCGGCGGCCTGTTCGTCCTCGAGACCGTCTCGGTGATGCTGCAGGTCACCACGTTCAAGGTCAGCAAGAAGCTGACCGGGACCGGACGAAGAGTCTTCCGGATCGCGCCGATCCACCACCACTTCGAGATGCTCGGCTGGGAGCAGGTCACGGTGACGATCCGGTTCTGGATCATCTGCGGCATCTGCGTCGCCGCCGGGCTCGGCGTCTTCTACGCCGAGTGGGTCTCGGGCATCGGATGATCACCCCACGAAACCGCGAGGCGGAGGCGCCCGGAAGAGAGGACCTGGTGACCGATCCGTGGGTGCCGGATCGCGCCGTTGCATGGCGCGGGCACCACCACGACCGGTCGGTGGCTTTGCGGAGGGAGATCGACACCTGGTGCCGGAGATCCTCGGCACAGGCGGGTGCGGGCCTGCTACGCGCGCGGCCGCCAACCCACGGATCCGTCAGAAGAGCCGAAGAAGCATGAATCCCCTCGCCCTGGGCCGGCACGACTCCTGGGACGGCGTACGCGCGGTGGTAGCCGGCTTCGGGGTCTCCGGCTTCGCCGTGGCCGACAACCTGCTCCACCTCGGCGCCACGGTCACCGCCCTGGACGAGCGCGCCGAGGCCCCCGACGGTCGCGCCTCCAAGGCGGAGCTGCTCGAGGTGCTCGGCGCCTCGATCCGGCTGGGTGAGGGCGCGACCGCGGTCCTCCCTGACGACGTCGACCTGCTGGTGACCTCGCCCGGCTGGCGGCCGGACGCCCCGCTGCTGGCGCAGGCGCGCGCCCGCGGCGTACCGATCTGGGGCGAGGTCGAGCTCGCCTGGCGGCTGCGCGACCCAGACCACGCCACGCCCTGGCTCGCGGTGACCGGCACCAACGGCAAGACGACGACAGTGCAGATGCTCGAGGCGATCCTGCGCGCGGCGGGGCTGCGCAGCGTCGCCGCCGGCAACGTCGGGCTGCCCCTCGTCGAGGCGGTGATGGACCCGGAGCCGTACGACGTCCTGGCGGTCGAGCTGTCCAGCTTCCAGCTGCACTACACCGACTCGATGAGCTGCGAGGCGGCCGTGGTGCTCAACCTCGCCGAGGACCACCTCGACTGGTATGAGTCCATGGCGGCCTACGCCGCGGACAAGGGCCGGATCTACGAGCGGGTCCAGCGCGCCTGCGTCTACAACGTGGCCGACCCGGTCACCGAGGAGCTGGTCCGCGCGGCCGACGTGGTCGAGGGCGCCCGGGCGATCGGCTTCACGCTCGGCATGCCCGCGGTGGGGATGGTCGGCGTGGTCGACGACATCCTGGCCGACCGGGCCTTCATCGAGGAGCGCGAGACCAGCGCCGCCGAGCTCTGCACGCTGGCCGACCTCACCCCGCCGGGTGCCAGCGGCCCGGCGCCGCACACCGTCCAGAACGCCCTGGCCGCCGCCGCGCTGGCTCGCGCGCACGGCGTCGGACAGGCCGCGGTGCGAGACGGGCTGCGCGGCTTCCGCCCCGACGGCCATCGGATCGCGCTGGTCGCCGTGCACGACGGTGTGGCGTGGGTCGACGACTCCAAGGCCACCAACCCGCACGCCGCGCTGGCCTCGCTGGTCGCCTACGACCCGGTGGTCTGGGTCGCCGGGGGACTGGCCAAGGGCGCCTCGTTCGACGAGCTGGTCCGGACCGTGGCCGGCCGGCTCCGCGGCGTCGTCCTGATCGGCCGGGACCGCGACGTGATCGCGCGGGCTCTTGCGCGACACGCACCGGATGTACGGGTCATCGAGATCGGGACAGGTGAGACTGCTGGGGCAGAAGGTGACCATGCGTCTGATGAGGCAACCCCGATGAGACGCGCCGTGGCCGCCGCCGCCGAGCTCGCTCGGCCGGGCGACACGGTGCTCCTCGCCCCCGGGTGCGCCTCGCAGGACCTGTTCACCGACTACAGGGCCCGAGGCGACGCGTTCGCCGGGGCGGTGCAGGAGCTGACCGGCCGGGAGTGAGCGGCCAGGACCGAGCGGAAGGGGTGGGCCACCGGTGACCACCGTTCACCCCGAGCGCACCCGGATCCGTCGGTTCGAGCTGCCCGCACTGCCCTCGCGGCTCCGGCTGCGCCGCCGGCTGGCACACGTGGTGGCGACCGAGTCCCCGGTCCGCCCGCGCAGCTGGTTCGCGTCGCTGCGCGCCGCGCTGGACCGTCCGCTGACGTCCTACTACCTGCTCCTGGGCGCCTCGGCACTGCTGCTCACGATCGGCCTGATCATGGTGCTGAGCGCCAGCAGCGTCTATTCCTACGAGCACTACGACGGCGACTCCTACGCCGTGGTCCGCAAGCAGCTGGTCTGGGTGCTGATCGGCCTGCCCCTGGGCTGGCTGGCCAGCAGGCTCCCGCACCGCCTGATCCGGCGGCTGGCCTATCCCGGCTTCTCGGTCTCGCTGGTCCTGCTCCTGCTCACGGCGTTCCTCGGCGTGCGGATCAACGGCAACCAGAACTGGCTGGCGGTGGGCCCGATCCAGATCCAGCCGTCGGAGATCGCCAAGCTCGCGATGGTGATCTGGGCGGCGCACATCTACGCCAACAAGGAGCGCCGCCTCGACAGCACCCACGAGATCATCGTCCCGGTGGTGCCGGGGATGGTCCTGGCCACCGGCCTGGTCGTGTTCGGCAACGACCTCGGCACCGCGCTGGTCCTGGTCGCGCTGCTGTTCGGCGAGCTGTGGGTGGTCGGCGCCCCGCGGCGCTTCTTCACGATCATGTTCTCGTTCGTGGCGGTGGTGCTCCTGGCCCTCGTCGCGACCAACGCCGAGCGGCTGGGCCGGATCACCAACTTCCTCGACCCGTTCAACGACTTCGCCGGCCGCGGCTGGCAGCCGGCGCACGGGCTCTACGCGCTCTCGACCGGCGGCCTGTTCGGACAGGGCATCGGCGCCAGCCAGCAGAAGTGGGGCGACCTGCCCGAGGCGCACACCGACTTCATCTTCGCGGTGCTCGGTGAGGAGCTCGGGCTGGCCGGCACCCTGCTCGTCGTGCTGCTCTTCCTCACCATCGCCTTCGCCGCGCTGCGGATCGCCCGGCACACCGCCGACCCGTTCGTCCGCTACACGTCGTTCGGCATCGTGGTCTGGCTGGTCGGGCAGATGATGATCAACGTGGGCATGGTGCTGGCCCTGCTCCCGGTGATCGGCATCCCGCTGCCGCTGATCTCCTACGGCGGCTCCTCGCTGCTCCCCTCGCTGGTCGCGCTCGGCCTGCTCGTGGGCTTCGCCCGCCGCGAGCCGGAGGCGGCCCGGGCCCTGGCCCAGCGTCGCAAGCTGCGCTCGGCCGGACTGTCGGCGCGCTGATCGGCCGCTCCCACTCTCTACTCTTTCCAGCGATGCGCATCCTGCTCGCCGGCGGCGGCACCGCCGGCCACACCTCCCCGCTGCTGGCCACCGCCGACGCCCTGCGCCGGCTCGAGCCCGCGGTGGAGATCACCTGCCTGGGCACGCCCAGGGGGCTGGAGAACCGGGTCGTCCCCGAGGCCGGCTACCCGCTGGAGCTGATCCCGCCCGTCCCGCTGCCACGAAAGCCCTCGATGGAGCTCCTCAGGGTCCCCGGCCGGCTGCGCGGTGCGGTGAAGGAGGCGCGGGCCGTCCTCGACCGGGTGCGTCCCGACGCGCTGGTGGGCTACGGCGGCTATGTCTCGGTGCCGGCCTACCTCGCCGCCCGCCGGGCCGGGGTACCCGTCGTGGTGCACGAGCAGAACTCGCGGCCCGGCCTGGCCAACAAGGTCGGCGCGCGGATCGCCCGCCGGGTCGCGGTCAGCTTCCCGGACACGCCGCTCCCGCACGCGGAGTACGTCGGGCTGCCGATCCGCACGATGATCTCCCGCCTCGACCGGGCGGCGCTGCGGCCCGAGGCGCGGGCCTTCTTCGGCCTCGACCCGGAGCTGCCGACGCTGGTCGTGACCGGTGGCTCGCAGGGTGCCCGGAGCATCAACACCGCGGTGGCGGGAGCCGCCCGCGCACTGGGCGAGGCCGGGGTGCAGGTGCTGCACGTGGTGGGGCCCAACAACGACGTGGTGCCCCAGGAGGACGCCCTTCGAGGCTCGCAAGCTCGCACCTCAGGAGAACTGCCTCCCTATGTGCAGGTGGGCTTCGTGGACCGCATGGACTACGCCCTCGCGACCGCGGACCTCATGGTCTGCCGGGCCGGGGCCTCCAGCGTGACCGAGGCGGCGGCGGTCGGCGTGCCGGCAGTCTTCGTGCCGCTCCCGATCGGCAACGGCGAGCAGCCGCTCAACGCCAAGCCGGTCGTCGACGCGGGCGGAGCCCTCATGGTCTCCGACGCGGAGTTCACCTCGGCCTGGGTGACCGAGCACGTGCCGCGGCTGGTCACCGACGCGGACCGGCTGGCCGCGATGGGGGCCGCCGCGTCGGCCCGGATCCCGCGTGACGCCGATGAGAAGCTCGCCCGGATCGTGCTGGAGACGGTGCGATGAAGCTGGCCGTGCCGGACGAGCTCCTGCCGGCGCACCGTCTCGGGCACGTGCACTTCGTCGGTATCGGCGGCGCCGGGCTCTCCGCGATCGCGCGGATCATGCTCGCCCGCGGCATCCGGGTCAGCGGCAGCGACGGCGTCGAGTCACCCACCCTCGACGCGCTGCGGTCGCTGGGGGCGCGCGTGCACGTCGGGCACGCCGCCGACCACCTCGGCGACGCGGACACCGTGGTCGTTTCGACCGCGGTGCGCGAGGACAACCCCGAGTACACCGCCGCGCTCGCCCGCGACCTGCGGGTGCTGCCCCGGTCGGCCGCGCTCGCCTCGGTGATGGCCGGCCGGCGGGTGGTGGCCGTGGCCGGCACCCACGGCAAGACCACGACCACCGCGCTGCTCACCGCCGCCCTCGACGCGGCCGGGGCGGAGCCGACGTACGCCATCGGTGCCGACCTGGCCGCGACCGGCAGCAACGCGGCCGAGGGCACCGGCGAGCTGTTCGTGGCGGAGGCCGACGAGAGCGACGGCGCCTTCCTCCACTACGCGCCGTACGCCGCCGTCGTGACCAACGTGGAGGCCGACCACCTCGACCACTGGGGCACCGAGGAGGCCTACGCGCAGGCCTTCGACGACTTCGCACTGACGATCGACACCGAGGGTTTCCTGGTCTGCTGCGTGGACGACCCCGGCGCCGAGGCGCTCGCCGAGCGCCAGGCGAAGGCGGGGCTGCGCGTGGTGACCGTCTCCACCCGGGACGGCGCCGCCGACGTCGGGCCGGACGCGCTCGCGGGCACCGAGCTCTGGTCGCCCGGCGACCACTACCTGGCGGACGCGCTCATGGCCCTGGCCGCCGGCAGGGCGCTGGGCTACCCCGACGCGGACCTGCTGCGCGGGATCGGCTCCTTCTCCGGCACCCGGCGGCGCATGGAGCGCAAGGGCGAGGCCGGTGGCATCCGGGTCTACGACAGCTATGCCCACCACCCGACCGAGATCGACGGCGACCTGGCCGCCGCGCGCGCCCTGGCGGGGGAGGGCCGCCTCGTCGTGGCGTTCCAGCCGCACCTGGTCTCGCGCACCCGCGCGTTCGGCCCGGCGATGGGTGCGGCGCTGGGAGCCGCCGACGAGGTCGTCGTCACCGGTGTCTACCTGGCCCGCGAGGACGCCGACCCCGACGTGACCGGCGCGGAGGTCGCGGACGGCGTACCCCTGCCGGCCGAGCGCGTCGCCTTCGTGCCCGAGCTCGACGACGTCCCTGCCGCGCTCGTCGCCCGGGCGCACCCGGGCGACCTCGTGCTGACGCTCGGAGCGGGCAGCATCACCGACGTCGGGCCCCGGGTGCTGGAGCTTCTGGATGGCGCCGATGCGTAGCCTGCGCCGCACCGCCGCCGGCTCGGCAGAGACCGAGGTCGTCGACCGGGCCACCCGGCGCAGCCGGCGCCGGTTCGCGCGCCGTCAGTGGCGGCGCCGATGGCTGGCGTGGCGCTACGTCCTCGTCGTCGCCGTGGTGCTCGCCCTCGTCGGCTTCGGCGTCTACGCCGTCTACTACTCCAGCTGGCTGGCCGTGGAGGACGTCGAGGTCAGTGGCGCCCAGACCGTCACCGCCGGCGACATCCGGGCCCGCTCCGGCATCGACGACGGCGAGCCGCTGATCCGCGTCGACCTGGCCGCGGCCGAGCACCGCATCGGCTCTCTGGCCGTGGTCAAGACGGTGTCGGTGACCCGGCAGTGGCCGCACGGCGTCCTGATCTCCATCCAGGAGCGGGTCCCGATCGCGGTGGTCGAGATCGGCGACCAGCTGCGGGGCATGGACGAGGACGGCGTCGTCTTCCGCTCCTACAAGCAGGCACCGCCGGGGCTGCCGCGCGTCGAGACCTCGATCGGCACCACGTCGGCGGCGCTCAAGGAGGCGGCCGACGTGATCTCCGCGCTGCCGCAGGACCTGAGCCTCCAGGTCGAGCACGTCGAGGTGAGGACCGTCGACCAGATCTCGCTGGTGCTCAAGGACGGCCGAGTCGTCATCTGGGGGAGCGCGGACCAGTCCGACACCAAGGCCGAGGTCGCCGCGCAGCTGCTGGCCACCGTCAAGGCGCAGACCTACGACGTCTCGGTGCCGTCGAAGCCGACCACCGCTCCCTGAACCTCCACCGTCGCCCCGCGTGTCGCCACAACTGCGGGCACCGCGGTCCCTACTGTCATCGGCACGGACAGGTTGACATAACTATAACCCTCAGCCTGAGGGTGACAGTTGAGGACACACCGGACTGCAGACCAGCCAGAGAGGGCGAAGCCGTGGCAGCACAGAACTACCTGGCGATCATCAAGGTCGTCGGAATCGGCGGGGGCGGCGTCAACGCCGTCAACCGGATGATCGAGGTCGGGCTCAAGGGTGTGGAGTTCATCGCCATCAACACCGACGCCCAGGCCCTCCTGATGAGCGACGCCGACGTCAAGCTCGACATCGGCCGCGAGCTCACCCGCGGCCTCGGCGCCGGCGCCAACCCCGACGTCGGCCAGAAGGCCGCCGAGGACCACGCCGACGAGATCGAGGAGGTCCTCAAGGGCGCCGACATGGTGTTCGTGACCGCCGGCGAGGGCGGCGGCACCGGCACCGGCGGCGCGCCGGTCGTCGCGCGCATCGCGCGGTCGCTCGGCGCGCTGACCATCGGCGTGGTGACCCGCCCGTTCGCGTTCGAGGGGCGGCGCCGGGCCAACTCCGCCGAGGAGGGCATCGCCAACCTCCGCGAGGAGGTCGACACCCTGATCGTGATCCCCAACGACCGGCTGCTCTCGATCTCCGACCGCAACGTCTCGGTCCTCGACGCGTTCAAGCAGGCCGACCAGGTCCTCCTGCAGGGCGTCAGCGGCATCACCGACCTCATCACGACCCCCGGGCTGATCAACCTCGACTTCGCCGACGTCAAGTCGGTGATGGCCAACGCCGGCTCGGCGCTGATGGGCATCGGCTCGGCCCGCGGCGAGGACCGCTCGGTGGCCGCGGCGGAGATGGCCGTGTCCAGCCCGCTGCTCGAGGCGTCGATCGACGGCGCCCACGGCGTGCTGCTCTCGATCGCCGGCGGCTCCGACCTCGGCCTGTTCGAGATCAACGAGGCCGCCGCGCTGGTCGCCGAGGCCGTGCACCCCGAGGCCAACATCATCTTCGGCGCCACCATCGACGACGCGCTCGGCGACGAGGTCCGGGTGACGGTGATCGCGGCGGGCTTCGACGGAGGCATGCCCAAGCGCGCCCACGAGGGCAACACCCTGCGTCGCCCCACCCCGCAGCAGTCGCAGGCCGAGACCCGGGCGGCCGCGGCCGCGGCCGCGGCCCAGCGGCAGGAGGAGAAGGCGAAGGAGAAGGACAAGGTCACCGTCCCCGCGACGCCGGCCCCCACTTCCACCGGGTCCTCGACCGCGTCGCGCCCGGCGCCGAAGCCGATGCAGTTCGAGGACGACGACCTGGACGTGCCCGACTTCCTCAAGTAGTCAACAGTAGGAGCGTGTACTCCTTCCGCACCCGGCTGGCCACGTCCCTGGGCACATCTCGGGGCACATCTCGGGGCACCGCCGACGTGGCCTTCACCGACAGGTACGGCGGGGTCAGTGCGGCGCCTTTCGACGAGCTCAACCTCGCGGTCGCCGGCGGTGACACGCCGGCGGCCAAGGCCGAGAACCTCCGGCGGCTGATGGACGACTTCGCCCCCGGTGACGTGGTCTGCGACCTCTACCAGGTGCACGGCGCCGACGTGGTGCAGGCGGCGCAGCAGTGGCCCGAGCGGCCGCACGCCGACGGCATCGTGGCCACGGAGCCCGGCCTGACACTCCTGGTCCGGGCCGCGGACTGCGTCCCGGTGCTGCTGGTGGCGCCCGGCGAGGGGATCGTCGGCGCCGCGCACGCGGGCCGGCCCGGGATGACCAAGGGAGTCGTCCCGGCCACGGTGGGCCGGATGCGTGACCTGGGCGCGGGCGCTGTCGAGGCGTGGCTCGGCCCGCACGTGTGCGGCCGGTGCTACGAGGTGCCCGACGAGATGCGCGACGAGGTCGCCGCCGACGTCCCGGCGTCCTACGGCGAGACCGCCTGGGGCACCCCGGCGGTAGACCTCGGCGCCGGGATCAGGGCCCAGCTCGAACAGCTCGATGTCGTCGTCCACGACGAGAGCCGGTGCACCCGCGAGTCTCCCGACCTCTACTCCTACCGACGCGACGGCGATCGTGCCGGCCGGCTGGCCGGTGTGGTCCGGCTCGGGGCGGCATGAGCCGCCGCAAGGAGGTCGCGGCCGGCCTGGCCCGGGTGCGCGAGCGCATCGCCGGCGCCTGCGCCGACGTGCAGCGCGACCCGGCCGAGGTGCGGCTGGTCGTGGTCACCAAGTTCTTCCCGCCCTCCGACGTCCGGCTGCTCGCCGACCTGGGCGTGACCGACGTCGGCGAGAACCGCCACCAGGAGGCGCAGGCCAAGGCGACGGAGTGCCGCGACCTCGGCCTCACGTGGCACTTCATCGGCGGGCTCCAGAGCAACAAGGCCGCCGCGGTGACGGCCTACGCCTCGGTGGTCGAGTCGGTCGACCGGCGCAAGCTGGTCGGCCCCCTCTCACGAGGTGCCCACGAGCACGACCGCGAGGTCGACGTCCTGCTCCAGGTCTCTCTGGACCCGCCGGGCGCGGTGGGCCGGTCGGGCGCGGATCCCGAGGCGCTGGCCGACCTCGCCGCCGCAGTCGACGAGGCCGGCATGCTCAAGCTGCGGGGGCTGATGGCCGTCGCACCGGTCGGGGAGGACCCTGCGGCGGCGTTCGCCCGGCTGGCCGCCGTACGCACCGGGTTCCTCGCCCACCACCCGGGCGCCACGTGGCTCTCAGCGGGCATGAGCGGGGACCTGGAGGCGGCGATCCGGGCCGGCGCGACACACGTGCGTGTCGGCTCCGCGGTCCTCGGATCGAGACCCGCCAACCACTAGTGTCCCAAGTAGTTCCAGTTCGACACAGTCAGGAAAGCGCGGCCCTGCGACGGGGCCGCCGGACCCGGAAGGCCTTGCGACCATGAGCGGCGCGATGCGCAGGATCGGCGAGTACCTCGGCCTGCTCGAGGACACCGGCCGTTACGACGACGACTACGACGGCTACGACGACGACGCGTACGACGGTCACTACTCCGAGGAGACCACCCCTGTCGCGGCCGCCAAGCCGTCGCGCCGCGAGCAGCGCGAGGCCCGCCAGGCCGCGACCGTCGCCCACCTCGACGACCGGCGCCGCGGTGGCACGGCGACCATCGCCGCGCCTCGAGTGGCCGAGCTGTCCCGGATCACCACGCTGCACCCGCGCACCTACAACGAGGCCCGCACCGTCGGTGAGAACTACCGCGACGGCACGCCGGTGATCATGAACCTCACCGAGATGGACGACAACGACGCCAAGCGGCTCGTCGACTTCGCCGCCGGCCTGATCTTCGCCACCCGCGGCTCGATCGAGCGGGTCACCAGCAAGGTCTTCCTGCTCTCCCCGCCGAACGTCTCGGTCGCAGCCGAGGACAAGGCCCGCATCGCCGACGGCGGCTTCTTCAACCAGAGCTGACTCCCGCGGCGGTGCACGGGCGATCCGACTCCGCGTGCCGATGCGGGCGGCCGCCCACCGACCCGGCATGATCGTCGCGTGCACGTCGTCCTGTCGGTCATCCACATCGCGCTGTGGGTCTTCATCGCGCTCATGTGGATCCGGTTCGTCGTGGACTGGGTGCAGATCTTCGCGCGCAACTGGACGCCGACCGGGATCCTGCTGGTCCTGCTCGAGCTCGTCTACTCGACGACCGATCCGCCGATCAAGGCGCTGCGCAAGGTGATCCCGCCGTTGCGGCTGGGCCAGATCGCCATCGACCTGTCCTTCATCATCGTGATGATCGTCGCCTACATACTGCTCTACATCGTGGGTGGGTTCGTCTAGTGACCCTGAGACCAGCCGTGACGGGACCTGCCAGTCCGAAGCACCTGTCACAACTGCCCCACAACAGGCGCTAGAGTTCCCGCAAGAAGACTTGGCCGGCCTGGCCAGCCGGGAGACAGTGGATGTCGCTGAACTCGAAGAACCTCGACATGACGAATGGGTGGAAACATGCCGCTGACGCCTGAAGACGTGAGCAACAAGCGCTTCACGCCAGTCCGGCTCCGCGAGGGCTACGACATGGGTGAGGTGGACCAGTTCCTCGACGAGGTCGAGGCCGAGCTGGCCCGGCTCACCAAGGAGAACGACGACCTGCGTGCCAAGCTGGCCGCGGCACAGACCGGCGCCGCCAGCTTCCAGGACAACCCGCCCACCGCCCAGACGCCCGCGATCCAGGAGCACACGCCCGAGCCGGAGCCCGAGCCGGAGCCGGCTCCGCCGCCGCCGGCCCCCGAGCCGGTGGCCGTGGCCGCCGAGGCCGCTCCCCAGACCATCCGGGTCGAGACCGTCCCCGAGGCCTCCAACGCCGCCGCCCGCCTGCTGGAGATCGCCACCCGCAACGCCGACGAGCTGGTCGAGCAGGCCAAGGACGAGGCCGACAAGATCATCGGCGAGGCCCGGACCAAGTCCGAGCGGCTCGAGTCCGAGGCCAAGGTCAAGGCCGACCGGCTCGAGTCCGACGCGCGCACCCGCGCCCAGATGCTCGACTCCGAGACCGCCGAGCGGCGCCAGCAGATGTTCGGCGAGCTCGAGCGCGAGCGGGACAAGCTCAACAGCGAGGTGGAGACCCTCCGCGCCTTCGAGCGCGAGTACCGCTCCCGCCTCAAGAGCTACTTCACCCAGCAGCTCGAGGCGCTCTCGGGTCCGGGCGAGGCACCGGCGGTCTCCGACGAGCAGCCGCCGGCGCCCAAGCGGCTGCGCTCGATCCTCGGGGACGACGAGGTCTGAGCGCGGCTCAACGCCCCCTGACCTGCGGGTTCTCGGCGCCAGCGCGCCCGAGGGCTGGGACCACGGGTTGAGCGCGCCTGTTTGAGTGGGCGCAGGTCAGCCGATACGGTTCCCGCCAGCACCGTGGCCACTGCCACGGGTCCGGCCACCAGGAAGGCCCCGCTCGATGGCCCGTACCAGCTCCCGTTCCCTCGCCGGTCGGACGGTCGCCACCGCCCGCAAGGTGATCGGCCGCCGTACCGCCAAGACCACCTCCGGGGCGTCCGGCGCCGCGCGCACCACGGCCAAGGCCGCGGCGACGAAGAAGACCACGGCGACGGCCGCCAAGAAGGCGGCTCCGGCGAAGAAGGCGGCTCCGGCGAAGAAGGCGGCGCCGGCGAAGAAGGCCGCGCCCGCGAAGAAGGCCGCGCCGGCCAAGAAGGCCGCGCCGGCCAAGAAGGCGGCAACGGCGAAGAAGGCCGCGCCGGCCAAGAAGGCCGCGCCGGCCAAGAAGGCCGC